>JAICSK010000238.1 GCA_025936915.1 Nocardioides sp.
CGTGGGCGCCTCGCTGGTGCTGGTGATCAAGCGCCGGCCGCGGCACCGTCCCGACCCACGACGCCCGTGGCGGCGGCGGTTCCTGCGCTACGAGTCGAAGGTGCGGCTCTGGTTGATCGCCGTGGTCGCGCTCTACCTCGGTGTCCACGCCGGCACCCGCGCCTCCCACCACTGGCAGACCTACGTGCTCTGGCGGCACGCGCAACCGTGGCACCGGACCGACCCGCAGTTCCACCGCGACATCTCCTACTACGTGGAGGTGCTGCCGTTCCACCGGATGGTGGTCTCCTACCTCACCTCGATCGTGATCGTCTGCCTGGTCGTCACGGTGGTGGCCGGATATCTGTACGGCGCGTTCCGGATCCGGCCGCGCGGCCCCGGACGCCGGGTCACGCCGGCGTTCAAGGCGCAGGTCTCGGTGCTGCTCGGCCTCTGGCTGCTGCTGAAGGCCGCGACGTTCTGGCTGGGCCGCTACTCGCTCACCACGTCCAACCGCGGTCCGGTCACCGGCATGTCCTACACCGACGTCCACGCCACCCTGCCCGCACGGACGATCCTGATGGTCGTCGCGATCCTGCTCGCTGTGCTGCTGTTCGCCAACGTGCGACTCGGCCGGGCCCGGTGGATGGTGCTCGGCGTCGTCGGGATGTACGCCGCGTCGTACATCATCGGAGGCCTCTACCCGTCGTTCGTGCACCGCTACCGGGAGCAGCCCAGCGCCGCGACCCTCGACCGCACCACCATCGAGCGCAACCAGGCCGCGACGTTGTCGGCGTTCGGACTCGACCATCAGGTGACGACGCAGGAGTTCGGCGGCTCGTCCGGGTCGACGTCGGCCGCGGCGGCGCAGCGCTCGGCCCAGATCCGGCTGCTGGACCCCAACCAGCTCACGCCGACGTTCAACGTCAAGCAGGAGCTGCAGGCCTACTACCAGTTCAAGTCGACGCTGGACATCGACCACTACCCGATCCAGAACCGTGACCAGGACGTCGCGATCGCCGTGCGGGAGCTGAACCTGTCGGGCATCCCGCGCCAGACCTGGGCCAACAAGCACCTCGTCTACACCCACGGGTACGGCGTGGTCGCCGCGCCGACGAACCGGATGGACGAGAAGACCGGGACGCCCGACTTCATCAACGGCGGGCTGCCGCCGCAGAACCAGATCACGGTCGACCAGCCGCGCATCTACTTCGGCCAGAACTCCCCGTCGTACTCCATCGTCGGGCAGCCGACGGGAAGCACGAAGAACCTCGAGTTCGACTACCCCGGCAGCAGCGGCGCGGCCCAGGGCGTGCACACGACGTACGACGGCGGCGGGGGCGTGCCGATCGGCTCGCGCTTCACCCGCTTCCTGTACGCCGTGAAGCTGCACGACCCGAACATCCTGTTCTCCGGCGACGTCAACAGCGGCTCACAGCTGCTGACCGTGCGCAACCCGCGCTCGCGCGTCGCGAAGGTCGCCCCGTGGCTGACCCTCGACGGCGACGTCTACCCGGCGGTGGTCGACGGCAAGGTGCAGTGGGTCGTCGACGGGTACACCTCGTCGTCGACCTACCCCGACTCGCAGCAGGTCAACCTGCGCAACGCGACCACCAGCTCGCTGACCAAGAGCGGGTCGACGGTCGCACAGGCCAACCGCCCGGTGAACTACCTGCGCAACTCGGTCAAGGCGGTGGTCGACGCCTACACCGGCCAGGTCACGCTCTACGAGTGGAACCAGGGCAGCCAGCCCGACCCGCTGCTGAGGTCGTGGGAGAGCGCGTTCCCGGGGCTGGTCAAGCCGCAGGCCGACATCCCGGCCGGCCTGCTGCCCCATCTGCGTTACCCGCAGGACCTCTTCGACGTGCAGCGCAGCCTGCTCACCAGCTACCACGTCACCGATCCCGGCGACTTCTACAACGGCAGCGCGTTCTGGAAGGTCCCCAGTGACCCCACCGTCGCCGCCTTCGCCACGGGAGCGAGCCGCTCCGCCCCGACCCTGCCGTCGGCGTACATGTCGCTGACACCCACCGGCGACGGCTCCTCGGTCTACTCCCTGTCGACCCCGATGGTGACCCTCAACAACCGCGACCTCGCCGGGTTCCTCAGCGTCGACGCGACGCCGGGGGCCGACTACGGGCGGTTCACGCTGCTGGAGTTCCCCTCCGGGCAGCAGTTCGAGTCTCCCGCCCAGATCCAGAACGACATCGAGTCGGACAACCAGATCTCCAAGGCGCTCACCCTGCAGCGCGGCGGCAACTCCAAGGTCGTGCTCGGCAACCTGCTCACGGTGCCGCTGGCCGGCAAGGTGCTGTACGTCGAGCCCGTCTACACCCAGGCCCAGGGCGGAAGCTCCTTCCCGATCCTGCGCCACGTGATCGCGGTCTACGGCGACGGTCAGCCGGCCTTCAAGTCGACCCTGGGCGCCGCCCTCAAGCAGGCCATCGCGAACGACGCGGCAGCCGGCTGAGCCCGCCTGAGAGCCTTTGTCAACCACAGGGTTGACAACGGTACTGGGGTCGGTCTACCTTGATCTTCAACCGGATGGTTGAAGAAAGGACGAGATGGACGACCGGCTCTCCCGGGTCTTCGCCGCCCTGGCCGACCCGACCCGGCGCGACATGGTGACCCGGCTGACCGAGGGTGACGCGACCGTCGGCGACCTCGCGGCGCCGTACGCCGTCAGCATCCAGGCGGTCTCCAAGCACCTCAAGGTGCTCGAGGAGGCCGGGCTGGTCACCCGCAGCCGGGACGCCCAGCGCCGCCCCGTGCACCTGGAAGCCGAGGTGTTCGACCTGATGACGAAGTGGATCGAGCGCTACCGCCGCCGCGCGGAGGAGCGTTTCCAGCGCCTGGACGACGTCCTGGCCGAGCTGAACGACGACACGCGGCACGACCGCATCGACGCCCCGAAGGAGGGGACCGCATCATGACCACCGCACCCACCCACATGCGCTACGACCAGACCGCGATCGAGGCCGACCCGACCGTCCCGGTCATCCACATCTGGCGCGACTTCGCCGGTACGCCCGACCAGCTGTTCCGTGCCCACACCGACCGCGACCTCTACGCGCGGTGGGTCGGCCCGGCCGACAGCACCGTGGTCATCGATCGCTGGGACGCCACCGAGGGCGGGTCGTTCCGCTTCCACGGCGACGACAGCGACGGCGACGATCAGGTGTTCCGCGGCTGCTTCCACACCGTGCGCCCCGACCGGATCGTGCAGACCTTCACGTGGGAGGGCATGCCCGACGGCGTCGCCCTGGAGACGGTGACGTTCGAGGACCTCGGCGACGGTCGCACGCGCCTGCACGCGACGTCGCTCTGCGACAGCTTCGAGGCGCGCGATGCCTGGCTGCGCAGCGGGATGGAGGTCGGCGTCAACGACGGGTACGCCGCGATCGACGCGATGCTGGCCGATGGCTCCCTCTGAGCTGGTCATGGCCGCGCCGCCCCGCCGGCACCGGCTGATCGCCGACGACTTCACGCGGCGGGTGCACGGCACCACCGACTGGTCGGCCGAGGCTCCCGTGGCCGGCTGGACAGCGCGCGACGTCGTCGCTCACCTCGTGGAGTGGTCGGCGGCCTTTATCAGCGCCGGCTCCGCGCTCCGGTTGCCACCCGGTCCGCCGGTGAGCGAGCAGCCGGCCGCGGCCTGGGTCGTCCATCGGAACGCCGTGCAGGACCTGCTCGACGATCCCACGACGGCCGACGCGGAGTTCAGCAACACCCACACCGGGTCGATGCCGCTCGCCCAGGCGATCGACAGGTTCTACACCTCGGACATCTTCCTGCACACCTGGGACCTCGCCCGCGCGACCGGCCAGGACGAGTCCCTCGACGCCGAGCTGTGCGCCGGGATGCTCGCCGGGATGGAGCCGCTGGACGAGCTCCTGCGCAGCTCCGGCCAGTACGGCCCCCCGGTCGCCGTGCCGGACGACGCCGACGTGCAGACACGGCTGATCGGCTTCATCGGACGCGACC
>JAICSK010000234.1 GCA_025936915.1 Nocardioides sp.
CGGCCGGGTCGCCCGAGTCATCCACACGACTCGGCTCGGCGTACCCGTCCTACGCCCACCTCGCGCCGTACGTAGACCGTCTGAACCAACGCATCGACGAGTTCACGACCCTGAACGGCCGGCCGCCGTCCACGATAGAGAGGAACGGCATCGCGGCGAACGAGGCCCGTCGAGGTCGTCGGGCGGTGGCCGGTTTCGACCTGGTGTTCAGCCCTGTGAAGTCGGTGTCCGTGTTGTGGGCGCTCGGCGGCGCGGAGGTCCGACACGCGGTCGAGGAAGCCCATCACGAAGCAGTCCATAACGTGATCGGCTGGATCGAGACACACGCCGCATTCACCCGCACCGGACATGGAGGCGCTGCGCAGATCGACACGGACGGTCTGGTGTGCGCGGCCTTCGACCACCGCGAGTCGAGGACCGGCGATCCGGATCTGCACACCCACGTCGCCGTGGCGAACAAGGTCCGTGGCGTCGACGGCCATTGGCGAGCCCTGGACGCGCGCGGTCTCCACGCTTTGGGTGTCGCCGCCTCGGAGCGTTACAACACCAGGCTCGAGGACGCACTCGCGCGACGACTCGGCCTGCGGTTCGAAGAGCGACCGAGTTCCACGCCGGAGAAGCGGCCCGTCCGCGAGGTCGTGGGCACACCGCCCGAGCTCATTCGGCACTTCTCCCGACGTCGTGCCCTCATCGAGGCGCGGCTGACCGAGCTCCGCCGTGAGTATCGCGACGCGCACGGTTATGAGCCTGGTCGTGCGACTCAGCTTCAGCTCGCCCAGCAAGCGACCCTCGAGACGAGAGAGGGGAAGGGCCCGGGCCGAGCCCTCGCCGACCAGGTTCAGGACTGGACGCGGCAGGCGCGAGAGGTGATCGGCGAGCGCCGGCTTGGGCGCCTCGTTTCTGCGTGCACCGCGCGGCCACAACCGACCATCACCCCGAACGCATCGATTGTGCACGTGCTCGCCGGTCAGGTCGTGCGCGCGGTTGCCGGGCACCGGTCCACGTGGACCGTGTGGAATGTCCACGCCGAGGCCGAACGACTGACGCGATCGATCAGGCTGGAAGGGGCAGACGCTCGCGACCAGCTGATCAAGGATGTCGTCGCCGAGGCGACCGGACCGACGTTGTCGATCCGGATCTCAGAGCCGGAGCTGATCAGCGAGCCCGCCGAGCTCATCCGCGCGAGCGACGAACAGAGCGTCTTCGTCCCGCACGGTTCCGAACGATTCACCACGAGCACCGTTTTGCTGGCCGAGGACCGCCTGGTCGACGCCGGCCGCGCGGCCACGGCACCGCACGTGGACGAGGTGGTGCTCGAGGCGGCTCTGGCGATCCAGGAGTCCTCCTCCGGCCTCCGGCTCGACGAGGGACAACGTGAGCTCGTCGAGGCCTTCGCGTCGTCGCCGTACCGCTTGGTGGTTGGCATCGGCCCAGCCGGCGCAGGCAAGACCACGGCGATGCGGGCGCTGTCGGATGCCTGGCAGTCCAACGGCGGTCGCGTGGTCGCCCTCGCCAGCAGCTCCAAGGCCGCCGAGGTCCTGGGCGCCGAGCTCGGCCTGCGCGCGGACAACCTGCACAAGTTCCTGTTCGAGAACGATCACGCAGGAGCACCAGTCGACGAGTGGTTCACTCTGCGGGCTGGTGATCTGGTGCTCGTCGACGAGGCGGGCATGGCCGGGACCCTCCACCTGGATGAGCTTGTCCAGCTCGCCACCGAAGCAGGCGCTGCCGTACGCCTCCTCGGCGATCCCGCCCAGCTGGCCTCGGTCGACGCAGGCGGTGCCCTTCGGTTGCTCGAACGCGAGGTCGGCGCGGCGTACCTCACCGACCTGCACCGATTCGTCGACCCACGGGAAGCCGACGCCACTCTCGGGCTTCGCCGAGGCGATCCATCCGCCCTCGACTTCTACGACGAGCGAGGTCGGATCCATGCGGGTCCTCGCGATGCGATGCTCACGGCGGCGTACGACGCCTGGGCGCAGGACGTCCGCAACGGTTTGACCTCGGTTCTGGTCGCCGGCACGACCCAAGACGTGACTGTCCTCAATGCCCGGGCCCGGACGGAACGGATCGCCATCGGCGAGGTCGAGCCCCAGGGCGTTCCGCTCCACGACGGAAACCTCGCCGGCTCCGGCGACTGGATCCTCACCCGCACCAACGCCCGCACCTTGCGATGCGGTCGCGGCGGTTGGGTGCGCAACGGGGATGCATGGCGTGTCACGCGCCGGCACCGAGACGGCTCCCTGACCGTGAAACGGCTGAACGAACGAGGACAGACACGACTCCCCGCCGAGTACGTCGCCGAATCGGTCGAGCTCGGCTACGCCGTGACGGCCCACCGCACCCAGGGGACGACAACAGACACCGCGCACGCCCTCGTCACGAGCGACCTCAGCCGAGAGGCCCTCTACGTCGCCTCCACACGTGCACGCGCAGGCACCACCTGGTACGCCGCGACGGACCAGCCGATCGAGACCGACTGCGCGATCGAACCAGAGCCGCCCAAGACCGCGCGCGAACTTCTTTGCGGTGTGCTGGCGCGCAGCAGCCTCGAGAACTCGGCGCGCGACACCATCAACCGGACCGTCGAATGCGCGACATCCCTGGCCACGCTCACCACCCGCTACCAACACGCGTGGGGCCTCGCCGCCCACGACGCACTCAGAGTCGCTGCCGAGCCACTGCCCGCCGAACTGCGCGAGGAGCTCGTCAACGGCGCAGGGGCGTCGTACCTCGCTCGAGTGCTGGCCCACGCCAGCGGAAATGGCAGGGACACCCAACGGTTGCTTGCCGATGCCGTCGCGCTCGAGGACCTGCACCACGTCCACTCCCCCGCCCTCGTCGTGGCCACGCGCATCGAGGATCACCGCCAGCTCCTCGGCATTCCCCTCGGCTCGCCGGCGGGAGGCCCTCTGCCGTGGCTGCCTCCGCCTGATACGGGGCATCCGGGCTGGGAGCCCTACCTCCGCCAGCGGGCAGAGCTGATCACCAGGCGTGCCGATGAGCTCGGTTCGCTCGCGGCCGCCTATCGCGAGGAGTACGACGTCGCCGACGCGGACGGATCCCTCGGGCCACCGCCAGCTCCTGGCAGTCGTCGCGAGGACGCCTACCGGCACGCGCTCCGACAGACCCAAGACGCCCAGCGCGCCGAAGGACGTCAAGCCGTTCCCCGACCACGACTGAAGCGAGGCGGTCCTCAGCTCAGCCGCTGACCTCACCTGCCCACCTATTCCTCACACAGCACCGATCTCGGGAGGTGCCATGGTGCAACGCGCCCTCATGCCGGCAGAACCGGCCTCTCATCGAACCGACGCCACCTACGGCGACCTCGTCGGACGAGCTCACAGCGCCCTCGTCAACGCCACCTCACTGCCGCAGGACCGCTTCACGAACGCTGATGATGCCCGCCAAGAGCTCTTCGGATACCTGCGGTTCCTCCGCACCGCCGGTCAGCACGTCGACCTTCTGGGAAGGCTTGTCGGGCCAGACGCCGAGGACGTTCGGTCATTCGGTCGCCATCTGGCCACAGCAGCCCAACGGGAGGGTGGTGGCCCGAGCCCTTGGAACTCGGCCGCGAGCTATCTCGGCGCAGCCGATGACCTCATCAGGTCCCATCTCGACCTCGGGCTGGCGAACCGCACGTCCGAAGGCGAGGAGCTTCTCACCGACCCACGACTGCTAGCCGCGGCCCGGGAGACCGTTCAGTTGTTGTCCGCTGCAGCCGCCGTACGCAGTCGACTCACGCGTCGAGTCGCTGCCGTGGAGCGCGGACCGTCGGGCGACGGCCACACGTCCGATGACCTCTTCATGACGGCACGCCGTGCGGAACGGCACATTCACGTCCAGGGCAGGGCGGCAATGTGGGATCTCCACCGGCTCGGCATCGACGAAGCATCCCCGGCGCTCCAGACCCTCAGATTCCCAGTCGTCGTATCCGCCGCGCCGAGCCCCAAGTTCGAGTCGGCGTTGGCCGCGCTGCGAAGCCTCCGCCAACTCTCCTACGACCAGGCTCGCAGGCAAGTCCCCGCGAGCCCTGCTTCGCTTCGCGACCTGACTCGCCTCGGCGAAGCCGCCACCACTCCTGCGGACGACTGGCTCCCGCCACCCACCAGCGGTCTCGCTCGAGTCCAAC
>JAICSK010000266.1 GCA_025936915.1 Nocardioides sp.
AGCGAAGCCGATCCGATCGTAGATCTCCGAGACCTTATGCAGGGCGGTGGACAGGTTCTCGGCGACGAACAGCACCCCGCGGGAGTAACTGAGCACGACGACACCGCGACCTCGAGCGATGCCCTTGCGGGCGAGCTCGGAGCGGTCGCGCATGACCTGCTCGACCGAGGCGTAGAACGGCATCGTCACAGCGCGAACTCCTGGGTGAGGCGGATCTTGTGGGAAGGGCGAGGCAACGTCAGCCACCGGGTTTGCGTTTGCGGGTTTCCACCACCAGATCGGCGACTTGACCCGCTTGCTCGTCGGACATCCGGACGGCCCCGTCCGCCGCGGTCACCGTGACCACCACCGGGTAGATCCGGCGGACCGGGTCCAGCCCGCCGGTCGCGCTATCGTCGTCGGCGGCGTCGTAGAGAGCCTCCATGGCGACCCGGACCGCGGCGTCGACCTCCATCATCGGATCATGCAACTTTTTCATCGATGAGCGGGCGAACAACGAACCTGAGCCCACCGAATGGTATCCGAGTGTTTCGTCGTACCGGCCGCCCACGACGTCGTAGGAGACGATGCGACCGGCCCGGTCCGGATCGGTCGCATCAAGGTCGTAGCCGACGAAAAGCGGCACCGCCGCCAGCCCCCGCATGGCACCTTCGAGATTGCCCCGAACCATGCCGGCGAGTCTGTTCGCTTTGCCGTCCAGGGTCAGCTGCACCCCTTCGATCTTCTCGTAGTGCTGCAGTTCGACGGCGAACAATCGCACCATCTCCACCGCGACGGCAGCCGTCCCGGCGATACCCACCGCCGAGTAGTCGTCGACGACGAACACTTTCTCCATGTCGCGCTGGGCTATCAGGTTGCCGGCCGTCGCTCGCCGGTCCCCCGCGATGAGCACCCCGCCCCGGAAGACGGCCGCGACGATGGTCGTGCCGTGCCGGCTGACCACCGGTTCGGTGCCGGCCGGAACTGTGCCCGCTCCGCTCATTCCCCGTCCTGGCAACAGCTCAGGCGACGTCGCGGCAAGGAAATCGGTGAACGACGAGCTGCCCACCATGAAGTACGACGCCGGCAGGGCTGCGCCCGGATAGCGTCCGACCGAGGACTGGTCCATCGGTTGTGATCGTCTCCTAGCTCCCGTTGTCGCAACTGCCATGTACCAGTCTGTCGTGCGTCAGTTACCCGCTGTTGACGACTATAATGCCCGGACCGCTCGACCGGCCTGTCACTGGCCGCCCTTTTGGACATAGGCCCGCACGAAATCCTCGGCGTTCTCTTCGAGCACATCGTCGATCTCGTCAAGGATCGCGTCCACATCCTCGCCGAGCTTCTCCCGACGTTCCTGACCAGCGGGCGCACCATCGTTCGTCTCGTCGTCGTCGCCGCCGCCTTGGCGCTGCACCTTCTCCTGGGACATTTCGCCTCCCGGACCGAGTTGTCTCTGCTCAAACAGTACCCAGCAACCCCGACAACCAGTACCCACCAGCGCTGACAAACGTCGCCAGGTCAGTCGGGTGATCAGCCTCGGGTGAGCGCCGCGACCAGTTCCGCAGCGGTGCTCGAGGCGTCCAGCAGCGCGCCGACATGCGCGCGGGTCCCCCGCAGCGGTTCCAGTGTCGGGATCCGCACCAGCGACTCACGGCCGAGATCGAAGATCACCGAATCCCACGATGCGGCCGCCACCTCGGTGGCGTAGCGCTCCAGACACCGACCGCGGAAGTAAGCGCGGGTGTCCTCCGGTGGCCGGGTGATGGCTGCCCGCACCTCCTCCTCGGTAACCAGCCGCTTCATCGAGCCACGGGCCACCAGGCGGTTGTACAAGCCTTTGTGCATCCGCACGTCGGAGTACTGCAGATCCACCAGCTGCAGCCGCGGTGAGGCCCATCCCAGACCGTCGCGAGCTCGGTAGCCCTCGAGTAGCCGGAGCTTGGCCGGCCAGTCGAGCCGGTCGGCGCACTCCATCGGGTCCCGTGCGAGCGCGTCGAGCACCTCACCCCAAGTGCTGAGGACCTGTTCAGCGATGTCGGCACTGTCATCGGTCGTGTCATCCGGGCCGCCGTTGCGCGCGTAGAACCGCGCGACCCGCTCGTGGTAGGCGCGTTGCAGATCCAGGCCGGTGAGATGGCGGCCACCGGCCACTTCCACCGTCGCCTTCAGGGACGGGTCGTGGCTGATCGTATGCACTGCCCGCACCGCATCGACCAGCCGTAGGTCGTCGAAGCGTTCGCCGGCTTCGATCAGATCCAGCACCAGCGCTGTGGTACCGACCTTGAGATAGGTGGAGTATTCGGCGAGGTTGGCGTCACCGATGATGACGTGCAACCGCCGGTACTTGTCGGCGTCGGCGTGCGGCTCGTCCCGGGTGTTGATGATGCCGCGCTTGAGTGTCGTCTCCAGACCGACCTCGACCTCGATGTAGTCCGCCCGCTGGGACAGCTGGAAGCCGGGCTGCTCCCCCGCCGGCCCGATGCCCACCCGACCGGACCCGCAGAACACCTGGCGGGAGGCGAAGAACGGCGTCAAGCCGGCGA
>JAICSK010000151.1 GCA_025936915.1 Nocardioides sp.
CGTCGTGCTCCACCCGGCGGCGCGGGCGGCCGAGAGGTTCCTGGCGACCCATGCACTGGATCCCTCGGTCGCGACTGCTTGAATCCCGGCATGCCAACGCCAGGGCCGTCCGCGGCCGCCTGGGTCGCCGGCGCGCGTCCCCGCACCCTGCCCGCCGCGATCTCACCGGTCCTCGCCGGCACGGGCGTCGCGGCGTACGACGACGGCGCGGTGTGGTGGAAGGCGCTGCTGGCCCTGGTGGTCGCCCTCGCCCTGCAGGTCGGCGTGAACTACGCCAACGACTACTCCGACGGCATCCGCGGCACCGACGCCGACCGGGTCGGCCCGATGCGCCTGGTGGGATCGGGCACCGCCTCGCCAGGCGCGGTGAGGCGCGCGGCATTCCTGGCCTTCGGCGTGGCCGCCGTGGCCGGGCTGGTGCTGGCGGCGACGACCCTGTGGTGGCTGGTCGCGGTCGGCCTGCTGTGCGTCGTCGCGGCCTGGTTCTACACCGGCGGCTCCAGGCCCTACGGCTACCTCGGGCTCGGCGAGGTCATGGTCTTCGTGTTCTTCGGGCTGGTCGCGGTGATCGGCACGGCGTACGTGCAGACACAGACGTGGCAGGCCGCCGGGGTGGCGGCCGCTGTCGGTGTCGGCGCGATCGCGTGCGCGATCCTGGTCGCCAACAACCTGCGCGACATCCCGACCGACCGCGGTGCCGGCAAGATCACGCTGGCCGTCCGGCTGGGCGACTCGCGCACCCGGCTGCTCTACGTGGTGCTCCTGCTTCTGGCGCTGGTCGCCCTGGTCACGGTCGCTCTGGCCACCACGTGGTCGGCCCTGCTCGCGCTGGTGTACGTCGTGCCTTCGCTGCGGGCAGCCGTGCTCGTGCGCGCCGGCGGCGTCGGGCCCGGCCTGATCCCGGTGCTCCAGCTGACCGGGATCGCGGAGCTGCTCTACGGCCTCGGCCTCCTTGTCGGCCTCGCGATCGGCAGCTGACCAGCCACCGCCCGTCTAGGCTGGCCCCATGTTCTGGTTCATCCTGCTGGTGATCGTGGTGGCCGGCTTCGCGGCGTGGAAGATGCGGGTCAAGCTGATCGCCAAGCTCACCGGGCAGTCGGAGGCTCGGATCGGCCGCCAGATCAACCGGCGCCGCTGAGCGACAGCTCGCACCGTTACTCACCCGTCGGACCCGCGGCAACGTGCGAAAGCTGCGAAGCATCGGGAGCCGGTGCCGTTACTCCGCGTCCTCTTTCGCCTTCAGCTCCTCGAACTTCTCCGAGGCACGGCGAGCGCGCTCGTCGACGTGGTGGGCCAGGGCGTTGCGCGGCCGTCCGAGCACGACGTACGACGCGACCCCGCTGAGGACCAGCGAGATGACCAGGACCCACATCACGTTGGCCGAGTCGGCGACCGCGAGCCAGATCCCGCCGACGACGGCCACCGACGCGGCGAACAGCAGCAGCCGCAGGCCGGTGTAGATCCAGAACTCCTTCACCCGGACAGGGTAGACACCGCCGCGAATCGACCAGAATCCCCGAGACCCCACATCCACCACCACGACCGACCTAGTCTGGTGCCGTGTGGAGGTTCGTCCTGCTCCTGGTGGTCGTTGCCGTGGGGTCCTACTACGCCGCCAGGTTCCTGCTGGAGGGTTTCCCACGGATTCGACGGCACGAGGACGACGACTACGTCCGGCCCTACGGTCCCGACGACGACGACGAGTTCCTGGCCCGCATCTCACGGAAGAAGGGGCCCGAGGACCAGGCCTGACCGGCTCGCGGACGGACGGTCAGCGGGCCACCTGGCTCGAGACCTGGGCACCGCTGGCGTAGGAGTGCTGGCTGGTCGTCGAGAAGTAGTTGATCCCGATGAAGTTGAACCACAGCGTCGCGACACCGACCAGCGCCAGGATCGCGGCGTTGCGGCCGCGCCAGCCCGCGGTCGCGCGGGCGTGCAGGTAGGCGGCGTACACCACCCAGGTGATGAAGGCGCACACCTCCTTCGGGTCCCAGTTCCAGTACGACGACCACGCCTGGTGCGCCCAGATCGGACCGCTGATCAGCACCGCGAACGTCCAGACCGGGAAGGCGAAGGCGTGGATCCGGTAGGACACCCGGTCGAGGGTCGGCAGTGACGGCAACCGCGCGACGTACCCGCGGTCGACGTCGGACCCGCGCCTCTCGGCCCGCGATCGCACGAGGTACAGCGCCGACGTGATCCCACCCAGCGTGAACGCACCCGTGGCGATCATCGCCGACATCACGTGGATCACCAGCCACGGGGAGTTCAGCGCCTCGGTCAGCGGCTCGACCGGCGAGTACAGCCAGAGCACGGCGACCATCAGCAGGACCAGCACCATGGCGGTCACGATCGGGCCCATCCAGGCCAGCCCGAACCTCTTGCGCAGCAGCAGGTAGCCGGCGACGACCACGAACGAGCCCGAGATCGTGAACTCGTACATGTTGCCCCAGGGCACCCTGCCCGCGGCCTCGGCGCGGCCGAGCAGCGCGACGAAGTGGGCGACCGCCGCGATCACGGTCAGCATCAGCGCGAGGTTGCCGAACATCGCGATCCGGAACCTGGTCGACTCGTCCGGGGGGGCGGACCGCGGCGGCGCCTCTTCAGTCACGGGCGGACCGCCGGCCGGGACCGCGGCGCGCGCCACGGCCGTGACCGGCAGCGACCTGAGCGCGCTCCACTCGACGAGGTGGGCGACCAGGGCGAGGAAGTAGACGACACCGGCGGCAGCGATCGCCTGGTTGCTGAGGTGCTCCCAGGTGCCGGTGCTGATGCCCAGGTCGTGGCTCATGCGCGCGTTCCTTCCTCGGTACGCCGGCCCTCGGCGTCGCGAGCGGGCTCGCCCTGCAACGCCTCCACCACCGACGAGACTACGGGGGCCAGGTCACCGCCCCCCGACCGGTCCAGGGCGGCCACCTCGACCAGGGTCGTCCCGTCCTGCCGGCGAGCCCGTACCCAGACCCGGCGCGGCCGGATGAACAGCGAGCCGAGCAGGCCGACCAGGGCCAGGACCACGCCGAGCAGCGTGACCCAGACGTCGGGGGTGCGACTGATCTGCAGGCGGGTCCAGTGGCGCACGCCGTGGAAGGTCACCGACCCCGCGCCGTCGGGCAGCGCGACCGTCTGTCCCGGCTGGAGGTCGACCCGGAACATCTTCCCGTCCGGCTTCTTCAGCTGTCGCATGCCGGCCTTGTCCATCGTGTAGACCGACTGCGGCACACCGGTGTTGAGACCCAGGTCGCCGACGTAGGCGAGCATCGAGATCGTCGGGTTCTTGTCGTCGCCCATCACGTTGATCGGGTCGCCGTGCACGAGCGCGAAGGTCGGGAAGAACAGGCCCTCGAGGCCGATGTCCTGGCCGGCCTCGAGACCCGGTGCCTTGACCACTCCGAACGACTCGAAGTTCGAGCTCTCCGGCAGGAACACCGTCGGCCCGTCGTACAGCTTGTGGCCCTGGCCGTCGCGGACGGTGATCACCGGTGCGTAGCCGTGGCCGATCAGGAAGATCTGGGTGCCGCCGATGGTCAGCGGGTGGTTGACCCTGAGGTCGTAGCTCTGCTGCGGCGACCACGACGACGGGTCACCCTGACACGACGTCCGGTAGGTCAGTGGAGCCTGGAACTTCCGGGCCATCCCCTGGCGCGGCCCGGAGGTGATCCACTGCACCGAGAAGTCGTGGACGGTGAAGCAGAACGGCTCCATCTTGTCTGCGTTGAACAGCGAGCCGGGGTCGAAGTCGTCGTACTGGGTCAGCTGGTTGGAGAAGCCGTTGCCCACGACCAGGATGACGCCGCCCTTGTAGCCGAAGAGGCTCCCGATCCCGAAGCCCACGAGCACGATCAGCACCGACAGGTGGAAGAGGAGGTTGCCCGCCTCCCGCAGCTGCCCGCGCTCGGCGGCGACCCAGCCCTCGTCGGCACCCTCGAACGTCGTACCGTCGCCCGACGTCGCCAGCCGGTGGCGCCGCGACAGGGTCCGTGCGGCCCGGAGCAGGACGACGTCCGGCCCCTCCTCGGTGGTGTACGACGCGTGGTCCGGCAGCCGGGTCAGGTTGCGGGGAGCCGGGGGCGGCTGCTTGCGGTAGCCGCGCCAGTAGACGAACAGCCGCGGCACGATGCACCCGACCAACGAGACCATCAGCAGCAGGTAGATCGCGGCGAACCACGGCGAGTGGTAGACGTTGAAGAGGCTCAGCTTCTGGTAGATCGGCGTCAGGTGCGGGTGGGCAGCCTGCCAGTTCTCCGTCTTCAGCGCGTCCACCCCCTGCTGGGGGATCACCGAGCCCGGGATCGCGCCGAGCGCGAGGAGCAGCAGCAGGACCAGCGCCGTGCGCATCGACGTCAGCTGGCGCCAGCCCCAACGCAGAAGCTCCCATGCCGTCAGCTCGCCGGCCTGCCGGTCGGGGAGGCCGGGCGGCTCGGTCGGAGTCAACGGGTCGTAGCGCGTCTCGTCGGTCGTGCTCACCGGGTCAGACCGCCACCGTCGAGTTGTTCACGAGGTGGAGCTGCAGCCAGGTGACCGCCTGGTCCCACCAACCGGTGATCAGGGCGAGCCCGACCAGGACCAGCATCGCCCCACCGATCCGGGTCACCCATTGCTGGTGTCGGCGGATCACCCGGAACGCGCCCAGGGCCCGGCGGTACGCGAGCGCCGCCACGATGAACGGCAGGCCGAGTCCGAAGCAGTAGATCGCGGCCAGCAGGGCGCCGCGGCCCGCCGTTCCCTCGTTGATCCCCAGGGTGATGATCGCGCCGAGGGTCGGGCCGACGCAGGGTGTCCAGCCGAGACCGAACAGGAAGCCCAGCACCGGTGCCGCGCCCAGTCCGACCGCCGGGACGGTGTGGACGCGGACGTCGCGCTGCAGGAACGGGACCAGTCCCGCGAAGGCCAGGCCCAGGAGCACCAGCATGATGCCGAGCGCCACCTCGAGCTGGGTGCGCGAGCGGACCAGCCAGGTGCCGAAGGAGCCCGCGGTGAAGCCGACCACGACGTACACCGCCGAGAAGCCGAGGACGAACAGGACCGCCCCCGCCAGCATCCGGCCGCGGCGCGCGTGCTCGAGGTCGGCGCCGGAGAGCCCGGTGGCGTAGGACAGGTACCCGGGCAGCAGCGGGATCACGCAGGGGGAGAAGAAGGAGACCAGTCCGGCGACCAGCGCGACCGGGATCGCCAGCACCAACGAGCCGGACGACGCCTGCTGCTGGAACCAGTCACCCATGGCTCGCCACGTCCTGCACGACCTGCACCAGCGTCAGCTGCGAGGGGATCGGCCCGATGATGCTGGCCGCCACCCGACCTCGGTCGTCGAGCACGACGGTGGCCGGGATGGAGTTCGGGGTCAGGGTGCCGGGGAACGCGAGCAGCGCCTCCCCGCCCGGTGAGTAGAACGACGGCCAGCCGATGCCGAACTGCTGCTCGAACGTCTTCGGTCCGGCCGTGCCGGCGTCGCGGACGTCGATGCCGACGAAGCGGGCACTGTCGCCGAGCTGCTTCTGCGCGCCGACGAGCAGCGGCGCCTCCTTTCGGCACGGCGGGCAGCCGGCCCACCAGACGGTGATCACCGTCGGCTTCCCGCGCATCGAGGACAGCGAGAGTGGCTTGCCGTCGAGGTCCCTGCCGGCGAAGTCGATCGGGTCGGTGCGGTCGGCCACCGAGATCGTGCGGACCCCGCCGTCGCCCTCGACGTACTGCTTGCCCTCGGTGCCGCGAAGTCCGTGGAGGGAGGAGCAGCCGCTCGCGGTCAGCACGAGAGCCGCCGCCGCGAGCGTCGAGAGCACACGCCTGGTCACCACCTACGGCTTCCTCGCCTCCGGTGCGTTGCCCGCCGAGAACGGCGCCCGCTTGTCGCGGACCGGGATCAGGTCGCCGGCCGGCTCGGAGTAGCTGATCGTGGTGAGGTCGTCGCCGGTGAACTGCAGCGAGGTGACCGAGCACAGCGTGCACTGCCGGCGGCGCGGATCGTGCAGGAACGACCGTTTCTCCAACGCGAGCCGGGTGACCCAGATCGGCAGCTGGTGGGAGACGACCGCCGCCTCATGTCCCCGGGCAGCATCCCGCGCGTCGTGGATCGCGGCGAGCATCCGGGCCACGATCTCCTTGTACGGCTCGCCCCACGAGGGCTTCCACGGGTTCCACAGGTGCACCCACGTGCCCGGCTTGCGCAGGGCGTTGTCGCCGTGGCCGAACCGCTTGCCCTCGAACACGTTGGCCGACTCGATCACCCGGGGGTCGAGGACCGGCGTCAGGCCGCGCACGGCGGCGAGCGGGGCGGCGGTCTCCTGCGCCCGCTCCAGTGGCGACGTCCGTAGGTGCACGACGTCGCGCTCTCCGAGAGCCTTCCCGATCCGCTCGGCCATCTCGCGCCCGAGCTCTGAGAGGTGGTAGCCGTCGCGCCGGCCGTAGAGGACTCCCTCGGGGTTGTGCACCTCGCCGTGCCGGACGAGGTGGACCGTGGTCTGCTCAGCCACGGGCTGCCTCCCGGGCGGCCGCGGCGGCCGCCGGCAGTGCCGCCAGGATCGTCTCCACGGCAGCGTCGTCGTGCGCCGAGGACACGAACCATGCCTCGTACGCCGAGGGTGGCAGGTACACACCGCGGTCGAGCATCGCGTGGAAGAACGCGGCGTACGCCGCGGTGTCCTGGCGCTGGGCGTCGTCGAAGTCGCGCACCCGCCCGTCGGTGAAGAAGACCGAGAACATGGTGCCGGCCGACGAGACGACGTGCGGGACCCCGGCGTCGGACAGCGCCTTGTCCGCGGCGTCCTTGATCGCGTCGCCGACCTCGGTGATCCGTGCGTACACGCCGTCCGTCGCCAGCCGCAGTGTGGTCAGCCCGGCGGTCGCGGCGATCGGGTTGCCCGACAGGGTGCCGGCCTGGTAGACGGGCCCGACCGGCGACAGCTGCTGCATCACGTCGGTGCGCCCCCCGAACGCCGCGGCCGGGAACCCACCGCCCATCACCTTGCCGAAGGTCATCAGGTCGGGCTGCCACCCCTCGAGCGCACCGTCGAGCCCCCACTGACCGGTCTTCGACACGCGGAACCCGGTCATCACCTCGTCGCTGACGAACAGCGCGCCATGGGCGGCACAGGTGGTGGCCAGGAACTGGTTGAAGCCGGGGTCGGGTGCGATCACGCCCATGTTGCCCGGGGCGGCCTCCGTGATCAGGCAGGCGATCCGCTCGCCCTCCTCGGCGAACAGCGCGGCCACCGCGTCGCGGTCGTCGTAGGGCAGCACCCGGGTCAGCGCGGTCGCGGTCTCGGGCACGCCGGGCGTGCCGGGGACGGCGAGCGTGGTCAGACCCGACCCCGCCGACGCGAGCAGGGCATCCACATGGCCGTGGTAGCAGCCGGCGAACTTCACGACGAGGTCGCGGCCGGTGAAGCCGCGAGCGAGGCGGATCGCCGACATGGTGGCCTCCGTGCCGGAGGAGACGAGGCGAACCTGCTCCACCGGCGTACGTCCGACGATCTCCTCGGCGAGGTCGACCTCGGCCTCCGTCGGTGCGCCGTACGACGTGCCGCGGGCGAGCGCCTCGCGCACCGCCGCCATCACCTCGGGGTGTGCGTGGCCCAGCAGCATCGGACCCCACGAGCCGACCAGGTCGACGTACTCGCGACCGTCGACGTCGGTCAGCCGGGCCCCGTCGGCCGCGTGGATGAACCGCGGCGTGCCGCCCACGGCGCGGAAGGCGCGGACCGGCGAGTTGACTCCACCCGGCGTGACCGTGCTCGCGCGCGCGAAGAGTGCATCCGACCGGTCGTGAGTCACCGGGCCATTGTGGCCGAGGCGCCCAACCGGGCCGCAATCGGTGTCGGGGACGGCTCGGACGGAGCCCGCGACGGACGGGCGACGGACGGGCGACGGACGGGGGTCGGGCGGGCGACGGACGAGGGTCGGGCGTCTCGACGTGACGGTGAAGCCTGGTGAGAAGTGACCCGGACCACGCCTACTCGTGCGTAACATCGGGTGGTCCCACTCGTTTAGGAATGGTCAGGGAGGGAACTCTCGAAGCGTGGCCGGCACTCGAGCCGCGGCATCTGCGCGGTGCCGTTCGGCGTGAGCCGGCCTGCGAGAGGAAGAAGATGCTCAGGTTCGGAAGGGCGCAGAAGGCGTCGGCGTTGCTGCCACTCGCCGTGCTCTCGGCAGCCTGGACGGCCGGTCTGGCCACGACGGGTTCCAACGCCTCGGCCGCCGCCGATCCTCAGGCCCTCCCCGACGGCACCCGGGTCCCCGCCCACGCGGTCAAGGCGCCGGCCAGCATCACCCCGTCACACGCGCTGACACGCAGCAACGCCCGCCAGGTGGTCTCCACCGCGTCGGCGAGCGGCATCCCGGCGGTCGCGCTCGCGGCGTACCAACGCGCGGCGACCGTCATCGACACCGCCGACCGCTCGTGCCACATGCCTTGGCAGCTGGTGGCGGCGATCGGCCGGGTCGAGTCCGACCACGGCCGCGCGGACGGCAACGTGCTGACCAACCGCGGCATCGCCGAGCCCGGCATCTTCGGCCCGGCGCTCGACGGCAAGCACGGCACGACCAGGATCGCCGACACCGACGCCGGTCAGTACGACGGCGACACCAGGTGGGACCGGGCCGTCGGGCCGATGCAGTTCATCCCCTCGACGTGGGCGATCGTGGGCGTCGACGCCGACAACGACGGTCAGCGCAACCCCCAGGACATCTACGACGCAGCGCTCGCCTCGGCCGTCTACCTCTGCTCGGGCACCGACGACCTGTCGACCACCGCCGGGCAACGGTCGGCGGTCTATCGCTACAACCACAGCGAGCGGTACGTCTCCCTGGTGCTCGCGATCGAGCGGGCCTACCTGGCCGGCGACTACACCGCCGTCCCCAACGGCACGACCAGCTCCGGCTTCTCCCTCGGCAACCCGTCGATGGTCGGCGGCGTCGTGCACACCCATCACGGGCACCAGGTGGGTCACGCGGGCCACCACCACGGGCACCACTCGAACACGACCGGCACCTCGACCGACCAGCCCAGCTCCGGACCGACCGTGGGTCCCTCCGGCGGCCCGACGGTCAACCCGAGTCA
>JAICSK010000172.1 GCA_025936915.1 Nocardioides sp.
CTCGCGGCGACCGCGCTGCTGCTCGACCGGCTGGACGCGGACGGCGTACCGACGGGTCCTCTCGGCGAGCACTGGGAACCCTGACCCCACGCCGGTCGCCCTACCTCTCAGGGTTCTCACGGTCACCACCCGTACCCTTGGTCCGTGCCGCTGCTGGAAGCCGTCAAGGGAGCCGTCCGCCGCCGAGTGCTGGCGCGGGCCGGCGGCATCGATCTCTCCCAGCTGCACCGGGTGCCCGATCGGCTCACCTGGCCCCTCGAGCGGCAGCTGGCCGACCCCCATCCGCGCGTGGGTGAGCTGCGAGCGCAGGATCCCGTGTCCAAGCTGGTCACGTTCATGGGGATGGAGGTGTGGCTGGTCACCGGCGACGCCGAGGCGCGCGAGGTGCTCGGCGACCTCACGTCGTACTCCACCGACGTGCGGCCCTACTACGGCCGGAGCGGCGCCGAGGGCGGCGACATCGGCGGTCTGGGCTTCACCGATCCGCCCGAGCACACCCGCCTGCGCAAGCTGCTCACCCCCGAGTTCACGATGCGGCGGCTGGCCCGGCTCAAGCCGGCGATCGACCGGATCATCGCCCGACAGCTGGACGAGACCGAGCAGGTCGCGGCCGACAACGACGGCGTCGTCGACCTGGTGAAGACCTTCGCGTTCCCGATCCCGTTCCTGGTGATCTGCGAGCTGCTGGGGCTGCGCGACGAGGACCGCGAGACGTTCCGGAAGCTCGGGTCGGCGCGCTTCGACGTCAGCATCGGCGGTGCGGCGATCATGGGCGCCGTCGGCGCCTCCCGCGACTTCCTCTTCGCCGAGTGCGAGCGACAGCGCACCGACCCGGGTCCGGGCCTGATCGGCCAGATCATCCGCGAGCACGGCGACGAGATCGGCGACTTCGACCTGGGCGGCCTGGCCGACGGGGCGTTCACCGGCGGCCTCGAGACCTCGGCCTCGATGCTCGCCCTCGGCACGGTCGTGCTCCTCGGCCGGCCGGAGCTGTACGCCGGCATGGCCGACGACCCGACCTCGGTCACCCCGACCGTGGAGGAGCTGTTGCGCCACCTCTCGGTCGTGCAGGTCGCCTTCCCCCGGTTCGCCAAGCAGGAGGTGACCGTCGGCGGGCACAGGATCCGCAAGGGATCGTGCGTGATGGTGCATCTCCCGGCGGCCGACCGTGACCCCCGCACGTACCCCGCCGGAGACCTGCTCGACCCCGCCCGGGCCACGTCGTCACACCTCGCCTTCGGCTATGGCTTCCACCGCTGCGTCGGCGCCGAGCTCGCCCGGATGGAGCTGCGTGCGGCGTACCCCGCCCTCGCCCGTCGCTTCCCCGACCTGACCCTCGCCGTACCTGCCGACGAGCTGGCCTACCACGCCAAGTCGATCGTGTACGGCGTCGAGTCGGTCCCGGTCCGCCTGCGCTGAACCGGGACCGACCCACGGGTCAGTCGAGGGCCTCGACCTGTTCTGCGGCCTCGACCGGCGTCGGCTCGACGTCGGGGTCGAGCCTGCTCGGCCACCAGATCCTTGCGCCGAGGTCGAGGTTGAGGGCGGTCACCAGGATCGCCCGCACGATCCAGGTGTCGAGGATGACGCCCAGGGCCACGGCGGTGCCGATCTCGACCAGGAACACGAACGGGATCGTGCCCAGCACCGCGAAGGTCGCGGCGAGGACGAGACCGGCGGACGTGATCACGGCGCCGGTCGCCCGCAGCGCCACGAGTGCGGCCTCGCGGGTGCCGCGTTGTGGCGTCTCCTCCCGCACCCGGGTCATCAGGAAGATGTTGTAGTCGATGCCCAGGGCGACCAGGAAGACGAAGACGAACAACGGGAACGACGTGTCGGCATGGTCGAACCCGCTCCCGTTGGAGAACAGGTGGGTGTAGAGCAACCGGAAGATCATCGTCGAGATCCCGAGCGCGGCTCCGAACGACAAGATCACGGTCCCGATCAGCAGCAGCGGCGAGATGACCGCCCGCAGGAGGAGCATCAGGATCAGCATCACGACGATGAGCGTGACCGGGATGATCACCTTGTTGTCGTGTGACGACGCCTGGTTGGTGTCGAGGTAGATCGCACTCGTGCCGCCGACCAGGGCGTCGGCCCCCGAGACCTGGTGCACGGCTGCCCGGACCTCCTTGACGGAGTCGAAGGCTCCCTGCCCGGCGATGTCACCGGCCACGGGCTGGGTGATCAGCGCGGTGCTGCCCTTGACCACCGGTTGCGACGGTGCGGCGAGGCCCTGGACGCCGGCCATCGCCGCGCGCACCTGGTCGGCCTGACCGGCGTTCGCCACGACCATGATCGGGCTCGAGGTGTCGACCAGGCCGTGCTTGTCGAGGAGCGCCTGTCCCTTGAGGGAGTCGAAGACCTTCGTGTACTGCTGGTCGCTCGAGAGGCCGGAGGCGTCGAGGCGGAACAGACCGAGGCACGCCACGAGCAGGATCGCCGTCGTGACGACCCACACCGCGCGCGGTGCACGGGCCACGCGGGTGCCGACCCGTGCCCACATGCCGGAGGCGGTCGGCTCGGGGCTGGCGAAGGTCGGGCGACGAGGCCAGAAGACCCAGCGGCCGCAGATGACGAGCAGGGCCGGCAGCAGGGTGATCATCACCACGAGCGTCACGGCGACGCCGATGGCCAGCACGGGACCGAGTCCGGCGGTGGAGTTCATCTCGGCGAGCAGCAGGCACAGCATGCCGGCCACGACGGTGGCCGCACTCGCGACGATCGCCGGGGCCGCTCGGTGGAGGGCGAAGGCCATCGCCTCGTGCCGGTCCTCGTGGCGCCGTAGCTCCTCTCGGAACCGCGCCACCAGCAGCAGCGCGTAGTCCGTCCCGGCGCCGATCACCAGCACGGTCAGGATGCTCTGGCTCTGCCCGTTGACGGTGAGGCCGGCGTCCTTGGCCAGGAAGTAGATGAGCCCCTCGGCGGTGAACAGCGCGAAGACCGAGGACATGATCGGCAGGATCCAGAGCACGGGACTGCGGTAGGTGAACAGCAGGATCAGGATGACGATGCCGAGTGTCGCGAAGAGCAGCGTGCCGTCGATGCCGGCGAACGCCGACGCCGAGTCGGCCGCCTGTCCGCCCTGACCGGCGATGTAGGCGGTCACACCAGGGATCTTGATGATCTTCTTGAGCTTGTCAGCGGTGTCGGGGAGGTCGTTCCACCCGTTCTTCCCGAAGTTGTAGGTGACGACCGTCTGGGCCACCTCGCCGTCCTTGGACGTGACCGGGCCGTGCGCCTGACCGACCACGCCCTTCATCGCCGAGATCGCGGGCAGCTGTCCCTTGATCGCCGAGAGGTCGCTCGAGGTGAGCCCCGTGGCGCGGTAGTAGACGACGACGGTCGGAATGTCGTTCTGGTCCTGGAAGGCACTCAGCTTGTCGAGGGCCTTGGTGGACTCGGCGCTGCCCGGGAGCCAGGTCGAGGCCTCGTTGTTCTGGACGTCGGTGAGCTTCTGGGCGAAACCGCCCATGGCGATGAGGACGATCACCCAGACGCCCAGCACGACCCACTTCGTGACGCGTCCGGTCAGTTTCCCCGCTATCTGTCGATGCATGGGAGGAGTCCAGCAGATGCCGCCGACGCTCGTCATCGGGGTTTACCCCGAGTTTGCGAGCTGTTGCCGGATCGTGACCGCCGTACGACGGTCAGGTCAGCCGGTCAGGTCAGCTCTGTCTCGTGCCCGGCGCGGGCGCCGGGTGCGGTGGGCAGGTCCTCCTGCGCCGTGCCACCGGTGCTCTGCTTGCGCAGGGTGGCCACCGACACGTGCGGCCAGCGCAGGCCGTTGAAGTCGAGCATCACCGTCTGGGTGTACTGCAGCTGCAGGAAGTGACCGCTCGAGTGCGGCTTCTTCACCTTCTCGATCCAGAACGTCGCGGTGACGTGGTCCGCCGAGGCGTTCTCGGTCAGGAAGAAGGTGTTGGCGGTGCCGGCGCTCAACGGCTGGCTGTTGCGCGCGTCGACGCGCAGGACCGTCGTACGCACGATGTCCTGGCCCTGGATCGCCTTGGTCAGCACGACGTTGGGGTTCTTCACCATGGCCTGGGTGATCCCCGGCTGGGTGGTCGCGTCGGACGGCTGGCGGAACTTCGTCTTCGTCGACAGGTCGAGCTCGGGGAACGACTGCTCGGCGTCCTTGAACGAGCCCTTGGCCGACGGGTCGTTGCCGAAGAACGGGATGATGTCGGTGGCGTCGATCACCGGCGGTCCGGCGATGGTGAAGGCCTTCCCCTGGGCGAGGACGGCGGTGCCGTGCGGGACCGAGGCCATCCGGACGACGGTCGGCGGCTCCTGCGGCGCGGTGGTCGCGGGCACGGTGGCCCAGATGCCGGGCTCGAGGTGGATGCCGGCCGACAGCGCGCTGTCCGAGATCTGCTGCAGGTAGTGGACGCCGAACATCTCGATGTCCTTCTGGTCCAGTCCTCGGTTGGGGATCGCTCCCGGGATCTCCTCGAAGACCAACGTCTCGGAGGTCTGGTTCAGCTCGAGGAAGCGGTCCTGGCCGCCCGAGGGGAAGTGCGGCCGCCAGATGGTGTTGAAGCCGGTCCCGGTCCAGGTCCCGGGCAGTGCCGCAAGCGGTCCCAGGGGATCGTCGATGGTGGTGAAGGGGTGCGGTTGCGGGTCGGCGACGGCCGGCACCGGCTCGAAGGCGAAGTGGTGGAGCGACATGGGGTCTCCCTGTGCGTGTGTGCGGGGGTCTCGGGCCCCGTGCCCGAGTGCTCCCCGTCAGTCAGGAGTGGTGGCGGCGCAGGGAGATACCCGGGTCGGGTCTCCAGCCGTACAGCCGGTCGATCACGTCGGCGTACTTGGTGTGGACGACGCGTCGTTTCAGCTTGAGAGTCGGCGTCAGCTCCTCCGACTCCGCGGTCCACTCGGTCGGCAGGAGCTCGAAGGACTTCACCTGCTCGGGGCGCGAGAGCCGGGTGTTGGCGGTGTCGACGGCGGACTCGGCCATCGCCCGGATCTCCGGCTTCGCGGCCAGGTCGGCGAGGTCGGTGAAGTCGATGCCGCGGGCTTTCGCCACCACCGGCGCCACCTCAGCGTCGAGGGTCAGGAGGGCGACGACGTAGGGCCGGTCGTCGCCATAGGCCAGGGCGTGCCCGATGATCGGCGACTCCTTCAGCAGGCTCTCGATGTTGGAGGGTGCGACGTTCTTCCCGGCGGAGGTGATGATCAGCTCCTTCTTCCGGTCGACGATCGAGAGGTAACCGTCGTCGTCGATGCTGCCGATGTCACCGCTGTGCACCCAGCCGTCGGCGTCGACGAGCTGCGACGTCGCCTCCGGGCGGCGGTGGTAGCCGACGGTCGTGATCGGGCCGCGCATCAGGACCTCGCCGTCGTCGGCGATCGCCAGCTCGACCCCGGGCAGGGCCGTGCCGACGGTGCCCAGGCGGAACTTCCCCGGGCCGCAGCCGGTCGCCGCCCCGCAGGTCTCGGTCATCCCGTAGATGTCGTTGATCGCGAGTCCCAGCCCGGCGAAGACCCGAGCCACCTCGACCGGCAGCGGCGCGGAGGCGCAGCCGGCCCAGGTGACCCGGTCGAGGCCGAGCCGAGCCCTGACCGGGGTGAGCACGGCGGCCGACACCGCGTCGTACCGCTGCTGGAGCTCGGGGCTGGCGGTCCGCCCCTCCTGGAGCGACTCGACGTACTCGAGCCCGATCCGCATGGCTCCCTCGATCGCCGCCCTGCGGTCGGCGTCGGCCTCCTGCGCGAGCATCCCGGCCAGGCCGGCCCGGATCTTCTCCCAGACGCGGGGGACGCCGAAGAACTGGATCGGCCGGACGTCGACCAGGGCCGGCACGAGGACGCCCGGGTCGCCGACCAGGTGGACGTGCCAGTCGCCGTGGTACGGCGGGAGGTACATGCTCAGGATCCGTTCGGCGATGTGCGCGTAGGGGAGGTAGGAGAGCGTGACGTTGCTCGGCTCCCGACCGTTGCGCCGCAACGTCGACTCGCACCCGTAGACCACGTTGGCGTGCGTGAGGACGACGCCCTTCGGGTCGCCGGTCGTGCCGGACGTGTAGAGGATCGTCGCCGGGTCCTCGGGGCGTACGGCGGCTGCCCGGGCGTCGACCTCGGCCTGGGGCAGGTCGCGGCCCTCGGCGATCAGATCGTCCCAGGTGACGAACCGCGGGTCGTCGTACACCGCATCGCCGATGCCGACCACGAGTCGGATCGACCCGACCTCGGACAGCGCCCGACGCCATCGCTCCAGATGGTCGGCCGCCTCGAGGAGGACGACCTGCGGCTCGGCGTGGCCCGCGATGTAGGAGACCTGCTCGGGTGCGAGCGTGTTGTAGATCGACATCGGCACACCACCGGCGAGCAGTGCGGCGTGGTCGGCGACGACGTGCTCGATCCGGTTGGTGGCCATGATCGCGACCGTCGCGCCGCGCTCGAGGCCGTGCGCGACCAGCGTCGCCGCGACCGCGCATGCCGTCTCGTGGAGCTCCGACCAGGTGAGCGTCCGCCAGGCACCGGTCGGGGTCGAGGTACCGCTCGCGACCTGGTCGCTGTACGCCGGTCGGTCGCCATGGGTCGCGACCGTGCGCGTCATCGCGTCGAGGACCGTCCGGCCTTCGACCACCTGCTCGATCTCCCGGCGCTCGTCCAGCACGGTCATGCCGTCATGGTGGCACCGCCGCGCTCACAGGCCCAGGGATCGGCCGATGATCTCCTTCTGGATCTCGGTGGTCCCGCCGTAGATCGTCGCGACGCGGGAGTTCACGAACGCGCGGGCGACCGGGTACTCGGTCATGTAGCCGTAGCCGCCGTGGAGCTGCACGGCCCGGTCGACGATCCTGTTCTGGAGCTCGGTGGTCCACCACTTCGCCATCGACGCGGTCGCGGCGTCGAGCTCACCGCGGACGTGTCGGGCGACGCAGTCGTCGACGAAGACGCGGGCGATCCGGGCCTCGGTCGCCATCTCGGCGAGGGTGAACCGGGTGTGCTGGAACGTGCCGATCGGGCGGCCGAACGCCGTGCGCTCCTTGACGTAGGCCAGGGAGAGGTCGACGAGGGTCTCGCAGGCCGTGGCCGCGCTCACCGCCATCGACAGCCGCTCCTGGGCGAGGTTGGTCATCAGCTGGACGAAGCCGTCGCCCTCGGAGCCGAGCAGGTTCTCCTTGGGCACGCGCACGTGGTCGAAGAACAGCTCGGCGGTGTCCTGGGCGTGCTGGCCGATCTTGTCGAGGTTGCGGCCGCGCGCGAAGCCCTCCATGCCGCGCTCGACCACGAGCAGCGAGATGCCCTGGTGGCCGGCGTCGGGGTCGGTGCGGGCGACGACGATGACGAGGTCGGCCAGGATGCCGTTGGAGATGAA
>JAICSK010000064.1 GCA_025936915.1 Nocardioides sp.
CAAGGAGCTGGTGCTGGTCAAGAACCCGTACTGGGACCCCAACACCGACCCGGCTCGCACGCAGTACCCCGACGGGTACGACTTCAAGCTGCAGCAGCAGTCGGAGAAGATCGACCAGATCCTGCTCGCCGACACCGGTTCCGGTCAGACCACGTTGACCTACGACGACCTGCTCGCGCCGGACTTCCAGCAGATGAAGCAGAAGGCGGCCGACCGCCTGACGCTGGGTGGCTCACCGTGCACCTACTACTGGGCTCCCGACAACCGGAAGATCACCAACAAGAAGGTGCGTGAGGCTCTGTCGTGGGCCTACCCGTACAAGAACGTGATCCTGGCCACCGGCCTGATCCCGAACGTGAACGCCATCCCGGCGACCAACCTGATGCCTCCGGGCCTGCCCGGCCGCACGCCGTACAACGTCACCGGTCGCCAGGGCTTCGACACCAACGCCGCGAAGGCGCGGGCACTGCTGAAGTCGGCCAACGCTCTGGGGTACGAGATCAAGTTCCTGTTCCGCACCGACGACCCGGTGAACGTCAAGTCGAAGGACGCCATCGTCAAGGCACTGACCGAGGCCGGCTTCAAGGCCACCCCGGTGCCGACGACCACGGCGAACTACCCCGCGGCGCGTGACAACACCAGCGAGGACATCAACGTGCGTTCGGCCGGTTGGTGCTCCGACTGGCCGTCGGGCTCCACGTGGCTGCCGACCCTGTTCGGATCCACCGACCCGACGCACACGCACTCGTTCGGTACGAACTACACCGCCTTCAGCAACAAGGCTGTGGACAACCGGATGGATGCCATCCAGAAGATGCCTCTGGCCGACCAGGCGGACGCGTGGAACCAACTTGACTCGCAGATCGCGCACAAGTACTTCCCGCTGTTCCCGACGTACTACACGGGTGTTGCCCAGGCCCACGGATCGAAGATCATGGGCGACAACGACGACAACACCCTGGGTATGCCGACCTGGAAGAACATCTGGGTGCAGCAGTGACCCAGCCGGTCGACTGGTCGGTCAGCTGACCGACACCAGTCATCCGGGTGGTGGGGTACGGCTCACGCCGTGCCCCACCACCCACCACCCACAACCCAAAGGAAGCCAGGGATGACGGGATTCATCATTCGCCGGGTGCTCAGCTCGATCCTCGTGGTGATCTTGACCTCGATCTTCGTGTTCGTGCTGTTCTTCAAGGGCTTGGGGGACAGTCCCGCCCGGAACGCCTGCGAAAAGCTCCACAACGGACGATGCCCCGCACCGGTCCTGGCCTCGATCAAGCACGAGATGGGCTTCGACAAGCCCGTCGCCACCAACTACGCCATCTGGGCGAAGGGCATCTTCGTCGGCCGGCACAACGTGTACTCCGACGGCAAGGGTTACAACTGCCCCGCGCCATGCCTCGGCATCTCGCAGATGACCAGCAACACCGTCTGGCACGACCTCAAGACGAAGTACCCGGCGACCATGACCGTCGCGGTCGGCGGCGCCTCGATGTATCTGGTCCTCGGCGTGATCCTGGGTGCCTTGGCCGCACGATGGCGAGGAACCTTCGCCGATCGATTACTGGTCGGCGGCTCGTTGATCGTCTCCTCGATCCCGTACTACCTGGTCGCGCTGCTCGCCTGGATCTATCTGTCGCTGCAGCTGAAGCTGTTCCCCAACACGGGGTACTACCCGATCACGTCCAATCCGGGGAAGACGATCGCGTACATGGCCCTGCCCTGGCTGGTTCTCGGGCTGACCAACTGCACGTCGTACGCGCGGTTCACGCGTGGGCAGATGGTGGAGACCCTGAACGAGGACTTCATCCGGACCGCCAACGCCAAGGGGGTGCGCACCAACACGGTGCTGTTCAAGCACGCCCTGAGGGCGGCGATCGTCCCGGTGGTCACGATCTTCGGCCTCGACTTCGCGACCCTGCTCGCCGGCACGATCTTCACCGAACGGATCTTCGGCATCGACGGCATCGGCAACTGGAGTCTCCAGGCGCTGCAGCCCCCGATGGACATCAACGTCGTGAGCGCCAGCGTCCTGGTCTCGGCCATCCTGGTCGTCGTGGCCAATCTGCTGGTCGACATCCTGTACAGCTTTATCGACCCACGGGTGAGCATCGCCTGACGGACCACGGCCGTCCGCCACCCGCTTCCCACGAAAAGAGTCGTATGAGCACCGACACCTTCGAGCGCGCCGATGACATGGCCGCTCCGGCCAACCCGAGCGACCCGTTCCTCGTCGTCGAGCAGCTGACCGTCAAGTTCCCGACGCACGACGGACTCGTCCAGGCCGTCACCGATCTCTCCTACACCGTCGAACGCGGCAAGACGCTCGGCATCGTGGGGGAGTCGGGCTCGGGCAAGAGCGTGTCGTCGATGGCGGTGCTGGGTCTGCACGACCCGAAGCACACCCGCCTCTCGGGTTCGATCCGGGTCGACGGTCAGGAGGTCATCGGGGCCCCCGAGGAGCGGATGCGCAAGATCCGCGGCAACAGCATCGCGATGATCTTCCAGGACGCCCTCACCGCCCTGCACCCGTTCTACACCGTCGGCGACCAGATCTCGGAGTGCTACCGGATCCACCACCGGGTGTCCCGAGGGGAGGCGAAGAAGCGCGCGATCGAGATGCTCGACCGGGTCGGCATCCCGCAGGCCAACCGCCGGGTCGACGACTACCCGCACCAGTTCTCCGGAGGCATGCGGCAGCGCGCGATGATCGCGATGGCGCTGGTCAACGACCCGCAGCTGCTCATCGCCGACGAGCCGACCACAGCGCTCGACGTGACGGTGCAGGCGCAGATCCTCGACCTGCTCCAAGACCTGCAGCGCGAGTTCAACTCCGCGGTCATCATCATCACCCACGACCTGGGCGTGGTCGCCGAGCTCTCCGACACCACGATGGTGATGTACGGCGGACGGGCCGTGGAGTACGGCGCGACGCGCGAGATCCTCACCCACCCCGAGATGCCCTACACGTGGGGCCTGCTCGGGAGCATCCCCGAGGTCGCCGGCGACGCCAACACCCGGCTGATCCCGATCCCGGGCAACCCGCCCAGCCTGCTCAACCCACCGAGCGGGTGCGCCTTCCATCCGCGCTGTCCGCACATCGACAAGGTCCCCGGTGACCTGTGTCGCACCACTCTGCCCGACCTCGTCCCCGGCGACCGTGGAGCGAACCACGTGAAGCGGTGTCACCTGGCCAATCCCAGTGAGATCTACGCCGGGGAGGTGCTCCCGGAGATCGCTCCCGACCTCATCGACCCCGAGACCGGTGAGATGATCCCCGAGATCGCAGAAGTCGACCCGGACGAGGTTTGAGGGCAGGATGAGCACCGTGACCAACTCCGACATCGAGCGCGCGCCCGACCGCTCGGGGGCGACCGTCGGCAACGAGACCCTTCTCGAGGTCCGCGACCTGAAGAAGTACTTCCCGGTGAAGTCCGGTGGCGTGATCCGGCGGACCGTGGCGCACGTCCAGGCGGTGGACGGCGTCTCGTTCACCCTGAACAAGGGCGCCTCGCTCGGCCTCGTCGGCGAGTCGGGCTGTGGGAAGACGACGACCGGGCGGCTGATCACCCGGCTCTACGACCCCACCGCGGGCGAGATCAACTTCGAGGGGACCGACATCGGCCACCTGACGCGTCGGCAGATGATGCCGATCCGCAGCGAGATCCAGATGATCTTCCAGGACCCCTACTCCTCGCTCAACCCGCGGCACACGGTCGGCACGATCGTGGGGACGCCGCTCCGCGTCCACAACATGGTGCCGGAGAAGAAGACGCTGCCCCGGGTGCAGGAGCTGCTCGAGGTCGTCGGCCTCAACCCCGAGCACTACAACCGCTACCCGAGTGAGTTCTCCGGCGGTCAGCGGCAGCGCATCGGCATCGCCCGCGCGCTCGCCCTGCAGCCGAAGCTGCTCGTGGCCGACGAGCCGGTCTCGGCGCTCGACGTGTCCATCCAGGCGCAGGTGGTCAACCTGCTCCGCGACGTCCAGGACGAGTTCGGTGTCGCGTTCCTCTTCATCGCCCACGACCTGGCGATCGTGCGGCACTTCTGTCCCGAGGTCGCGGTGATGTATCTCGGCAAGATCGTCGAGATCGGCGACCGCGAGACGATCTACGAGCACCCGCACCACCCCTACACCCAGGCGCTGTTGTCGGCGGCACCGGACGTGAAGCAGGCCGCCATCGGGGGTCGCCGCGAGCGGATCCGGCTCGAGGGAGACGTGCCCTCGCCGATCAACCCGCCCAGCGGTTGTCGCTTCCGCACCCGGTGCTGGATGGCGCAGGAGATCTGTGCCAAGCAGGAGCCGCCGCTGCTGCAGATCGGCAAGCGACACAAGGTGGCCTGCCACTTCGCCGGCGAGATCCACCAGGCGCCTGCCCGGCCGATCACCACCGAGATGCTCGGTGTCGACGACCAGGGCAACCCGACCGGTGGCGCGACGCCGGCCCCGATGCAGGACCAGCCGGGCTTCGCCGACAGCTGGTTCGACCTGAAGTCGAAGTCGGTCACGTCGGCATAACGGCAGGTCCGCGCCACCGCCTACGCTGCATCTCGTGGAGGGCCTCTTCGACGACGCTGCGCTGCGTACGCGTCCCGACGTGCCCGGATCCGGGTCGCTGCAGGCGAACACCCACGCCTCGGCACCGCTCGCCGTCCGGATGCGGCCGCGGACCCTGGACGAGCTCGTCGGCCAGCCACAGCTCCGCGCCGAAGGCTCGCCGCTGCGACAGCTGATCGATGGTCGCCAGTCGATGTCGGTGCTGCTCTGGGGTCCGCCGGGCACCGGCAAGACGACGATCGCGGCCATCGTCAGCGGACAGACCGACCGTGCCTTCGTCGAGGTGTCGGCGGTCTCCGCCGGGGTCAAGGAGGTGCGGGCGGCGATCGACCAGGCGCGCGCCGACCTCACCGCTCGTGGCCGCGAGACCGTGCTGTTCGTCGACGAGGTCCACCGGTTCAGCAAGGCGCAGCAGGACGCGCTGCTCCCCGGCGTCGAGAACCGCTGGGTGACCCTGGTGGCCGCGACGACGGAGAACCCGTTCTTCTCGGTGATCTCTCCGCTGCTCTCGCGCAGCCTCCTCCTCCAGCTCGACCCGCTCACCGACGAGGACGTCGCCGAGGTGATCGACCGGGCGCTCCTCGACGAGCGCGGCCTGGCCGGCAGGTTCGCGCTCGACGGCGACGCCCGTGACCACCTGGTGCGGCTCGCCGGCGGCGACGCCCGTCGTTCCCTGACCTACCTCGAGGCGTCGGCCGGAGCCGCGGCCGCCAAGCACAAGACCACGATCGACCTGGCCACGGCCGAGACCGCGGTCGACCGCGCGGCGGTCCGCTACGACCGCCAGGGCGACCAGCACTACGACGTGATCTCGGCGTTCATCAAGTCGGTGCGCGGCTCGGACGCCGACGCCGCGCTGCACTACCTGGCCCGGATGTTCGAGGCGGGCGAGGACCCGCGCTTCATCGCCCGCCGGTTGGTGATCCTGGCCAGCGAGGACATCGGCCTGGCCGATCCCACCGCCCTCACCACCGCCGTGGCCGCGGCCCAGGCGGTGCAGCTGATCGGGATGCCGGAGGCGCGCCTCAACCTCGCCCAGGCCACGATCGCGCTCGCGGTGGCGCCCAAGTCCAACGCCGTCATCACCGCGATCAACGAGGCGAGTGCCGACGTGCGTGCGGGCAAGATCGGGCAGGTGCCGCCCCACCTGCGCGACGCGCACTACCCGGGCTCCCAGAAGCTGGGCCACGGCACGTCGTACGCCTACAGCCACGACGAGCCGTTCGGGATCGCCGAGCAGCAGTACGCCCCCGACGTGGTGCTCGACGCGGAGTACTACCGTCCCACGACCTTGGGGGCCGAGGCGGCGGTCAAGGACCGCTGGGAGCGCATCCGACGGATCGTGCGCGGACGATAGGGTCGGCTGCTGTGACCCGGGACCAGGTGCTGCTCGCCGCGTGCGGGCTGCTGCTCGTCAGCCTGGCGCTCTGCCTGGTCCTGCTCGTGGCGTTGCTCCGCCTCCGGGCCTCGTCCGCGCGCACCGCGGCCGAGCTCGCGGCGCTGAGCTCGCGGCTCGACGAGCTGGCCGGGCGACCCGTTGCGCCTGCGGCTGCCATTCCGCCGGCGGCGCCGGTCGAGTTCGTGATCACCGACCTCGGGACCCGCGCGCCTCGTCCGGCCGAGCCGGTGCGGACCGACGGACCGACGTTCGCCGACATCGTGCTGCGCGAGACGGTGGTGAAGGCCGCATCCCTGGCCCACGGCGTACGACGCGGCCTGTCGCCGGCGACCCGCAACCGCATCCGCTTCGAGATGAAGCAGGAGGTACGCCGTGCGCGCAAGCAGCGGCGGGCCGACCTGAAGGCCGCGCAACGCGACCTGCACGCGCGGCAGCGAGCGGCGATGGCTGCCGAGACCCTGTCCGACACCAGGGAGGCCTCGTGAGGCGAGGGCTCTGGTTCGTGGCCGGGGCCGGCGCCGGTGTCTACGCGATGGTGCGTGCCCGGCGTGTGGCGGAGGCGTTCACCCGCGACGGGCTGAGCGACCGTTGGCACGCGCTCACCCTGGGGGCCCGGATGCTGCGGGACGAGGTCGCCCAGGGTCAGGCCGAGGCCGAAACCGAGTTGCGGGAGCGGTTCGGGCTCGTGCCTCATGGGGTGCCAGAGCTGGTGGGGTCAGGTGGTGTCCAAGGGGTCGCAGGGCGACCCTCGCACCCACCCGAACTCGCTCGGCACCGACGGACCCACGAGGAGGGTGAGGACTGATGGACACCGCGGAGATCCGGCGAAGGTTCGTGGCGCACTTCGAGGCCGCCGCGCACGCCGCCGTACCCTCGGCGTCCCTGATCCTCGACGACCCCACGCTGCTGTTCGTCAACGCCGGAATGGTGCCGTTCAAGCCGTACTTCCTGGGTCAGGAGAGCCCGCCGTACGACCGGGCGGTGAGCGTCCAGAAGTGCATCCGCACCCCCGACATCGAGGACGTCGGCAAGACCACGCGGCACGGCACGTTCTTCGAGATGTGCGGCAACTTCTCCTTCGGCGACTACTTCAAGCAGGGCGCCATCGAGTACGCGTGGGACCTGGTCACCAGGTCGCAGAGCGACGGTGGCTTCGGCCTCGAGGAGAGCCGGCTCTGGCCGTCCATCCTGCACGGCGACGACGAGGCCCTGCACATCTGGATGAACGTCACCGGGTTCCCGGCCGAGCGGATCATCAAGCTCGGGCCCAAGGAGAACTACTGGTCGATGGGCGTTCCCGGCCCCGGTGGCCCGTCGTCGGAGATCCTCTACGACCGCGGTCCCGAGCACGGACCGGACGGCGACTTCGAGACCACCGAGCTGACGGTGATGCCCAGCAAGCTCGAGGACCGCTACCTCGAGATCTGGAACCTCGTGTTCATGCAGGACGAGCTGAGTGCCGTGCGGTCGAAGGAGGACTTCGACATCGTCGGCCCCTTGCCGAAGAAGAACATCGACACCGGGATGGGCCTGGAGCGCGTCGCCTACCTGCTCCAGGGCGTCGACAACATGTACGAGATCGACGTGATGTACCCGGTCATCGAGAAGGCCGAGCAGCTCACCGGCCGCCGGTACGGCGCTGCCGGCCTCGAGGGGTACGACGACGACGTCAGGTTCCGGGTCGTCGCCGACCACGTGCGCAGCTGCCTGATGCTGATCGCCGACGGTGTCACTCCCGGCAACGAGGGGCGCGGCTACGTGCTCCGCCGCCTGTTGCGACGCGCCGTGCGGTCGATGCGCTTGCTCGGCTGCGAGGACCGGGTGCTGCCCGAGCTGCTCCCGGTCAGCCGCGACAAGATGGGCGAGACCTACGGCGAGCTGCACCGCGACTGGGAACGGATCTCCCAGGTCGCCTATGCCGAGGAGGACGCGTTCCGCCAGACCCTGCGCGCCGGCACCACGATCTTCGACCAGGCGGTCGCGGAGGTGAGGCAGACCGGCGGCGATACGCTCAGCGGCGACCGCGCGTTCGCCCTGCACGACACCTACGGCTTCCCGATCGATCTCACCCTCGAGATGGCCGCCGAGCAGGGACTCGAGGTCGACGAGGTGGGTTTCCGCGACCTGATGAACGAGCAGCGGCAGCGGGCCAAGGAGGACGCGCGCTCGAAGAAGGGCGGCCACGCCAACACCTCGGCGTACCGACAGGTGGCCGACGAGCTCGGCCGCCCCGTGGACTTCACCGGCTACCGCGAGGTGGTCAGCGACGGCAGCGTCCACGGCATCGTCCGCGACGGCGAGGTGGTCGCGTCCGCCCACGAGGGCGACGACGTCGAGCTGGTCCTCGACCGCACGCCGTTCTACGCCGAGGGCGGGGGCCAGCTCGCCGACCAGGGGGTGATCGAGCTCGGCAACGGCGCGCGGATCGAGGTCCGCGACGTGCAGTCGCCGATCACCGGCCTGATCGTGCACACCGCCCGGGTGCTCGCCGGCGAGGTGACGGCCGGCCTCGAGGCGCACTCGGCGGTCGACGTCGAGCGGCGCAAGTCGATCTCTCGCGCCCACACCGCGACGCACATGGTGCACAAGGCGTTCCGCGAGGCGCTGGGCGAGACGGCCACCCAGGCCGGGTCGGAGAACGCGCCGGGCCGGTTCCGGTTCGACTTCTCCGCGACCGGGGCGGTGCCGACGTCGGTGATGCAGGACGTCGAGGCGCGGGTCAACGACCTGGTCCTCTCCGACCTCGCCGTCCACGCCGAGATCATGAGCCAGGACGAGGCCGTCCGCTCGGGCGCGATGGCGCTCTTCGGCGAGAAGTACGGCGACCAGGTGCGCGTGGTCTCGGTCGGCGAGTGGGCGCGGGAGCTCTGTGGCGGCACCCATGCCGAGCGATCCGGACACCTCGGCGTGATCAAGCTGCTGGGCGAGTCGTCGATCGGCTCCGGCGTACGCCGGGTCGAGGCGCTGGTCGGTGCCGACGCCTACCGGTTCCTGGCGCGCGAGCACGTGTTGGTCGCGCAGCTGTCCGAGGCGTTGAAGGCGCGGCCCGAGGAGCTTCCCGAGCGGGTCAACGACATCGTGGAGCGGCTCCGCGCCGCGGAGAAGGCGCTCGAGCAGGCCCGGGTCGCCCAGCTGCTCTCGCAGGGTTCCCAGCTCGCCGCCGACGCGGCCGACGTCAACGGCATCAGGGTGATCAGCCTGCAGGTCGACGGGGCCGACGCCGGCGACATCCGCACGATGGCGCTCGACCTCCGCAGCCGGCTCAGCCAGGAGCAGCCGGGGGCGGCGGTGCTGATCGGGGTCAAGGACGGCAGGGTGGCCGTCGTGGCGGCGACCAACGACCGGGCACGCGAGCGCGGCGTGAGGGCCGACGACGTGCTCGGCGCCGTGATGCCGCTGGTCGGCGGTCGCGGCGGCGGCAAGGACGACGTCGCCCAGGGCGGCGGCAGCGACGCCTCACGGATCGACGACGCGCTCGCGGCGGCACGGGCTGCGATCGCCCACGCCGTCGGGGCGGCGTGAGCCCCGCCCCGATGCGCCACGGCGTGCGACTCGGACTCGATCCCGGCGACGCCCGGATCGGGGTCGCCCGGAGCGATCCGACGGGCTTCCTCGCGACGCCGCTGGAGACGGTACGACGTGGCAGGGGCGACCTGGCCCGGATCGCCCGGCTGGTGCGCGAGGCGGAGGCGGTGGAGGTGGTGGTGGGACTGCCACGCTCGCTCTCGGGCGGCGAGGGTCCGGCAGCGGTGAAGACGCGGGAGTTCGCGGCCCGACTCGCCGGCAGGATCGCCCCGGTCGCGGTGCGCCTCCAGGACGAGCGCCTGACCACCGTGAGTGCGGAGGCTATGCTGCGCGACCGGGGAAAGAAGGGTGCCGAACGGCGGGCCGTGGTCGACCAGGCTGCGGCGGTGCTCATCCTGCAACACGCCCTGGACACCGAGCGGGCGACCGGACGTCCGCCCGGAGAGATGGTGCGGGGAGAGAGCTCAGGAGAGGCATGAACGACGGCAATGCCTACGACGACCCGCGCGTCGAGGAGCCCGACGAGGGCCACCCGACGGATGTGGAGCCGGACGGCGAGTACGACCCCTACTACCTCGGTGGCGCCCGGAAGAGGAAGAAGCGCGGCTTCGCCGGCTGCCTGGCGGTGATCGTCGCGCTGGCGGTGGTGGTCGGTGGTGCCTACCTGGTCGGCACCAAGGGCTTCCACTACCTGAAGGACCACCTCTCCCAGGCCGACGACTACTCCGGCCCGGGCCACGGCAAGGTGCTGTTCGAGGTGAAGAGCGGGGACTCGACGACGACCATCGGCCGCAACCTGAAGTCGGACGGCGTCGTCGCCTCGGTCGACGCCTTCCTGAGCGCCGCGAACGGCGCCAAGGGGATCCAGGTCGGCTACTACCAGCTGAGGAAGAAGATGAGCGCCGACGAGGCGTTCAAGATCCTCAACGACCCGAACAACATCATCAAGGACACGGTCACGATCCCCGAGGGGCTTCGCGCCGTCGACATCGTGAAGATATTGGCGGCGAAGACCAAGTACTCCGTCGCAGACTTCGACGCGGCGCTGAAGAACACCGCGGCGCTCGGGCTGCCGGCGTACGCCCACGGGAACCCCGAGGGCTATCTGTTCCCCTCGACGTACCCCTTCGGGCCGACCGAGAAGCCGATCGACATGCTCACCGACATGGTCACCAGGTGGAAGCAGGCCGCCTCCGACGACGACCTCGTGAACGGCGCGAAGAAGGTCGGCAAGACGCCTGCCCAGGTGATGACCATCGCCAGCCTGATCCAGGCCGAGGGTCGCGGCAGCGACATGCCCAAGGTCTCGCGGGTGATCTACAACCGGTTGGACGGTCCGGGTACCCGCGAAGGCACCAACGGGTTGCTCCAGATCGACGCCACCGTGAACTACGCCCTGAACCGCACCGGGGTCGTCGCGGTGACGACGGAGGAGACGCAGAACACCCAGTCGCCGTACAACACCTACCTGCACCCGGGTCTGCCGCCGGGGCCGATCGACTCGCCCGGCGACGCGGCGATCAAGGCGGCACTCAACCCGACCCCCGGCCCCTGGTACTACTACCTGACGGTGAACCTGCGGACCGGGCTGACGAAGTTCGGCGTCACCTATCAGGAATTCCTCGGCTTCAAGCAGGAGTACGCGCAGTACTGCACGACGTCGACGCGCTGCTGAGCGGGGCATGATGCGCTGCGCCGTCCTCGGTGACCCGATCGAGCACTCGCTGTCGCCGGTACTCCACCGGGCGGCGTACGCCGCCCTGGGGCTGGACTGGACCTACGACGCCGTCCGGGTGGCCGCCGGCGGGCTAGCGGCCTACGTCGAGGGCCTGGGCGCCGAGTGGCGCGGACTGTCCCTGACGATGCCGCTCAAGCGCGAGGTCGTGCCGCTGCTGACCTCGCAGGACGCGTGGACCGAGCTCTCCGGGGTCGCCAACACCCTGCTGCTCGACGCCGAGGGCGGGCGGCACGGGCTCAACACCGACGTCCCGGGCGCCGAGGCGGCGCTCCACCAGGCGACCGACGGGCCCCTACGGCGTGCCCTGGTGCTCGGGGGCGGCGCGACCGCGACGTCGGTGCTGCTCGCGCTGGCCGAGCGCGGGCTCGAGCACGCGACGCTGGGCGTTCGCGAGCCTGCTCGCTCGGCCGACACGACGGCGGCCCTCGCCCGACATCCCCGCGCTCCCGAGATCGAGGTGGTCCGGCTGGCCGACCTCGGACCCGCGTCCGCCGACGTGTTCGTCTCGACGGTGCCGGCACAGGCACAGACCGAGCAGGTGCTGGCGCTCCTGGGTGACGTGCCGGTCGTCTTCGACGTCGTCTACGACCCGTGGCCGACGCCGCTGCTGGCCCGGGCGCGTGCCGACGGTCGCACGGTCGTCAACGGCTTCGACCTCCTGCTGTGGCAGGCCGTCGACCAGGTGCGAGCCATGACCGGACGGTTCGACGTTCCCGTCGACACGATGCGCGAAGCGGGCCTGCAGGCGCTGAGGAAACCCTAGGGTTCGGTCATGACCTGGGCTCACCTCGGTGCGGCCGTCGTGAGCGCGGTCGCCGCCGGCGGGGCGGCCGCCGTGCTGCCGCGCCGGATCGCCACGATGCCCGAGCCGGAGCCCGAGCCGGAGCCGACGGAGGAGGAGCTGGCCGCCGTGGCCGAGCGCCGCCGGAGGGCCGCGGAACGAGCCGCCCGCCGCGGGAGGACGTTGAAGGAGCCGGTGCCCGAGCCGCCGAAGGTGCCGTACGCCGACCTGGGCGCCCGGCCGCTGCTCGCGGCCAGGCTCGCCGCCCTCGCCGGCGCCGCCGGAATTGTCGTGGGTCTGGCGCTCGGCTGGGACTGGGCACTCCTGGTGTGGGTGCCGCTGCTGCCGCTGGGTGCCGCCCTCGCCCTCGTCGACTGGCACACCCGGCTGCTGCCGGTGCACCTCGTCTATCCGGCGTACGCCGTCGCCGCCGTCGGCGCCGTGGTCGGTGCGCTGGCCGCCGGGGACCTCTCGGCTCTCGAGAGGGCTGCCTTCGGCTGGCTGGTCGGCAGCGTGGTCTACGGGGTGCTCTGGTTCATCTACCCGGCAGGACTGGGCTACGGCGACGTCCGCCTCTCCGGCGTACTCGGGATCGCGTTGGGCTTCCTCGGCTGGGGAGAGGTCCTCGTCGGCCTGTACGCCGGCTTCCTGCTCGGTGGCGTCATCGGGGCGGCGCTGCGGCTCACCAAGCTCGTGCCGCAGCGGCACATCCCGTTCGGGCCGTTCATGCTGCTCGGCGCCCTGGTGGGCGTGGCGTGGGGCCAGCAGTTCGGCTCGGCCCTGTACGGCGGATAGCCGTCCGGACCTGCCAGGGCTGCGTGGGAGACTGACGCCCATGCTGCGCTGGCTCACCGCCGGGGAGTCCCACGGGCCCGCCCTGGTCGCGATCCTCGAGGGGTTGCCGGCGCATGTCCGGATCACCGGCGACGACGTCTCGGCCGCGCTCGCACGGCGACGGCTCGGCAAGGGCCGTGGTGCCCGGATGAGGTTCGAGGAGGACCGGGTCACGATCGTCGGCGGCGTCCGGCACGGCGAGACGATCGGCGGGCCGGTCGCGATCGAGATCGCCAACACCGAGTGGCCGAAGTGGGAGCAGGTGATGGCCGCCGACCCGGTCGACGAGTCGGTGCTGGCCGACCTGGCCCGCAACGCGCCGCTCACCCGTCCGCGGCCGGGGCACGCCGACCTGGTGGGGATGCAGAAGTACGGCTTCGACGAGGCCCGGCCCGTGCTCGAGCGAGCCTCGGCGCGCGAGACCGCGGCCCGGGTGGCCCTGGGCAGCGTGGCGGGCGCCTTCCTCGAGCAGTCGACCGGCGCCCGGCTGCTCTCGCACGTGATCGAGCTCGGCGGCGTGCGGGCGCCCGCAGGCGTCGTACCAGGGCCCGACGACGTCGCGCGGCTCGATGCCGACGAGGTGCGCTGCCTCGACCCGGAGACGAGCGCCGCCATGTCGGCCGCGATCGACCAGGCGCACCAGGCCGGTGACACCCTCGGCGGCGTCGTCGAGGTGGTCGTCCACGGCTTGCCGCCCGGCCTGGGGTCCCACGTGCACTGGGACCGTCGGCTGGACTCGCGGCTCGCCGGCGCCCTGATGGGGATCCAGGCGATCAAGGGCGTGGAGGTCGGCGACGGGTTCGAGCTGGCCGCCACCCCTGGCAGCCTCGCGCACGACGAGATGGTGCCGACCGACGCGGGGATCCGGCGTACCAGCGGACGCTCAGGCGGCACCGAGGGCGGCATGTCGACCGGCGAGGTGCTGCGGGTGCGGGCGGCGATGAAGCCGATCGCGACCGTGCCGCGCGCCCTGCGCACGGTGGACGTCGCGACCGGTGAAGCGGCGGTGGCACACCACCAGCGTTCCGACGTGTGCGCGGTGCCGGCCGCGGGGGTCGTGGCGGAGGCGATGGTCGCGCTGGTGCTCGCCGACGCGGTGCTGGAGAAGTTCGGCGGCGACGCGGTCGCGGAGACCAGGCGCAACGTCGAGGGCTACCTCGCGTCGCTGCCGGTGCGATGAGCGACGCGACCGACCGGCCGCGCCTGGTCCTGGTCGGGCCGATGGGCGCCGGCAAGACCACGGTGGGGCGGCTGCTCGCCGAGAGGTGGGACGTGGCGTTCCGTGACACCGACGACGACGTGGAGCTGTCGGAGGGCCGGACGATCCCGGACATCTTCGTCGAGTCGGGCGAGGACCACTTCCGGGCCCGCGAGCGCATCGCGGTGGCCCGCGCGCTGGCCGAGCACCGCGGGGTCCTGGCGGTGGGGGGCGGCGCGGTGATGGCCGAGGAGACGCGGGCGGCGCTGGCCGGCCACCGAGTGGTCTTCCTGCGGGTCGGGCTCGCCGACGCGGCGGACCGCGTCGGGCTCGGCGTCTCGCGCCCGCTCCTGCTGGGCAACGTGCGCGGCACGATGAAGAGCCTGCTCGACGAGCGCACGCCGGTCTACGAGTCGGTGGCGGTGACCGTCGTCGACACCGACGGGCGCACGCCGGACGAGGTCGCCGACCTGGTCGAGGAGGCACTGGGTGGGTGACCCGACGGTGATCCGCGTGGCCACGCAGTCGTCGTACGACGTGGTGGTCGGCACCGGCCTGCTCGAGCGGCTCACCGGCCTGCTCGGCGCCGGCGTGCGCCGGGTCGCCGTCGTGCATCCCGGCGACCTGACCGAGCCGGCCACCCGCGTGGGCGACGCGCTGTCTCCGGCATACGACGTGCTGGAGCTGCCCGTGCCCTCGGGCGAGCGGGCCAAGACGGCCGAGGTCGCCACCCGCTGCTGGGAGGCCCTCGGCGAGGCCGGCTTCACCCGCAGCGACGCGCTCGTGGCCGTCGGTGGGGGAGCGACCACCGACCTCGGCGGGTTCGTGGCGGCGACCTGGCTGCGCGGGGTGGACGTGGTGCACGTGCCGACCACCCTGCTCGGGATGGTCGACGCGGCGGTCGGCGGCAAGACCGCGATCAACACCAGGGCGGGCAAGAACCTGGTCGGGTCGTTCCACGAGCCGGCCGGTGTGCTCTGCGACCTCGACCTGCTGGCCACGCTGCCGGAGGCCGAGCTCCGGTCGGGGGTGGCCGAGGTCGTGAAGTGCGGGTTCATCGCCGACCCGGCGATCCTGTCGCTGGTCGAGTCGCACGGTCTGCCGGCCGCGGACTCGCCCACGTTGCGAGAGCTGGTCGAGCGCGCGGTGCGGGTGAAGGCAGAGGTGGTCGCCCACGACCTCCACGAGCGGGGCGGCGACGACGCACATCCCGGTCGCGAGGTGCTCAACTACGGGCACACGATGGGCCATGCGGTCGAGCAGGCGAGCGAGTACTCCCTGCGGCACGGGGAGGCGGTCGCGATCGGTTGCGTGTACGTCGCGGAGCTCGCCCGCGCGGCCGGGGTGCTCGCCGACGACGTCGCCGACCGGCACAGCACGGCGTTCGAGGCGGTCGGCCTGCCGACGGCCTGGGCCGGGGCGTCGTACGACGACCTGCGGGCGCGGATGAGCGTGGACAAGAAGTCGCGCGGCTCCTCGCTCCGGTTCGTCGTGCTCGGTGACCTGGCCCGGCCGCGCATCCTCGCCGACCCCGCCGAGGAGCACCTGCGGGCGGCGTACGACGTGATGGTGGGAGGTGAGCGGTGAGGGTACTGGTGCTGAACGGTCCCAACCTCGGCCGGCTCGGACGTCGGCAGCCGGAGATCTACGGCGCCACGTCGTACGCCGAGCTGGTCGCCCGCTGCGAGGAGTGGGGCCGCGGGCTCGGTCTCGAGGTGGACGTGCGGCAGACCAACCACGAGGGAGAGCTGCTCGACTGGCTGAACACGGCAGCCGACGACGCCACGCCCGTCGTGCTGAACGCCGGTGCCTGGACCCACTACTCATGGGCGCTCTACGACGCCTGTGCCCAGCTCTCCGCGCCTCTGGTCGAGGTGCACCTGAGCGACCCGGCGCAACGGCCGGAGGAGTTCCGGCACCACTCGGTCGTCACCCCCCACGCCCTCGCGGTGATCGCGGGGAAGGGCGTCGACGGCTACCGCGAGGCGCTGCAGGTCATCGGGTCGTCCGCCTGACGCCCCGATGAGACCTGGAACCCCCAGGCCCCGGCACACGTCCGATCGGCATCTGACCGATCGGAGGAGTGCCCATGAACCGCTCTCTCACCATCAGTGCCAAGGGCGCGCTCGTGGCACTGGTCGTCGCTATGGCCGTCGCGGTCGCGTACCTGCTCGGCAACGACGGGAACAGCGCGCAGGCCGCGCCCACCCCGGGATCAGGGGCCGGCGGACGACCGGGGACCATGGTCACCACCGGCACCGGGAAGACCTTCGGCGTCCCCGACGAGCTGGCGTTCACCGTGTCCGTGGGACTGGTCCGGCCGACCCTCGACGAGGCGATGAGCGCCGCCGACGACCGGATGAGCGCCGTCCTCGCGACCCTCGACCGCCTCGGCGTGCACCGGTCGGACGTGCAGACCACCGGTCTGCAGATGAACGCCGTGTACGACTACCACGCCTACGGCCCGCCCACGTTGCGCGGCTACCACGTCTCCCAGCGAGCCCAGGTGCTCGTCCGCGACCTCGCCTCCGGGGGGCGGGCGGTCGGAGCCGTCGTGCGAACCGGCGGGAACGACGTTCGGGTGAGCGGGCTCGGGCTGCGCATCGCCGACCCCGACTCGCTGCTCGCGGCGTCACGCGCCGCGGCGGTCAAGGAGGCGACCGCGAAGGCCCGGGAGTACGCCGCGGCCACGGGACAGACGCTCGGCTCGGTGAGGTCGCTGCGCGAGGTGCGGGCCAGCGCTCCGGCCCCGCGTCCACTGTCGTTCCATCGCGCGGCGGCCTTCGACGCCGCGAAGGCGCTGCCGGTCCGGGCCGGCAAGGACACGCTGGCCGTGACCGTGCGCATCGTGTGGTCGTTGCGATGAGGTCCCCGACCGCACAGCGCCGCGCGCTGCTCGCCGTCCCGGCCCTCATCGCCCTGCTGGCGACCGCCGCCTGCGGCGGGGGCGCCAACTCGGCCAGCGCGGCGGCCGCTGGATCGAACGACTCGCTCCGGCTCGGGAACACCGGCAACGGGTACGACGCCGCCGAGCCGTCCGCCCACGCCGACCGCGGCTCGGCTCAGGGACAGCAGGTCCAGCAGCGCAAGGTGATCTCCACCGGACACATCGTCCTGAGCAGCACCGACGTCGCCGACACGCGGTCGCGGCTCGACGACGTGCTGGCGCGCGAGGGCGGGCGCATCGCCGACGAGAACACGACCACCAACGACTCCGGCACGGTCACCCGGGCGCACCTGGTCGTCCGGGTGCCGAGCAGCAACTTCGACGACGCGATGACCTCCTTGTCCGGCATCGCCTCGTTGCGCAACGCCTCGCGCACCGCGCAGGACGTCACCACCAGGGTGATCGACCTCCACGCCCGGATCGCGGCCGAGCGGGCCGGAGTACGCCGGTTGCGGCATCTGGTGTCGCACACCGCCGACCTCCGGGCACTGCTCGACGTCGAGCGGGCGCTGACCGAGCGCCAAGGTGAGCTGGAGTCGCTGAAGCAGCAGCGGACCTACCTGGCCGACCAGACCAGCCTGGCGACGATCACCGTCGACGTGACCCGGCGTACGACGCCCGCTCCGGCGGCGCACGCGGCCGGTGGCTTCGTCGGCGGGCTGGGTCACGGCTGGGACGCGCTGGTCGCCGTGGTGACCGCCCTGCTGGTCGCCCTGGGTGCCCTCCTGCCGTTCGCGGTGGCCGGCGCGATCGTCGGCGTGCCCACGTGGTTGGTCCTTCGGCGGACGCGTCGCACCCGGCCCCCACGGGCACCCGCGGAATCGTAGGTGCATCGAGCGCCGTACTAGACTGCGAGGTCGCTCGCCCGGCGGCTCAGCCGGTGCCGGGCCCACCGATCCCAGCAGAAGAGGCACTCCCGCATGGCCACCACCAACGACCTCAAGAACGGCATGGTCCTCAACCTCGACGGCCAGCTCTGGCAGGTCATCTGGTTCCAGCACCACAAGCCCGGCAAGGGCGGCGCGGTCGTGCGGTCGAAGCTGAAGAACGTCGAGTC
>JAICSK010000282.1 GCA_025936915.1 Nocardioides sp.
TAACAGGCCAGCACGAACACCAGACCAGAAGCGCTCTCGCACTGCCGCCGGAAACGGCGGGGAACCCTTCAAAGCCAACCTCAGCACCACCTTCAACAGTGGTGTTGCATCCACCCCTTGAGCTCAAGCCGCCGAGACGGTGGACAACCCACCGCTCGGGGCGCTCGTCGATGGGGCCGAGCGCCGGGGCCGTCGTTAGGCTTTCCCGGCCGACCCGAGCAGAGCAGACCCGGGCGGTACGCCGGTGTAGCTCAGACGGTAGAGCGTCCGCCTTGTAAGCGGAATGTCGCAGGTTCGATTCCTGTCACCGGCTCTGTCGGTGGCTTCTTCTACCGTCGGGTTGTGTTTGAGTGCCGTGGATGTGGTGTCGTGATGAAGGGTCGACGCACCCGCGCCTACTGCAGTAATGCCTGTCAGATGGCAGCGGTTCAGCGACGGCTCGTCGCCGAGTGGCTCGAGACAGGTACGTGCCATGCCGGCACGCGCCAAGGTCACTATGTGCGCACCCACCTCCTGGCCGAGCAGGACGCGTGCTGCGCGATCTGCGGACAGGTCGCTGTTTGGAACGGCGTTCCTTTGGCCTTCGTGCTCGACCACATCGACGGCGACTCCGGAAACAACCGCCGCGAGAATCTCCGGCTGATCTGTCCGAACTGCGACTCTCAGCTGCCGACGTACAAGAGCCGTAACCGTGGGCGGGGTCGCTACTCGCGGCGCCAGCGCTACGCCGACGGTCGGAGCTACTGAACTCAGCGGACCTGCTCGACCTCGAACTCTCCGGCCGGCGATGCGATCGCGTCCTGGCCGAGCACGATCTGCAGCTCCCGCTCACCCGAGGCGATCGTCGCCTCCAGCACGCCGACGACCGACGACGCGGTCAGACCCAGCGCCTCGCCCGGCGACCCCGTCGACCGGAGGTGGGCGGTGAAGAGGGCCGACGTCAGGTCACCCGAGCCGTTGGCCTTGATCGGCAGCCGCGGCGTACGCACGACCCAGGCGCCCTCGTCGGTCACCGCCAGCATCTCGATCGTGTCGTCGGGCCGGTCGGGCCGCAGCACCGAGGTGACCAGGACCGTCGACGGCCCCATCGCCATCGCCGCGTCGGCCGAGGCGAGTGTCGACTCCAGACTGTCGGGCGACGTGTCGGTGAGGAAGCCCAGCTCGAACTGGTTGGGCGTGATGATGTCGGCGTGCGGCACCACCTGCTCGCGGATGACCGGCGGGATCGCGGGGTCCACGAAGCAGCCGCTGGTCGCGTTCCCCATCACCGGGTCGCAGGTGTACGTCGCCTCCGGGTTCGCCTTCTTGACCCGCTCGACCGCGTCCAGGACGACCTCGCAGATCCCGGGACCGCCCAGGTAGCCCGACAGCACCGCGTCGCAGGTGCCGAGCACCCCACGCTCCTCGATCCCGGTCACCACGGCCCGCACGTCGTCGGGCGGGAGCAGTGGCCCGCGCCAGTCGCCGTACCCGGTGTGGTTGGAGAAGACGACGGTGAGCACCGGCCACACCTCGTGGCCCAGCCGCTGGAGCGGGAAGGTCGCGGCGGAGTTGCCGACGTGGCCGTACGCGACGAACGACTGGATCGACAGGAAGCGCATCTCCCCATCCTGGCATCGAGCGAGGACGGTCCGTCCTGTCGGCGCCCTCGCCTAACGTGCGGGACATGAAGAGGTACGTCGACGAGGACATGCAGGGTGCGGAGTTCCGCGAGTGCGA
>JAICSK010000257.1 GCA_025936915.1 Nocardioides sp.
CACTTCTGCCGGGTCGGCGTCGTACGGCGGGACACTTCTGCCGGGTCAGCGATCACGGCAGCAGCCGACGTACGACGTGCAGCGCGGCCGCCGCGGACGTCGCCACCCACGCGGCGAGGGCGACCCAGATCCACACCCGGCCCACCTGACCGAGCAGGGGCAGATGCTCGACCGTTCCCAGCCGGGAGCCGGCGACGGCGTACATCCCGAGGGGGAAGACGATGCTCCACCACGTCACGTCGTATCGGAGCGGCACTCGGTGGGTGACGTGCCGCCACCACCCGGCCGCAACCAGCGCCGGGATGAGCCACGTCGCCAGGATCCACGCGCCCAGGGCCGTCCCTCGGATCAGCGGGTCGACGGCGTCCAGGAGTGCCGAGCCGGGCAGCGCCGCGATCTCGGCGCCCGCCACGGCGGTGATGGCGGCGGCACCCATCGCGATCCAGTGCGGCGGAGTCAGGTCGCCGGGCCCGACCGGGTGCACGAGCAGCCGTGCGGCGACGGCCATCGCCACCAGTGGGTACAGCGCGGCTCCGAGGAACCACGCCGCGACCGCCATCGCCGGCAGCGCCGCGCCTGGCCGGACGACGGCGAGGACGGCCGCCGCGACCGCCACCGACTGGGCGCCCACGGGCCACAGGAACCACGTGCCGTCCACGGAGGCCAGCACCGACGACGCGTCCGCACGCCGGATCGTCCACGGCACGGCGTAGCCCCGTACCAGCCAGCACGCGGCCGCGACGACCAGAAGGGCCACCGCCGGGCCGGGCGCGGACGTGGCGACTCGGGCGGCGAGCACGTCGGCCGCGGCGACGAAGGTGAAGAACCCGACGCCGCGACCCGGGTCGACGAGGTCGGCGACCAGCTCGTCGCGGAACGACACCAGCCGCCAGGCGTTCAGCAGCACCAGTCCGACGAACGCCGCCACCGTGAGCGCGAGCAGGCACCGCGACGGCAGCCGGCGGCCGTCGTACGCCAGACCGACGGACACGATGCCGGTGGCCATCACGGTCGCGAAGTAGCTGGGGGTCAGCCCACGCACGAGCGACCGCAGACATCCCCCGAACATGCGTCGGTCAGTCCTCGGGGTCGTCGAGCCGCGCCAGCCACGTGGCGAGGCGCTCGACAGCGGCCTCGAACTCCGGGTGGATGTCGGTGAACTCCTGCAGCCTCTCGCTCAGCCAGGCGAGGGTGACCTCCTCGTCACCTCGGCGCTGCTGGAGCTCCTCGATCCCGCGGTCGGTGAAGTACATGCGATCGAGACGTCAGTAGTTCTCGACGGTGCGGTCGGACTCGGTGTCGAACGCCTCCGTGAGCAGCGATTTCTGCTCCTCGGTGTGCCGTTTGGTCGCACCCACCGACGGCGCCGACGAGCGGGGTCGGGTGACCTCGACGACCTCGAGGTCGAGCTCCGGCCAGACGTTCAAGGCGTACCACGGGGCGGGCCCCATGTTGCCGGGCTCGTCCTGCACCCAGCGCACGGTCCGCAGACCGGGGTAGCGCGCGAGCTCGGCCTTGAGCTCGTCCACCGGCGCCGGGTAGAGCTGCTCCACCCGGGCGATCGCGAACCGGCTGGGGTCGTCGCGCGTGGAGCGCTCGACCATCAGGTCCCAGGTGATGCGGCCCGAGCAGATCAGCAGCGTGTCGACCGCGGCCGGATCGGCATGGTCGTCGCCGATGACCGGGCGGAACGTGCCGTTGGTGAAGTCGGCCGGCTGCGAGGCCGCATCCTTGCGCTTGAGCATCGACTTCGGCGTGAACACCACCATCGGCCGGTGCTCCTCGCCCAAGGAGTGCTGACGCAGCAGGTGGAAGTACGACGCGGGCGTGGACGGCTGGGCGACCACGAACGCGTCGTCTGCGGCCATCGTCATCCACCGCTCGATCCGGGCGGAGGAGTGGTCGGGACCCTGGCCCTCGTAGCCGTGGGGGAGCAACAGCACGACGCCGGACTGCTGACCCCACTTGGTCTCACCGGAGGTGATGAACTCGTCGATCACCGTCTGGGCGCCGTTGACGAAGTCGCCGAACTGCGCCTCCCACAGCACCAGCGCGTCGGGCCGGGCCACGGAGTAGCCGTACTCGAACCCGAGCGCGGCGTACTCGGAAAGCAGCGAGTCGTAGATGTGGAACTTCGCCTGGTCCTCGGTCAGGGCCGTCAGCGGCGTCCACTCCTGGGCGTTGTGCCGGTCGATGATCGTGGCGAAGCGCTGCACGAACGTGCCGCGCCGGGAGTCCTGCCCCGCCAGCCGCACCGGACGCCCGTCCATCAGCAACGACCCGAAGGCCAGGATCTCGCCGGTGCCCCAGTCGATCGGCCCGTCCGCGATCGCGTTGGCGCGACGCTGGAGCTGCGGCATCACCTTCGGGTGGACGGTGAAGCCGTCGGGCGGCGTGACGTAGGCGTCGGCGATCCGCTTCATCACCTCGGGGGAGACCGCGGTCTGCGCCGTACCGACGGACTTCTCGGGGTAGTCCGGGACGGTGGTCCAGTCGGTGGGCTGCGAGTCGGCCTCGCGCACCTCGGTGAACACCCGCTCCAGCTGCTGCTGGTAGTCCTTGAGGACCTGCTCGGCCTCCTCGATCGTGATGTCACCGCGACCGATCAGGGACTCGGTGTAGAGCTTGCGGACCGAGCGCTTCTGCTCGATCAGGTCGTACATCAACGGCTGGGTGTACGACGGGTCGTCACCCTCGTTGTGACCACGACGGCGGTAGCAGACCAGGTCGATGACGACGTCCTTGTTGAACGCCTGCCGGTACTCGAAGGCGAGCCGGGCGACCCGGATGCACGCCTCGGGGTCGTCGCCGTTCACGTGGAAGATCGGTGCCTGCACCATCCGGGCCACGTCGGTGC
>JAICSK010000092.1 GCA_025936915.1 Nocardioides sp.
CGTCGCACCGGTCGCCGACAGCGGAGGGGACGTCCTGGCTGCGAACTCGATCGTGCTCGGTGGTCGTGCCAGGTCGCGCGACGACGCGATCGACGAGGCCGGCCGGCTCCTCGTGGAGGCGGGTGCGGTCGATGAGAGCTACGTCGCCTCCATGCACGACCGCGAGACCTCGGTCTCGACGTTCATGGGGAACGGCCTGGCCATCCCGCACGGCACCAACGAGGCCAAGTCGTCGATCCGTCGGACGGCCCTCTCGTTCGTGCGGTACGACGAGCCGGTCGACTGGAACGGCAAGCCCGCGGAGTTCGTGGTGGGTATCGCCGGTGCGGGTGACGACCACCTGGCGCTGCTCTCGCGGATCGCCGGGGTCTTCACCGACTCCGAGCAGGTCGCGGCGTTGCGCACCGCGTCCACCCCGGACGAGGTGACGGCGGTCCTCGACGCGGTCAAGGTCTGAGCGAGGACGTTCCGCCCCGGCGCCGCCGGGGCGGAACGTCCGCACCGAACGCCGTGGCGAGCTCGCTCGCGAGGCGCTACGGGGTCAGCACGGCGACGCCGGCGCAGGCGACCGCCCAGAGCACGCTGGTGAACGTGCCGATGATGAAGCGTTCGGCGACCCCGGTGTCGTCCTGGTTGCGCAGCTCGGGATAGCGGCCGAGCCCCTTGACCGCGAGCACGATCGCGACACCCGGCGCCCACCCCGCCACGAGCGCGACGTAGACGCCCAGTCGCTCGAGCGCACCGATCCAGGCCCCGCCACGCAGGACGGCGCCAGCCTGGCGCACGCGCTCGGGGTCCTCGACGAAGGTGAACACCTGCGAGGTGACGATCCCGCCGCCGGCGACCGCGAGCACGGCGGCCAGCACCGCGACCCCCTTGGCGAGGTCGTGCGTCGCGTCGCCGCTCCAGGCGACGAGCAGCGCGACCGAGAGCAGCGCGACCGAGGCCCCCGCGACGAGCCGGGCACCCTTCCCGGTGATCAGCCCGCCCACCGAGCACGCGGCCGCGACGCCGACCAGGATCGTGACGAGGGTCTCGTGGGTCATCTGCCACCTCCGAGTGCGGTGCGGGTGAGGTGCTCGACCAGCTCTCGCGCGCGCCGGCCCTCGGCGATCCCGGCGGCGGCCGCCCGCTGGCTGACCGCCGACTGGCTGATGCCGATGCGAGTGGCCGCCTCGTCGTAGGTCAGTCCCTCGTCGACGAGGTCCGCGACCTCCCACCCGCGCGGGGTACGCCGCGACAGCAGCGCCGCCCACAGCCAGACGGCGGACTCCAGGGCGCGGACGGAGTCTCCCTCACCGACGGCGCGGACGTGCCAGGGGCTGGACTTGGCGTGGGTGACGGCCTCGCGCGCGGCGAGGTACGCCGGCCCGCGCCCGGCGCGGGCCTGCGCAGGCAGCGGTGTCTCGATCTCGCCGAAGCCGATCCCGATGTTCCAGTCACCGGACCGGAGAAGCACCTCGAGCGCCCGGACCACCGCGGCGGGGTCGTCGAGGACGCCCTGGAACTCGTCACCGACGGTGCGTTCGAAAGCCAGCCGCGCCGGGACGTCGGCGAGCGACCCGAGCGCGGTCGGGACCTGGTCGGAGCCGCGGCGGCTCCCGTCCTGGTCGACCGTGAGCACCACGACGTTCATGCCCGCCTCCGTCCTGATGACGGATAAAGTTTAGGGAATAACCTTATGCTCGGTCAAGATCAGGATGTGACTTCATCTGCGCCCGATGATCGCCACCACGGGTGGGGCCTTCTGGTCGACGACCGACACCCGGAACCCGCCGTCGGTCAGGGCGGTGGACGCCTTCCGGACGATGTTGGGCACGAGCTCCGGTTGGGTCGTCTCGTAGTAGAGGTACACCGCACCGCCCGGCAGCACCCGCTCGTGGAGCAGGGCGACCTCGTCGGCACAGGCACGGACCCAGAACAGGTTGACGTTGAACGCGAAGACCTTGTGCAGCCGCTTGACCGGAACCCGGAGCGTCGCGAGATCGATCTGCCGGACCGTGAGCCGCCCGGCGTCGACGTACTTCTGGTTGCGGAGGCGGGTGCGGTCGACCCCGGACTCCGAGCGGTCGATCGCGAACAGCTTGCCCGTGGTGAGGCGCTGGCAGATCAGCTCCGCGCCGTAGCCGGGTCCGCATCCGATCTCGAGGATGTTGTCGCCGGGCTGGGGGTCCATCAGCTCGACCGCCCAGATCATCCGCGGGGGGACCTGCTGGACTGGCATGACCTCAGCCTGCCAGATCGTCACCCGGCAGGGCCCGGGCAGCCGCGGCGGCCGCGGCGGGTGCCCTAGGTTGAGCGCGTGACGATCAAGGTCGGCGTGCTGGGGGCTCGGGGACGGGTCGGGTCCGAGGTGTGCCGCGCGGTCGAGCGGGCCGACGACCTGACGTTGGTGGCGGCGATCGGCTCGGCGGACGCGCTCGACTCGCTGGCTCTTGCAGACGTGGTGGTCGACTTCACCCGCCCGGACGTCGTGATGGCCAACCTGCGGTGGTGCATCGGCCGGGGGATCCACTGCGTGGTCGGCACCACCGGGTTCGACGAAGCCCGGCTGGAGGAGCTGCGCGTCGAGCTGGGCGACGATCCCCGGGTCGGCGTGGTCGTCGCCCCCAACTTCTCCATCGGAGCGGTGCTGATGATGCGGTTCGCCGCCACCGCCGCGCCGTTCTACGAGTCGGTCGAGATCGTCGAGCTCCACCATCCCGACAAGGCCGACGCGCCGAGCGGTACGTCGCGACGTACGGCGGAGGTCGTGGCGAACGCGCGACGGCGGGCGGGGCTCGATCGAGTCCCCGACGCCACCACGACCGGACTCGACGGGGCCCGTGGTGCCGAGGTCGACGGCATCCACGTGCACTCGGTCCGCGCCCGCGGGCTGGTCGCGCATCAAGAGGTGCTGCTGGGTGCAGCGGGGGAGACCCTCACGATCCGGCACGACTCGATGGACCGCGCGTCGTTCGTCCCGGGGGTCCTGGTGGCGGTGCACGCCGTACGCGAGCGTCCCGGTCTGACCATCGGCCTCGAGCAGCTCCTCGACCTGGACTGAGCTCACCAGCCGGGGACGGCGAGGCGGAGCAGCGCGGCGGTCGCGGCGGCGACGAAGACCACGACCAGGAACGGCGCCCGCAGCAGCAGGGCGACCACGGCGGCGGCCAGTCCTGCCGCCCGGGCGTCGACGGTCAGCCGCGTTCCCTCGGCGAACACCTGGACCGCGACGAGGGCAGCCAGGAGTGCGACCGGGATCAGGTCTGCAACACGCTCGACGAGCGGGTGCTCGAGCGCCCGCGCCGGCAGCGAGACGCCGGCGAGCTTGAGCAGGTAGCACCCGATGCCGGCGCCGATGATCGCGACCCACGTCATCGTCCCGGCAGCTCCGTCGGATCGGCGGCCGAGCGGGTCAGGATGCCGGCGAGGAGGGCCACACCCCCGGCCACGAGGACCGGTACGCCGGCGGCGGTCACCGGGACGACGCCGAGGGCGACGGCTGCGGCGCACACGGCGATCACCCGGTTGCGTGGGTCGGCCAGGCGTGGCCAGAGCAGGGCGAGGAAGGCGCCGCCGACCGCCGCGTCGAGGCCGTAGGTGCGCGGGTCGCCGATCAGGTTGCCGGCCAGCGCGCCGACCAGGGTGAAGGTGTTCCAGAGGACGAAGACCGATGTCCCGGTGGTGACGAACCCGACCCTCGCGGCCGTGCGTGAGGTGCGGGTCACCGACATCGCCGTCGACTCGTCGATCACGACCTGGGCGGCCGCGACCCGGCGCCACCCGCGCAGGTCCAGCAACGGCGCCAGCTTGAGACCGTAGAGCGTGTTCCGGGTGCCGAGCATCAGCGCGGTGAGGGCACCGGACAGCGGCGCCCCGCCCGCCGCGGCCACTCCGACGAACGCGAACTGCGAGGCACCGGTGAACATCACCAGCGACAGCGCACACGTCTGCAGCACCGAGAGCCCGGCGGCGACGGAGACGGCGCCGAACGACACGCCGTACAGACCGGTCGCGATGCCGACGCCCAGGCCGTCGCGGACGATCGCGCGACGCTCGGCGTCGTCCGGCTCGATGGTCAGGGGGCCGGCCACGCGCCGACCCTAGTGGCGGGCCGCAGGTCAGCGGCGTCGCGTGACGCGGACCGGACGCGGCTGTCTCGCCGGGTGGTGGCCGAGGAGGTACGCCGCGACGAGGCCGACGAGCCCGCCGGCGAGGGCGCCGCCGGAGATCGCGATCGGGACGGAGGTGTTGTGGGCGATCCACATGCCGGCCAGCACGCCGTAGCAGAGAGCGATCGTGCCGAGCACGATCCGGTGGAGCAACGGCAGTGGTCCGAACATCGAGCGCCTCCTCGGGGCCGGGGCGTCCATCGTGACCGCCTGGTGGGCGAAAACCAAGTGGGTTCAGGGCAGGGTGGTGTGCAGCCGGATCTGCGTGACCTGGGTGGTTCCGCTCCCGTCGAGGTCGAGCGTGCGACGGGCCGTGTCGGGGGCCCAGCCGGCGTCGGTGAGGAAGGATCGGAGCTCCTCGTCGTCGGCCACCAGCCAGGTCACCGCACGGGTGAACCGGTCGGCGGCCAACGTGTCCACGGCCGCCTGGAGCAGTCGCGAACCGTGCCCCTTCCCGCGCTCGGCGGCGTCGACGGTGAGCTCCATCAGCTCCCCGTCGGTCACCGGGTCGCAGTCGGGGTCGGTCGCTGGAGTGGTGATGGCGAAGCCCACGACCCGGTTGCGGTCCAGGGCGACCAGGGCCCGGTGCCGCGCGTCGGCCGGACGGGTCAGGGCGTCGCGCCACAGCTGCGCGAAGTCCGCCTCGCGTAGCTCGCCCGCGGCCGGGACCAGTCCGGCGTACGACGAGGCCCAGGCGCGTGCCTGGACGGCGGCGATCGCCTCGGCGTCGTCGGCCCAGGCCAGTCGGACCGAGACGTCGGCGGTGGGAGGGCTCACCGCCCCATGGTCGCAGGGGTGCGGTATTACACAGCCGCGGCACCACTGCGGAAAAGTGTCATATCACTGGTACCGTGGCCACGTGTACGGCAACGACTTCGGCACCGACGCCCCGGCCCAGGACGGCCAGGCGCCGGCGCACGACGAACAGGCCTTCGCCGCCCTGCTCGCCGACGAGGACCGGATCGAGCCGCGCGACGACATGCCTGAGGCCTACCGCAAGAGCCTGATCCGGCAGATCGCCCAGCACGCCCATTCGGAGATCATCGGCATGCAGCCCGAGGGCAACTGGATCAGCCGGGCGCCGAGCCTGCGCCGCAAGGCGATCCTGATGGCCAAGGTGCAGGACGAGGCGGGCCACGGTCTCTACCTGTACGCCGCGGCCGAGACGCTCGGCGTCGACCGGGCCGACCTGGTCGACCAGCTCCACTCCGGCCGGCAGAAGTACTCCTCGATCTTCAACTACCCGACGCTCACCTGGGCCGACGTCGGCGCCATCGGCTGGCTGGTCGACGGCGCCGCGATCACCAACCAGGTGCCGCTGTGCCGCTGCTCCTACGGCCCTTACGCCCGCGCGATGGTGCGGGTGTGCAAGGAGGAGTCGTTCCACCAGCGACAGGGCTTCGAGATCCTCCACACGCTCTCGCACGGCACTACCGGGCAGAAGGCGATGGCCCAGGACGCGGTCAACCGGTACTGGTGGCCGTCGCTGATGATGTTCGGCCCGCCCGACGACGACAGCCCCAACTCCGCCCGGTCGATGGCGTGGGGGATCAAGCGGTTCAGCAACGACGAGCTGCGCCAGCGGTTCGTGGACATGACCGTGCCGCAGTCCGAGGCGCTGGGGCTGACCCTCCCCGACCCCGACCTGCGGTGGAACGACGAGCGGGGCCACTACGACTACGGCGACATCGACTTCACCGAGCTGTTCGAGGTGATCAAGGGCAACGGCCCCTGCAACGCCGAAAGGATGGCGCACAAGCGGGGGGCGCACGAGGCCGGTGCCTGGGTGCGCGAGGCGGCCGACGCCTACGCCGACAAGCACGCCCGTCGTACCGAAGGCGCTGCATGAGCACCCGCGACTGGCCGCTGTGGGAGGTGTTCGTCCGGGCCCGCCGCGGGCTGTCCCACGTTCACGCCGGCTCCCTCCACGCCCCCGACGCCGAGATGGCACTGCGCAACGCCCGCGACCTCTACACCCGCCGCGGCGAGGGGGTCTCGCTGTGGGTGGTGAAGGCCTCCGACATCGAGGCGTCCACACCCGACGAGCGCGACCCGTTCTTCGACCCGGCGGCCGACAAGATCTACCGCCATCCGACGTTCTACGACGTCCCCGAGGGCGTGGAACATCTATGACCGACCGTCCGCTCCTCGACTACACCCTCGGCCTGGCCGACGACGCACTCGTCTCGGCCCAGCGGATGGGCTGGTGGATCAGCCGCGCGCCCGAGCTCGAGGAGGACGTCGCGCTCGCCAACATCGGCCTCGACCAGCTCGGCCAGGCCCGCACGCTGCTGACCTACGCCGGCGAGCTGGAGCAGGAGGGGCGCACCGAGGACGACCTGGCCTACCTGCGTGACGACCGTGAGTTCCGCAACGTCAAGCTGGTCGAGCGGCCGATGACCGACTTCGGCGTGGCGATGGCGCGGCTGCTGCTGTTTTCGACGTACCAGCTCCATCTCTACCGCGCGCTGTCGGCGAGCAGCGACGCCACGCTGTCGGGGATCGCGGCGAAGGCGGTCAAGGAGGTCACCTACCACGTCGACCACGCGACCCACTGGGTGCTGCGGCTCGGCGACGGCACGGCCGGGTCGCATGCGCGGATGCAGGTCGCGCTCGACGCCGAGTGGCCCTACGTCGACGAGCTGTTCACCCCGCTCGATCCGACCCTGACCCGTCTGGTCGCAGACCCCTCGGCGCTCCGCGACCCCGTCCTGACCGACGTACGACGAGTGGTCGCCGAGGCGACGCTGGCGATGCCCGAGGTGGCGCCGGCCCTCGGCGGCGGACGCCAGGGTCTGCACACCGAGCACCTCGGCCATCTGCTGGCCGAGATGCAGCACCTCCACCGTTCACACCCCGGAGCGACGTGGTGACGATCAGCGACGTCCGGCCCCGCGCCCGGGAGATCGCCGCGGCCGTGCTCGACCCCGAGCTGCCGATGGTGACCATCGAGGATCTCGGGATCCTCCGCGACGTGACCGAGGACGACCAGGGACGCGTCCACGTGACGATCACCCCGACGTACTCCGGCTGTCCGGCGATGGAGACGATCCGCAGCGACATCGTCAGCACGCTCGAGCTCGCAGGGTATCGACACGTCGACGTGGAGTTCGTGCTCAGCCCGGCCTGGTCGACCGATGACCTCACCGCGGAGGGGCGCGGCAAGCTGGCGCGGGCCGGCATCGCTCCGCCGGGACCCGTGCACAGCGGGCCGGTTCCGCTGGCCCTGTCGGTGCGCTGCCCTCAGTGCGGCAGTCTCGACACCCGAGAGTCCAGCCGGTTCGGCTCGACCGCCTGCAAGAGTCTGTGGGTCTGCCGCTCGTGCCGCGAGCCCTTCGACCACTTCAAGGCCCTCTGATCGTGTCCAAGCCGCAGTTCCACCCGCTCCGGGTGGCCTCCGTCGAGCAGCTCACCGACGACTCGGTGGCGATCTCGTTCGCCGTACCCGCGGAGCTCGCCGACGACTATCGGTTCGTGCACGGCCAGCACCTGACCATCCGCGGCGACGACGGCGAGCGGCGCAGCTTCTCGATCTGCACGACGCCGTCCTCGGGCGTGATGACGATCGGCGTGAAGAAGCTGCCCGGCGGCGCGTTCTCCGAGGGCGTGGTCGGCACCCTGCATCCCGGCGACGAGCTCGACGTGATGACGCCGGCCGGTCGCTTCACCACCCAGCTCGACCCCACGTCTGCCAAGACGTACGTCGCGATCGCGGCCGGCTCCGGCATCACCCCGATCATCTCGATCGTGTCGACCATCCTCGAGGAGGAGTCGCGCGCTCAGGTGATGCTCGTCTACGCCAACCGCACCCATCGCAGCGTGATGTTCCTCGACGACCTGCACGATCTGAAGGACCGGTTCCCCGAGCGGTTCCACCTCGTCCACGTCCTCTCGCGCGAGCAGCAGGATGTCGAGCTGTTCTCCGGCAGGCTCGACGGCGACCGGCTCAGCCGGATCCTGAAGTCGCTGCTGCCGGCCGAGGAGGTCGACGAGTGGTTCCTGTGCGGACCGCAGCAGATGGTGGTGGACCTGCGCCAGGTGATCCTCGACCACGGCGTCGACGCGCACGCGATCCACACCGAGCTCTTCCACGCCGACCCGGTGCCCCGGGCCGCCGTCGAGGCCGCGTCGTCGGTCGAGGGCGCGGCGCGGGTCACGATCAAGCTCGACGGCCGGACGTCGGAGTTCGAGCTGCGCCCCGACGGCGTCGGCGTGCTCGAGGCGGCGCTGGAGGTGCGCAGCGACCTGCCGTTCGCCTGCCGCGGTGGTGTCTGCGGCACCTGCCGGGCCAAGCTCGTCGAGGGCACGGTCGCGATGGACGCGAACTACGCGCTCGAGCCGGAGGAGATGGAGAACGGCTACGTCCTGACCTGCCAGTCACACCCGACCTCTGAGCGGGTCGTCCTGGACTACGACGCCTGAGCCAAGCAGCGAACGCCGCCGCGAGCTTGCTCGCGTGGCGCTACCCGTCGTCCACCATCCCGGCCGGCGCGAGGTGTCCTAGCCGGGCCAGCGGTACGACGAGCGCCAGCACCGCCGCCAGCAGGCCACCGCCGGCGGCGATCGCGGCGGCTCGGACCAGGTAGTCGAGATCGGTGTCGAGCAGGACCCTCGTCGCGGTGACGCCGACGAGTGCCCCGGCCAGCGCGCCGATGCCGGCGATGGTCAGCGCCTCGGTGGCGAACAGCCGGCGCACGTGTCCTTCCTTCCAGCCGGTGGCGCGCAGCGTCCCGATCTCGCTGCGACGCTCCGAGATGTTGAGGTAGGCGACGTCGGCGATGGTGAACCCTCCGAGCGCCAGGACCAGCATCACGGCGAACAGGTCGACACCCCGGACCTGGATCGCGACGACGTTGCCGAGCAGGGTCCCGACGGCGTGATGGGCGAACTCCTTCTGGATCGCCAGAAGCCCGGCCAGTGCCGCCACGCCGACGAACAGGCTGGCCGCCGCGAGCAGTGACCGGCCCGGCGTACGCCCGACGCCGACCAGGCCGAGCCGGGTGATCGACGTGACGTGCGCGGCCCGCCGCGGCGTGCGTACGGCGGGGATGACCGCCTGCATCGGCAGCGCGCGAGCCGCGCGGAGCGTGGGCGGCAGTCCCGCGAGAGCGGCGAGCAGCACGGACACGGGCGTGACCAGGGCGAGCTGCCACCACGAGACGGTCAGGCCCAGTCCGAGCACCAGCATCGTGGCGATGCCCGTCCCCGCGAGACCCGCGATCAGCCCGGTGAGCACGAGCTCGCTCTCGAGCAGCCAGAAGATGTGGCGCCGGGACCAGCCCAGGCACGACAGCACTCCGAGCTCGTGGGCGCGTGACCGCACGGCCGCGCTGACGGCGTTCAGCAGGAACAGGGCGCACACCAGCAGCACGAGCGCGAACAGGGACAGGCTCTTCTTGTCGATGGCCGACAGCAGTCGGACGGCGACTCCCTTCTTCACCCAGCCCTCCCGCAAGGTGAGCGGGGGACGGCCGAAACGCCCCGCCGGCAGGTCGATCAGCTGTGGCGTGGGGGAGGAGCCGACGGTGATGTCGACGTCGAGGCCGGTGCGACGAGCGATCTGCTCGGCGACGAGCCGCACCCGCGCCTGGCTGGCGGCGTCCACCCCGGTCACGCCGGCGACGCGCACCCGAATCACGCTGATGGGCGCCTTCCACGCAGTGGGTGTGCCTCGTGCCTCGCCATCGGTCAGGGGGGTGAACGCCTGGTGGTCGTAGAACGCCGGCAGCGAACGCAGGTTGGTCAGAAGCAGCGGCGGTTGCTGGAGGTAGCCGGCGAGGTTGTTGTTCGGCAACATTGACCGGCCGTGCAGAAGGTGTCGCGTCCGGGCATCGCCTGGCGCCGCGGCCGGCGGGTAGTACGTGGTGAGCGGCACCTGAGAGAGCTTCGAGAAGCCCTCGATCTTCCGCGGGTCGAACTCACCGACCACCTGCGGCTCCGGGGCGTTGTAGACGTTGAGAGGACTGATCCGGTTGCTGGCCTCGGCGACGACCAGCTTGCGGAACCCGACATCGGCCGCCTCGGGCGGGGCGAAGAAGCCGATGCTGCTGTCCATCCAGGTGAACGGGCCGTTGTGTCGCGGCACGGGGAGGAGGTGCCCGTCCGGCCGCTGCCGGTAACCGACCTGCCCCGCGCTCCAGTACTGCGCCGGCCACCGGACCACCCGGCTGTGGGTGTAGGCCGTGACCATCCGCCGGTAGATCCGACGCCCGGGATAGCGCGTGCGATGGAGTACGTGGGAGGGAAGATGCGTGACCCAGCTCGGGCTGTCGCGCGCGGCCAGCCGTCCTGGCAGCCGGCTCTCCGGAAGACCGGTGTCGACCTTCGACACCACGATGCTCATCCCCTCGTCGCTGGTGAGCCGGTCGCTGATCAGCATCGGGATCTGCCGGTACTTGAAGGGGTGGACCGATCCCGGGTTCGCGGCCCGCTCGGTCACGTGATCCTGCTCGGTCAGGTAGCGCCCGGAGGTCACGGCGTTCTTCAGGCCCACCAGCTCGGCCTCGGCCTTCGGGTCGACCGCGGCGATCATCAGCGGCATCAGGTAGAGGTAGTTGCTCCCGATCTGGCCGCGTCGCAAGCCGTAGTCGTGGGCAAGTGATCCTGGGGTGGCCGTCGACCAGGGGATCAGGTCCGGCGGGTTCTCGAACGCCGACGTCCGGTTGGTGTACCCGTCGTCGAACGGGCCGGTGACGTGGACGAGACGCCCGGTCCGCGGGTCGCGTATCGCTCCGTAGTTCGACCCGCCCCGGCCGATCGGCTCGTGGGTGACGAAGAAGTACCGGGTCGCGTCGTGGGTCCGGGTCAGGCCACGATCGGTGTGCCAGCGGAAGTCGACGCGCAGGAGCTGCTGGCTCTTGGTGGGGTCGACATACTTGTTGATCGCGTAGCGCAGGTTCACCGACGGCAGTGTGTAGCCGACCATCGCGATCGGCGCGGCCACGGAGACACCCGGCAAGCCCTTGATCTCGTGGTACTGCCGCATCGTGATGCCGCCGAAGATCCCCGACAGGTAGTTCTCCTGCACGAGCCGGTCGGACCTCTCCAGCGGCGTGAGGGAGTTCTGCGGGCGGACGAGGATGTCGTACGCCGACCGGAAGTTCGCTTCGACCTTGCCCCGCACCTCGAGCCGGGACGTCGCCACGGCCGAGGTCAGCAAGGAGAACGAGACGGCGCCCACGACGATCGCGGCGACGACGGCGAGGCTGCGTCCGCGACGCCGTACGACCTGCGCCCACACCACGCGAAGCACCCGCGACCCCCCTCGAGGACGAACACACCACTCCTGGACGAGACACGCGCAGCGCTACCTGCCGGTTGTCATCCGGCCTTAGCCTGCCCGCGTGATGACACCGTGACGCACACCGAGCGGACCGGGCGAGGGCTCCGGGTCGAAGGCTGTTCGCGGACCTACGCGACGCCCGGCGGCGTCGCCATCCGTGCGCTCGACGAGGTATCCGTGGAGTTCCCGTCGGGGTCGGTCTCCGCGCTCTGCGGCCCCTCGGGCTCGGGCAAGTCGACGCTGCTGCACCTCCTGGGCGGCATGGACCGCCCCGATGCCGGTGCTATCTGGGCGGACGCCGAGGAGCTGACCGCGATGTCCTCGAGCGAGCTGGTCGGATACCGGCGGACCGTCGGGTTCGTGTTCCAGTCGTTCGCGCTGCTGCCTGCCCTCACGGCGCGCGACAACGTGATGCTGCCGGTGCTGCCCTACCGGTCGGGGAAGCAGGACCTCGTCCGGGCCGCGGAGCTGCTGGCGGACGTCGGACTGGGCGGTCGGGAAGACGCCGTGCCCTCGCAGCTCTCAGGCGGTCAGCGCCAGCGGGTGGCCATCGCCCGCGCCCTGATGGGCGATCCCCGGCTGCTCGTCGCGGACGAGCCCACCGGCAACCTCGACTCGGCCACCGGTGGGGAGATCGTCGACCTGCTCTTCGAGCTCCGCGACACCCGGGGCATCACCGTGGTGATCGGCACGCACGACGAGTCGCTCGCGGCGCGGTGCGACGCAACGGTCCGGCTCCGCGACGGACGGGTCGTCCGGGCAGTGGCCTAGACGGTATGACGTGACCCGTTCGGATTGACGGGTTGCGGGCCGGGGCCTCCCTCACAACATTCGTGGGTTGCCGGGCAGGGGCTGCCTGCTCGGCCTGTCCGGCCTGCCTGGTCCTGTCGCGGAGGCTGACGAGGCCGGCCCTACCGGGTTCGGTTCGTCGCGGTCGCTGGCTGAGGCAGGGATCCGGCGATCGGGTCAAGACCGACGCCAAGGACGCGGTCCACCTGGCGCGGTTGCTTCGGCTCGACGAGTACACGCCGGTGTCGGTCCCCGGCGTGGGCCAGGAGAACGCGCGTGACCTGGTGCGCGCTCGTGAGGACTGCCGTGGTGACCTGATGCGGGCTCGGCATCGATTGTCCAAGCTCCTGCTACGCCAAGGCATCGTCTACTCCGCTGGCCAGCCTGGACCGGTACCCATGACGCGTGGCTTCGGCGCCAGCGGTTCGACGCCCTCGGCCGGCAGCTGGCCGTTGAGTCCGACTACGACGCCGTGCTCACCGTCAAAGCGCGGCGTGACCGGCTCGACCACGCCATCGAGCAGTTGGCAGACAGGGAGTTCACCCCGATCGTGCGCCGGTTGGGCTGCCTACGAGGGGTCAGCACTCCGACACCCTCGGACCGGGCCACGCTCGACCCTGGACAGCGGGTCAGGCTGATATGCGCGGGTTGGTCATTGCAGGACGGGCTGTTCGGCTGGAGCGGATCGCGTGTCTATCGCGACCCCCACACCGGGGGACGGGCGCCTCACCCTGCCCATTGACAGGAAGCCACTACATATCAGCGGTATCGGTCTGGCAGCTGCTGCCCGAGCCGCACCTGACGGTCGGGCTTGCGCCAGGGGCGCACCTGCAGCGCCCTCATCACGGCGTACGCCGTGGCGCCCGAGGAGGCCTTCGGGTCGTCGGGGAACCGACGGCGCAGCTCGCGCCGGAGCGTGAACCGCAGTCGCACCGCCTCGATGAAGATCACCACGATCATCAGCAGCAGCGCGAGGTTGGTGAAGGCGGCGGCGTTCCGCCCGCCCACCCAGCCCACGACCAGGAGGACGACCATGAGCGGCAGCAGCAGCTCGAGGATCATCAGCGAGCTGTCGACGTAGTCGCGGATGAAGCGACGGGCCGGACCCTGGTCGCGTGCGGGCAGATAGCGGTCGTCGCCGGAGCGCATCGCCTCGCGCATCCTCGTGCCGGCGTCGGCTCGGGCCAGGCGCTTGGCGGCAGCCTGCTCCTTGCGCGTGCGCGGCACCTTGGCCTTCGCCTTGTTGGCGGCCTCGGCCTCGCGTCGGCTCGGGGTCGGACGCCCCTTGCCCTGGCTGATGGCGGTCGCGTCGGCGTCGGTGGACTCGACGGTGGACGGCTCGGACTTGGTACGGCGGAACAACGGGCTGCTTCCTGGCTGCTGGGGACCTGAGGTGGCGGGACCGTACGGGCCCGGATACCTCAGCCTACCGTCGGGCTCCGTGCCTTGACGTCTACCCATAGGCTGACCCCCATGAGCATGTGGCAACGCATCAGCCTGATCTTCCGGGCCAAGGCGAACAAGGCCCTCGACCGGGCCGAGGATCCTCGGGAGACGCTCGACTACAGCTACCAGCGGCAGCTCGACCTGCTCGCCCAGGTACGCCGTGGGGTCGCCGATGTCGCCACGTCGCGCAAGCGGGTGGAGCTGCAGGTCAACCAGCTCCAGGCCCAGTCCGACAAGCTCCAGGGGCAGGCCGAGCAGGCGATCAAGGTGAACCGTGAGGACCTCGCCCGCGAGGCACTGACCCGCAAGTCCGGGCTCACCGCGCAGATCGCCGACCTGAAGACCCAGCAGACCCAGTTGCAGGGCGAGGAGGAGAAGCTCACCCTCGCCCAGCAGCGCCTCAGCGCCAAGGTCGAGGCGTTCCGCACGCGCAAGGAGACCATCAAGGCGACCTACACCGCGGCCGAGGCACAGACCAAGATCAACGAGGCGATGTCCGGCATCGGCGAGGAGATGGGCGACGTCGGGATGGCCATCCAGCGGGCCGAGGACAAGACCGCGCAGATGCAGGCACGGGCCAGCGCCATCGACGAGCTGATCGCCTCGGGCGCGCTCGACGACGCCTCCTCTCTCAACCAGGGTGACGACATCTCGCGCGAGCTGGAGTCCATGAGCTCGCAGTCCGAGGTGGAGGCCGAGCTGGCCCGGCTCAAGGGCGGGTCGGCACCCCAGGCGATCGAGAGCGGACAGGACGGCGACATCCTCGAGGCCGAGCCGCAGACCCAGTCGACCGGCGAGTCGAAGGACCCGCAGTGATCGTCCGGATCCTCGGTGAGGGTCAGTACGACGTCTCCGA
>JAICSK010000121.1 GCA_025936915.1 Nocardioides sp.
CGGACGCTCGACGACGGCCGGGTGCGGTGGTGGCTGGTGCCGCTGGTGTGGTTCTGGGCGATGCTGCACGGGATGTGGCCGGTCGCGCTGATGATCGGCGCCGTGGCGACGCTCGGCCTCGCGCTCGACCGGAGGCAGTGGACCGTGGTGTGGCGGTCGGCCGCGGTCACCGTCGCCTGCAGTGTCGCCGCGGCACTGACCCCGGTAGGGCCTGCCCTCTACGGCGGCGTCGTCGCGGTCGGCTCTCGTCGCTCGTACTTCGCCGAGTGGCAGGCGCCCGACTGGATCTCGTGGTCGTCGGCGGCCTTCGCGGTGCTGCTCGCGGCCACGGTGGTGGGGCTGTGGCGGCGCCGGGACAACCCCTGGACCGAGACGCTGCTGATCGCCCTGGCCGGCGTGTTCGCCGCGTCCTCCGAGCGCACGGTGCCGCTCGCGGCCGCCATGCTCGCACCTCTGGCGGCCGGCCCGGTGCAGGCGCTCGTCGGACGCCGTACGCCGGTGGGTCGAGGCGAGCTCCGGGCCGTGATAGCCGCAGCAGGGCTCACCCTGGTCGTCCTGGCAGCCCTCGTGCCCTACACCTCCGACGACCCGCTCTCGGAACCGGTCTGGGCCGACACGTCACTCGACCGGCTGCCACCGGGGACGAAGGTGCTCGACGACTGGGCGCTCGGCGGCTACCTGATGTGGCGCTACCCGCAGCTCGATCTGGTGATGCACGGGTACGGCGACACGTTCACGACCGCCGAGCTCGACCGCAACGCGGGGTTCATGCTCGTGGAGCCCGGGTGGCAGGCGGACCTGCACGCGACAGGCGCCCGGGTCGCGATCGTGCGTCCGTGGTCGGAGCTCGCCTCGCGGCTGATCGGCGAGGAGGGCTGGACGGTCGTGCACCGGTCCGCCTCGCTGGAGATGCTCCGCGCGCCCCACGACTGGCACGCGTCTGCGCCGCCCGTCGCTGCCCCGGGGTCAGTCGGCTGAGGCCGCCACCCAACGAGTGAGCAGGGCCGCAGCCGCACCGGAGTCGACCGCCTCGATCGCCCGCGCGTACGCGGCGGGCAGGGCGTCGTCGACCATCGCCTCGGGTCGGTCGTACACCGCGAGGGCCGCCGCGGCGTTCAGCAGCACCGCGTCCCGCACCGGACCGGTCTCGCCGTCGAGCACGCGGCGTACGACCTCGGCGTTGTGGGTGACGTCGCCCCCGCGCAGGTCCGCAGGCTCGGCGTGCGGGATGCCGATCGATGTCGGGTCGAGCGACGTCGTGGTGACGATCCCGTCGTGGACGTGCCAGACCTGCGACGTCGTCGTGGTGGTCAGCTCGTCCAGGCCGTCGTCGCCGCGGAAGACCCAGGCGTCGACCCCGCGGCGAGCCAGCACGCCGGCCATGATCGGGGCCATCCGCGAGTCGGCACACCCGACGGCCTGTGCGGCCGGCCGCACCGGGTTGGCCAGGGGCCCGAGGACGTTGAAGAACGTGCCGATCCCGAGCTCCCGGCGCGGGACGGCCGCATGGCGCAACGCCGGGTGGAACGCCGCCGCGAAGCAGAACGTGATGCCCACCTCCTCGGCCAGGCGCGCGACGCGGCCGGGGGGCAGGTCCAGCCGGATGCCGAGGGCCTCGAGCACGTCGGCCGACCCGGCCGTGCTCGACGCCGAACGGTTGCCGTGCTTGACCACGCGAGCACCCGCGCCGGCCGCGACGACCGCCGCCATCGTGGAGATGTTCACGCTCATCGATCGGTCTCCACCGCTGCCGACGACGTCGAGGGCTCGCCCGGGGATGCTGATCGGCGTGACGACCTCGAACATCGCGTCGAGGAGCCCGGTCACCTCCTCGACCGTCTCGCCCTTGCTCCGCAGTGCCACGGCCAGGCCGGCGATCTGGGCAGGGGTCGCCGCGCCGGACAGGATCTCGCCCATCGCCCACGCGGCCTCGTCGCCGCTCAGGTCGCGGTGCTGGACAAGGGTGCCGAGGAGGCCGCCCCAGGAGTACGCCGTCACGACGGTCAGGACGTGGTGGCCGGAACGCGCGGTCGGAGCAGGTCGGTGACCACCTCGGCGAGCCGGACGGGGTCGATCGGGTGCGGGACCGCCGCCTCGGCACGCGACCAGGTCGCCAGCCAGGCGTCCTGCGGCCGACCGATCAGGACGAGGATGGGAGGACAGCGGTAGATCTCGTCCTTGAGCTGCTTGGCGATGCCCATGCCACCCGCTGGAACGGCCTCGCCGTCGAGGATGGCCAGGTCGATCCGGCCGGCGTCCATGTTCTGGATCACGACAGGCTCGGTGGCGACCTCGACGTACTCCAGCTCCGGCAGGTCGGGGTGGGGCCGGCGGCCGAGCGCCAGGATCACCTGCTCGCGGACCGTGACGTCGTCGCTGTAGACCAGCACGCGCAGCCTGGCCCTCGAGCCGGCCTTCGAGTCGCTCACGGGCAGAAGGCTACCGTCCGTCGTCCTCGGCGGCCGGAGTGACCACGGCCGCTGCCGCCGCCGCCCGGGCGGCTCTCGCCTCGCGGGCCTCGAGCAGGTCGAGCCGACGGTCCTCCCGCTTCGCCTCGGCCGTCGAGGACCGTACCCACTGGACGAACAGCACGACGACGAACAGCAGACCGATGGCATCGCCGGAGCTCCAGAGGATGCCGCCGGCCAGGTGCTGGTCGGTGTGCGCGTCGGGCAGCCAGGCACCCATCGGCCCCTGGTGGAGCGCGGGATACCAGTGGCCGCCGATCAGCCGGTCCTGGGCCATGATCGTCACGCCCATGAACGCGTGGAACGGAAGCGTGAGCACGGTCAGCAGCAGCCGGAACGGGTAGCCGATCCTCCCGGGCAGCGGGTCGATCCCCATCAGCGGCCAGAAGAAGAGACAGCCCACGAGCACCATGTGCAGGTGCGTCATCTCGTGGAGGTAGTCGTGGTGGAGGGTCGCGGGGTACCAGCCGCTGAAGTAGAGCGCCCAGGGCGTGACGATGAAGAGGGTGAAGGCGAGGGGCGGGAAGGACAGCACCTTCGCGACCCGGGAGTGCAGCGCGACCAGCAGCCAGCGGCGGGGGCGTCCGGGCAGCGTGCGCAGGGCCAGCGTGATCGGCGCACCCAGGGCCATCGCCAGCGGCACCAGCATCGACAGGATCATGTGCTGCGCCATGTGCACGCTGAGCAAGGTGTCGTCGTACGTCCCGAGGCCGGAGAGCGTGGCCATGGCGGCGGCCACCATCGAGCCCAGGAACGCCGCCGTACGGCCGAGCGGCCAGCGGTCGCCGCGCCGGTGCATCCGGAGGGTGCCCCAGAGATAGAGGGCCGTCGTGAGCAGGATCGCCAGGCTCGCCCAGGAGACCAGCTCCCACTGGGTGAAGACGGTGCCGAGGGTGAACCTCGGGAGGGCCTCCTCGTGGCCTCCGGCGCCGTGCAACACGGGTGGGATCACGCTTGCGACAATAGGCCGGGCCACACAGCCGGAAACAACTCGCACCGGCCAGGGGGTCGGGGTGCCCGCCTCGGAGGCCTTTGGACATAATGAGGCTCGTGGCGACAGCTTCGACGACGATCCCGGCCTCTCGGCTCCACGGACACCACGACCGCCCGAGCATGGTGAGCGTCGGGACCATCATCTGGCTGTCGAGCGAGCTGATGTTCTTCGCCGCCCTGTTCGCGTCGTACTTCACCATCCGCGCGGTCAGCCCCGACCTCTGGGCACAGAGCACCGAGAAGCTGGACGTCCCCTTCGCCTCGGTCAACACCACGATCCTCGTGCTGTCCTCGCTGACCTGCCAGCTCGGCGTGTTCGCGGCCGAGCGGGGTCAGGTCGGGCGCAGCGGGTCGGTCTTCCAGGTCAAGCGCTGGGGCCTGCGCGAGTGGTTCATCCTGACCTACTTCATGGGCGCGGTGTTCGTCGCCGGCCAGGCCACCGAGTACACGTCGCTGATCCACGAGGGGATCACCATCCCGGCCTCGGGCTACGGCTCGATGTTCTACCTCACCACCGGCTTCCACGCACTCCACGTGACCGGCGGTCTGGTCGCCTTCCTGTTCGTGCTGGGTCGCACCTTCATGGCCAGACGGTTCACCCACGAGCAGGCGGTCAGCGCGATCGTGGTGTCGTACTACTGGCACTTCGTCGACGTGGTCTGGATCGGGCTGTTCGCGACCATCTACCTCATCCAATGACCCGTCCGTCCATCGACCCAGCGATCACAAGGGACCGACCGTGCGCCTCCTGAACCGCCCCCTCGGACGTCTCTCCAGGCACCGCCGCGGCCCGGTCGCGGGGCTGCTCGTGGTCGTTCTCGGGTTGTTGCTGACCGGTGGCCTGTACGCCGCCTTATCCCCAGCGTCGGCTCAGACCGACAACTCGGCCAAGCTGATCAAGCAGGGTCACCAGCTGTTCCTGGTCGGTTGCTCGTTCTGCCACGGCACCAACGGCCAGGGTGTCAAGACCCTCGACGGCAACCAGCTCGGCCCGTCGCTGGTCGGCGTGGGGGCGGCGGCCGTCGACTTCCAGGTGGGCACGGGCCGGATGCCCGCGGTCCAGCCCGGCCCGCAGATTCCGCAGAAGGAAGTCACCTACACCCCCGACGAGATCTCGGCGCTCGCGGCCTACGTCGCCTCGCTCGGGCCGGGGCCGGCCATCCCCAACCCGTCCGACTACAGCCTCAACGGGCTCAGCGACCAGCAGCTGCAGGAGATGATCGCCAAGGGCGGCCAGATCTTCCTGACCAACTGCACGGCCTGCCACAACTTCGAGGGCTCGGGCGGAGCGATGCCCAAGGGCGGTTTCGCGCCGAAGATCCGGGGGGTCGACCCGAAGTACATCTTCGAGGCGATGCTGACCGGGCCCCAGGCGATGGACACCTTCTCCAACGGCAACCTGTCGGTGGACGAGAAGCGGGACATCGTCGCCTATCTCCAGTCGCTGCAGGACAACCCCGACTACGGCGGCTTCGGGATGGGCGGGATCGGCCCCGTCAGTGAGGGCTTGTTCGCCTGGATCGTCGGCATCGGCTCGCTCGTCGGCGTCGCCATCTGGATCGCGGCCCACACCGCCCGGTCGACGACCCGCAAGGACTCCGAGGTCGAGGACACCCAGCACGAGTGGGAGAAGGCTGAGCACCGATGACCGACAACCTCCCCGAGACGACCCACGACGACCACGCGGGCGTCGCCATGCAGGAGCCCATCCCCGACCCGGGTCTGCCCGCGCACGAGTGGCGTCCGACCGACGTCGATCCGAAGGCCGAGAAGCGTGCCGAGCGGCAGGTCGCGGGCCTGTTCGTGCTGGCGATCGTCGGCGCGATCGGATTCATCGTCAGCTACATCGCCTTCCACGTCGGTGACAACCCCGACACGATCGGCAATCTCGGCGCCTCCAACGTCGCCCTGGGAGTGTGCCTCGCGGTGACCCTGCTCGCCATGGGCGCCGGAATGATCCAGTGGGCCCGCAAGCTGATGGCCGACCACGAGATCGTCGAGATGCGCCACCCCGCGTCGTCCTCGCAGGAGGATCGCGAGGCTGCCGTGTCCATCCTGCAGACCGGCCTCGAGGAGTCCGGCCTCGGCCGACGTCCGCTGGTGCGCAACACCCTGCTGGCTGCGGGAGGCATCCTCGGCCTGCTCCCCGTGATCATGCTCCGCGACCTCGGTCCGCTCCCGGGCGACAAGCTCGACCACACCATCTGGGACCTCGACACCTGGAACGCCGAGATGAAGGCCTGGTGGGCGACCCAGAACCGCACCCTGCAGCGCGTCGTACGCGACGTCGTCGGGACCCCGATCAAGGTCACCGACCTCGAGATCGGCGACCTGGTCAACGCCGAGCCGGAGGTGCTGTTCCAGACCAACCCCGACACGCAGGCGCCGCTCGTCGAGGGCACCGACCTGCTGGTCGACAAGTCCAAGGCGGCGGTGATCCTCCACCGGATGCTGCCGTCGGACATCGTGTCGTCGCAGACCCTGAACTGGTCGGTCGACGGCATCGTCTGCTACTCCAAGATCTGCACCCACGTCGGCTGCCCGATCTCGCTCAACGAGCGCACCACCCACCACCTGCTGTGCCCCTGCCACCAGTCGACGTTCGACCTGGCCGACAGCGGACGCGTCCTGTTCGGCCCGGCAGCCCGGGCGCTCCCGCAGCTCGAGCTGACCGTCGACGAAGAGGGTTATCTGGCGGCACGGCGTGACTTCACCCAACCCGTCGGGCCGAGTTTCTGGGAGCGAGGCTGACCATGTCGTTGGACACCAGCAAGATCGCCGACACCAACAAGGACCGGCCCGCGACGGCGAAGAAGCCCAACCGCGCGGGAGCGGTCGCCGGCTGGGCCGACGACCGGCTCAAGCTCGGCACGCTGACCAAGGTCTTCGCCCGCAAGGTCTTCCCCGACCACTGGTCCTTCATGCTCGGCGAGATCGCGCTGTGGTCGTTCGTCGTGCTGCTGCTCACCGGCACGTTCCTGACGCTGTGGTTCACGCCGTCGATGTCGGAGTCGGCGTACGAAGGCTCCTACACCCAGCTGCGCGGCGTACCCATGTCGGACGCGTACGCCTCCACGCTGCACATCTCGTTCGACGTGCGCGGCGGGCTCCTGATGCGGCAGATGCACCACTGGTCCGCGATGCTGTTCATCGCGGCGATGTTCGTGCACATGATGCGGACGTTCGTCACCGGCGCGTTCCGCAAGCCACGTGAGCTCAACTGGGTGATCGGCTCGGTGCTGCTGCTGCTCGGCATCCTCGAGGGCTTCGCCGGCTACTCGCTGCCCGACGACCTGCTCTCCGGCACCGGCCTGCGGATCGCGGACGGCCTGGTCAAGGCGACACCCGTCGTCGGCACCTATATGTCGTTCTTCCTGTTCGGGGGCGAGTTCCCCGGTGACGTGATCATCCCGCGGCTCTACATCATCCACGTGCTGCTGATCCCCGGCCTGTTGCTGGCGCTCATCGGCGCCCACATGCTGCTGCTGGTGTTCCACAAGCACACACAGTGGGCCGGCCCGGGCCGCACCGAGCAGAACGTCGTGGGCTACCCGATGCTCCCGGTGTACGCCGCCAAGGCCGGCGGGTTCTTCTTCATGGTCTTCGGCGTGACGGCACTGATGGGCGCACTGCTCTCGATCAACCCGATCTGGAAGTACGGGCCCTACGACCCGTCCAAGGTGACGGCCGGCTCCCAGCCCGACTGGTACATGGGCATCGCCGAGGGGCTCCTGCGCATCATGCCCAACTGGGAGACCCATATCTGGGGGATCACGATCTCGTGGAACGTGATGATCCCCGGCCAGATCATTCCGTTCGTGCTGTTCGGCATGATCATCGGCTGGCCGTTCCTCGAGCAGTGGGTGACCGGTGACAAGCGTGAGCACCACCTGCTCCAGCGGCCGCGCAACGCGCCGACCCGTACGGCGTTCCTCGCGGCGATGGTGACCGTCTACGGCCTGCTCTGGGCCGCCGGCGGCAACGACATCCTGGCCACCCACTTCCACTGGAGCCTGAACTCGATCACCTACTTCATGCGCGTGGCGATCTTCGTCATCCCGCCGATCGTGTTCTACGTGACGCGACGCTGGTGCATCGGCCTGCAGCGGCAGGACAACGACCGGCTGCTGCACGGCTACGAGACCGGGATCATCATGCGGTCGGCCGAGGGTGGCTACACCGAGCGGCACCTGCCGATCAGCGAGGCCAGCGCCTACACCCTCACCGCCCGCAACCGCGACGAGATCCACCAGATCGAGTCGGACGTCGACGAGAACGGCGTGGCGGCGCCGGACACTCGCGTCGCACGCATCCGGGCCAAGCTGTCACGGGGCATGTTCGCCGACAACGTGCAGAAGCCGACCGCCGAGGAGCTCGAGGAGGCCCGGCACCACGCCGAGCACGAGCACGAGCTCGAGACCGGCCTCGACCACCCCGCCGCCGGCCACGAGTTCGACGACCACCAGCTCCGCGACGCCGGCGACGTCCCCCTCCGCCAGCACTGACCCGGCAGAAGTGCCCCGCCGAAGTGCGCTGACCCGGCACAAGTGTCCCGCCGAAGTGCGCTGACCCGGCAGAAGTGCCCCGCCGAAGTGCGCTGACCCGGCAGAAGTGCCCCGCCGAAGTGCGCTGACCCGGCAGCAGTGTCGGATCAGCCGAGCCACTTCTCGCCGTACCGGTTCTGCCCCTTCCACGACAGGGAGCCGAACCGCTTCCGCGCGCGCTCGGCGCCCTCTCGGAGTCGCGGGCCCGGATCGCGGCTCGGCCCGTACAGGTCGTCGCTCACGAACACGTCGATGATCCAGTCCTCGTGTTCGACCAGCCACTCGATCCGTTCGGCGTCGTACGCACTCCTCTCCTCGCCGTGCCACTCGGGGCCGTTGTACTCGGCGCCGTACTTGAGCTCCGGGCACGACAGGTCGAGGTAGTACGTACCTCCGGGATGGCTCACAGGATGTTGCAGCGTGAGTGGGGGCATTCCGGGCCAGGTCTCCCACGCCAGGCCCAGGACGCACTCGGGAGCCGAGCCGTACTCCCGTCGGACGAGCGGCGCCAGCCATCGTGCCTGCCGGACGCCGCGGTAGCCGGCGAACCGGCCCCTCTCGCGGATCTCGAACAACAGATCGTCCTTGTCGTAGTCGGCGACCTTCGCCATCGAGCACATGGCCGCAAACGCAGACTCCTGACGTAGACCCATGCCGAGGTCGACGCTGGTTCTCAGCTTCGAGGTCACGCACACCCCTTCGATCTCGACGACCTCGTGCGGCAAGAAGGTGCGTTCGCCGCTGCGCGTCAGTGGGTTGCGAAGGCGATCGCCCGGACCGAGGTGCATGCTGACGGGAGGTACGTGCCGGTGGTCTCCGGGCGCGAGGATCATCGGAGCACCGTGGACCCAACCGGCGGTCCGGTCGGTCACGATCGCGTGCTCAGGCACGACCAGCCTCAGGCAGGAGAGCCGAAGATCCAGGCCATCAGGCATCTGCGCTGAGTGGAGAACTCCGCGCATCGGGCTGATCAGGAGTCCGCGTGACACCCAGGACGCGAGCTGGCGTCGGGACACGCCTTCGGCGCGCGCCTGGGCAGGGGTGAACGGTCGGTCGATGGGAATCGGGGCGTCTTCCCCCAAGAACGTCAGGCGTCGGTTCATGTACGCCGGTCTGCCCACAAGCACCCCTGCTCAATCAGGGGTCACCCGTGACTGTGGACAACTGTCCTCGGCCGCGCTCCGTCTGGCGTGCACTTCTGCCGGGTCAGCGCAGTTCGGCGGTGCACTTCTGCCGGGTCAGCGCTGTTCGGCGGTGCACTTCTGCCGGGTCAGCGCTCAGTGGAGGGCGGAACCCTGGCGGTAGGTGTGGAAGGACTCGTTCCAGTCGCCGTACCCGTTGGTGAGGGTCATCGGCTTGTCGGTGCCGGTGTACTGGACGACGTCACCGACGTTGGTCATGTGGTAGAGCCAGTCGGCGTTGGCGGTGCTCATGCCGGTGCAGCCGTGGGAGACGTTGGCGTGGCCCTGGCTCGCGACCGACCACGGGGCGGCGTGGACGAACTCACCGGAGTAGGTCACCCGCATCGCCCACTGCACACCCTTGATGTTGTAGGCGTCGGCGCCGGTGATCCCGACGGTCTCGGAGTTCATGTCCTTGGTCGGGAACTTCTCGATGATCACCTTGATCCCGGAGCGCGTCGTGTACGCCGGCTGCTGGCCGGTGGTGATCGGCAGCGTCCGCAGGAGCTTGCCGTTGCTGAACACCTGCATCTGGTCGGTCTTGGTGTTCACCTTGTAGATGTGGGCCGCGCCGATGTTGAACGAGACGCTCCGGTTGAGCTGACCGAAGATCCCGTTGCCGGCAGGCACGCTGTTGATGTCGGCGTTGACGGTGACCTTGGTGCCGGCCTTCCAGTAGTGCGCCGGTCGCCAGTGCACCTCGGTGTCGCTGATCCAGTGCCACGCACCCTTCTGCGCGGGCTGCGACACCACGCTCAGGTGCTTCTCGATCGACGCCTTGTCGGTGACGGGGACGTCGAACCGGATGATCACCGGCATCCCGACGCCCACCGTCTGGCCGGCGAGCGGAGCGATCGAGGGGTAGGTCTGCTGGTCGAGGGTCAGCGCTGCCGTGCGGAAGTGGGTGGTCTTGCGGATCGACGCGCCGCCGTCGACCGACGCCTGGCTCACCACGGTGTACGACGTGCCCGGCTCGAGCAACGCGCCCGCCGTCCAGGTCTTGTGATCGGCCGAGAGCGTGCCCGGCACCGGGCCGGACCTCGAGGTGACCGCCACAGACGTCAGCGTGCCGCTGTCGGCCGTGACCGACACCCGTCGGTCGACCGGCACCGACGTGGCGCCACCACCCACATTGGTGTGCACCGACGGCTCGGCCACCTGGGGCTTCGGCGTCTTGCTGTCGAGGACGGGGCGGAGACCGTGGCTGCCGTTGTCGGAGGTCGCGCCACCCGAACCGCAGGCGGCGGTCAGCGACACGGCCAGCAGGGCGCCGCACAGGAGCGGCACGCGGGCGCGAAGGACGGACATCAGTCTCCCCGTGAAGATCAGTAGTGCAGTGGCCACAATGTAACGCGAGACCCCCACCGCACCCGGAATCCACGGCGCAGTCGCGGGGGTCACGTCGACTGGGACGCGACGTACGCCGGGGAAGTTGCCGGCGACCGTCAGTGGGCGTGCTCGCCGCGGTAGTACTCGAAGATCCAGCCGCACAGCGTCAGCGCACCCAGCCCGAACCCGATGATCACCAGCCACCACGCACCGAGCGCCGTCCCGTAGACGATCACCGCCAGCGAGGCACCACACCACAGCGGCCACCAGGAGTACGGCGGGAAGAAGCCCAGCTCGCCGGCTCCGTCGGCGATCTCGGCATCCTTCCGGTCCTCGGGGCGCGGCTCCATCTTGGTCGCGTGGAAGCCGAGGTAGACCGTCACCATGGCCATCAGCAGGGTGGTCATCACCAGCGCGGACGTGCCGGTCCAGTCGCCCGCGATGAACCAGTACGCCGGGCTCACGATCAGGAAGAAGACCGTCGAGATCGCGAAGATCCAGGCTTCCATCTTCACTCGGCGTCACCGTCCATCCGGTCGCGGAGGTGGTCCTCGCGTCCCCCGACGTCGGGGGCGTCGGCGAAGCCGGAGTGGGCCATCGCGTAGTTGTCCTCCATCTCGATCGCCGCGATCTCCGGGTGGTGCAGGTCGAACGCCGGCGACTCCGAGCGGATGCGCGGGATCCGGTCGAAGTTGTGCCGTGGCGGCGGACAGCTGGTCGCCCACTCCAGCGAGCGGCCCCAGCCCCAGGGGTCGTCGACCTCGACCTTCGGCGCGTGCCGCGAGATCCAGACGTTGTAGAGGAACGGGATCGTCGAGGCACCGAGCAGGAACGCACCGACCGTCGAGACCTGGTTGAGCGTGGTGAAGCCGTCCTCCGGGAGATAGTCGGCGATGCGCCGAGGCATCCCCTCGACACCGAGCCAGTGCTGCACCAGGAACGTGGTGTGGAAGCCGATGAACAGCATCCAGAAGTGGACCTTGCCCA
>JAICSK010000178.1 GCA_025936915.1 Nocardioides sp.
GACATCTGCTTGAACTCGTCGATCAGCTTGACCGCCATCGAGGGGCTGATCAGCGACTGGCCGTCGGCGACGACGCGGATCGCCTGGGCGACCTCCTCGATCGAGGAGTCCTTGAGCAGGTAGCCGTTGGCGCCGCTCTTGACCGCCTCGTAGAGGTCGGACTCCTCGTCGGAGACCGTGAGCATCAGGATCTTGGCGGCCGGCACGGCCTCCTTGATCGCCACGCACGCCTCGATGCCGGAGATCTTGGGCATCCGGACGTCGAGCAGCACCACATCGGGCGCCACCCTGCTCGCCAGCTCGATCCCGGTCTGACCGTCACCCGCCTCGCCGACGACGTCGAGGCCGGGCTCGGCGTCCATCAGCATGGTCAGTCCGCGCCGGAACAGCTCCTGGTCGTCGACGATGATGACCCGGATGGGCTCCGTCCCTGCGCCTGGGGGGGTAGACACGGGCCTAGCATGTCATGATCCCGGGTCGGTATGGGCCGAATGGAGGATCCCGTAGCCCCTCGGAGTGACCCGTCCGGGCCATGCACCTGGTCGAGGTCGTAGTCAGCCGGTGCCGTTCATCTCGAGCGCGATGACCCCGTAGTCATAGCCCTTCCGGCGGTAGACCACGGCCGGTCGGTGGGTGTCCTCGTCGACGAAGAGGTAGAAGTCGTGGCCCACCAGCTCCATCTCGTACAGCGCCTGGTCGAGCGTCATCGGGCGCGCGGTGTGCACCTTCTCCCGCACGACCGGCGGCCCGTCGCCGGTGACGGTCATCGAGGCGACCTTTCGCTCGGGCACCGCCTCGTCGTCCGACGTCGAGCCGTCGTCGGTGGCGGTCGGCAGCTCGCCGATGGACGGACGGTTGCGGTGGGCGCGCACCTTGCGGTCGTTGGCACGGCGCATCTGGGCCGCCATCTTGTCGACCGCGAGGTCGAGCGCGCCCATCTTGTCGACGGCGGCGGCCTCGGCCCGGATCACCGGACCCTTGGAGTACGCCGTGAGCTCGATCCGGACGGCCCGGTCGGCCTGGCGTGGGTTGCGTTCGTTCTCGACCTCGACCTGCACCCGCATGATCCGGTGGTCGTGCTTCTCGAGTCGGCCGAGCTTGTCGGCCACATGGTCTCGGAAGCGCTCCGACAGCTCACAGTGCCGTGCGGTGACCACCACGTCCATGGAAATCCTCCTGATGTGTGCGGTGAGGGGGTTATCGGTCCGATGCCTCCCCGATGAGGCAGCGGCCGCCGAGGCGGGGCAGGGAGGAGTCCGTCCGGCCGACCTGGTCTTCGTCCCCACACCCGCCTGCTGAGGGGTTCGCGGCTTGCCTGCCACTACTGCCCTTCTCCCGCAGGTCCTCGCGTCTGACGAGGGCTGCGAGGCAGGACTTACGACTAAGCCGCACCGTGATCGACGCACCGCTCGCGTCCCAGGAGGGAACGGCGGGCGCCTTACGTGGGCCGTTTCGCCTGCGGCTGGCATCGGCTTGTCGTCGCGGCTCCCCGGGCATCCGGGGGGCTTCGACGACGCAACCACGGACCCGGACGGACTCCATGGACAGACGCTAGCCCGTGCGTGGTCATCACGGAACCGCCCCCTTCCCGGACCGGCGAAGGCTCGTCAGCGGCGCAGCTTGGTCGCCGCCACGGCCACGGCGGCCAGGGGATGGAGCCCGACCGCATCGAGGGCGCGTTGCGCCTCGGCCGCGGTGGCGCCGGTGGTGAGCACGTCGTCGCAGACCAGGACGTGCCACGGTCGGCCGAGGCGCGCGAGACGGCGGAGGGTCGGGGCATGGACCCGGAAGGCGCCGGCGAGGTTGACCGAGCGCGACCGGGCGTCGAGCCCGGACTGGTCGGCGAGTCCCGGGCGCGTCCGCAGCAACGAGACACAGCGTGCCGGGCGGCCGCCGGCCGACAGCCGCTCTGCCGCGACCCGCGTCAGGGCGGTGGTGGGAGCGTGGCCGCGCTCCCGGACGGTGCTCGGCCGCGACGGCACGGGCACCAGGAGCAGGGGCACGGCGGGATGCAGCGGCGCCGCCCCCAGCAGGTCGTCGACGGCGGCGTCCGCGGCGACCGCCAGCAGGTCGCCGAGCGGCCTCGCGAGCGCCAGCAGCCGGTGCTCCTTGTGGCCGAGGATCATCGCGCGCACCGTCCCGTCGTACGCCGCGGCGGCCCACGGCTCGCGCAAGCCGGGAGGGCGCGGGGTCGGCCAGGCGGGGGCCGGGGACGGGACGAGGGCCGCGCGACACGGAGAGCACAGGAGGCGGCCGGGGCGTGAGCAACCCACACACGAGCTGCCGAGCACCAGGTCACGCCACGCGTCGAGCACAGCCCGAGCCGACCACCTGCCACCGTGGCGGGCAACCGGGTGTCGCTCACCTGTGGAGACTCAGCCGGCGTAGGTGATGTGGTGCAGCCCCGGTGTGTCGATGGTGACCGGCGAGGTGTCGACCGTGTCCAAGCTGTACAGCCGGCCGGGGAGCACGGCATACGGCGTCTCGGGGCCGCTCCGCGGAGAGGTGACCAGCCCGATGGCCCTGCCCGAGATCGAGCTCGGGTGCGTCTCGCCGGCGGCGGTCGAGCCGTCGACGTTGAGGATCCGTGCCTCCGCCTGCGACCGCGACAAGCGGTCGAGCACCTCGATGGTCGTGGGCGAGGTCCACCCGATGTCCTGCACCCGCTCCGTCCCGCTCGAGACCCACGGGATGCGGCGAGCGCGAGTGCCGCGGAGGGCCACTCCGTCGGCGTCGTACCGGAGGCGACTGACCACGATCCGGTCCACGCGCGGCCCGTGCAGGACCGCGACCAGGCGCGAACCGTCGCGGGAGACCAGGAACCGCCGAACGTCCTGGTGCGTGACACCGGGCACCGGTACGTGGTGCAGGTGGCCGCCGGAGTAGGTCATCACCCGCGCACCGGTCGGGGTGTTCTGGATCTCCCACAGCCGGCCCGCGAAGTCCCACGCCGGTCGCAACAGTCCCGACCCCTCCAGCACGGTCTTGGCGCCCATCGGACCGTGGCTGGTCTCCACGGCATTGACCGGGCCGACCAGCAGCCGGGTCGGGGTCACGCCCGCGACGCGGTGGTTGTGGAGGCTCACCGCGAACGCCCCGATCCCCTGCGGTTCGCTGCCGAACGGCCCGTCGACCGGCGTCGGGTTCGTGACCTGCCCGGAGACCAGCAGGCCGGCCTTGAGGGCGTAGTACTGGCTGGTGGCGCTGCTCACCGCGGGGTCGCGTCGGTCGGCCTCTCGACTGCCGCTGCGGAACGACTGGGCCCCCGCCGCGTTCACGATCTGGTGGCCGGCGATGGTGAGCCGGAAGCTGGTGATCGAGGCGTCCTGACCGAGCGTCCAGGCCAGCTGGGCCAGGATCTGGCGGACCGTCGGACGGCTCAGTGGCCCGGGGTCGGGTCCGTTCAGGGTGACGTCGGCGATTCCGCCCTTGGTGACCGGCACCGAGACCACCGGAGAGAGGCCGGCGGGCAGGAAGCTGCGGTCGACGCCGGTCAGCGAACGGCCCGGACCCTGCACGAGCGCGTGCACCAGCGCCGAGGCGAGCTGCTCGCCCTCGGGGACGTGCACCGGCTCGGGCACGAGGATGCGACCCGAAGGGTCGAAGAAGTAGATCTCGGCTTCCTGGTACTGCTGTTCGTAGAACGTCCGCGGGACGATCAGCGCATCGGGCAGCTGGGCGATGCGCCACTCGCCGTTCTCCTTCACCATCGGGAAGTCGAGCCGCCGGTCCACCCGCGGCACGGCGCCCTGCCACTGCGCCCGCGTCCCGACCTGGTCGGCGCCGTGCAGGCGGACGACGACATGGTGCATGCCGCGAGGGGCGGAACGGCGGTTGTAGGTCAGCACTCGCTGCGGTTGCCACCGCGTCTGGGCCTCGGGGGTGAGGAACTCCCTGGCTTTGCGGATCTGCACCGGGGTCGCGGTCATCGCCACGAGGAAGCCACTCACGATCTCCGAGGGCTTGTCTCCCGCCTGCGGGCCTCGCGGGTTGTTGTAGAGGCCTTGGGGGGTGGTCGCGCCCGCGCGCACGTGGACGGCGACGACCGGGCCCTGGCGCGGGACCTGCGCGCAGGCCGCCACCAGGGCAGCGCCCGCGAGCGCGGCGACCAGCCGGAGGCGAGGCCCTGGGGGCCGCGTGCTCATGCGACCACCTCGGCGGCGTCGTCGGGCACCAGCGGGAGCGGGCTGTGCCGCAGCGGGTCGTTGGCGTGGCGCGGCAGGGTGAGCCGGAACTGCGCCCCTTCGTCGGGCTTGCCCCAGGCCTGCAGCCATCCCCCGTGCAGGTGGGTGTCCTCGAGCGAGATCGCGAGCCCGAGCCCGGTGCCGCCACTGGTCCTGGCCCGTGCCGGGTCGGCCCGCCAGAACCGGTTGAACACCATCGCCGCCTCGCCGATCGCGAGCCCCACCCCGTGATCGCGGACGGCGATCGCCGCGGCCTGCTCGTCGGCCGCGACGGTCACCACGATCTCGCTGCTGTCGGCGTGGTCGATGGCATTGGTGACGAGGTTGCGCACGATCCGCTCGACCCGGCGGACGTCGGCCTCGGCGACGCACGGCGTCTCGGGAGCCCTCACCACGACCCGCGTGCTCCGCGCGAGGGCCAGGGCCTGCGTCCCGTCCACCACCCGGCGTACGACGTCGGTCAGGTTGACGTCGTCGAGGTCGAGCGCGGCCGCCCCTGCGTCGAAGCGGCTGATCTCCAGGAGGTCGACCAGCAGCGTCTCGAACCTGTCGAGCTCGGACTGGAGCAGCTCGGCCGAACGCCGGGTCTGCGGGTCGAAGCCCTCGCGCGCCTCGTGCAGCACGGATCCGGCGAGGCGGACCGTGGTGAGCGGCGTCCGGAGCTCGTGGGAGACGTCGGAGACGAAGCGCCGCTGGACCCGGCTCAGCTCCTCCAGCTGCCGGATCTGGCGTTGCAGGCTGGTGGCCATCTGGTTGAACGACGTCGCCAGGCGCGCCAGGTCGTCCTCGCCACTGACCCGTAGCCGTTCCTGCAGCTGACCGGCTGCCAGTCGCTCGGCGACACGTCGGGCCAGCCGGATGGGCGTGACGATCTGCCGCGTGAGCGACCAGGTGAGCGCGGCGATCAGCAGGAGGAGCAGGACGCCCGCGGTCAACAGGGAGCGGGTGACCAGGGCCAGCGACTGCTGCACGTCGTCGAGCGGGAACAGGTAGTAGATCGTCCGGATCGACCCGTCGGCCGGGATCAGCACCTGGGAGCCGACGGCGATGCCGGGCACCTGGGTGGATGCCTTTCCGGTGCCGGAGGTGTGGATCGTGGTGTAGGTCCAGGCAGGTTGCTTCGCGACCTGGCCGGACGGGACCAGGTCGAAATGGTGGACCAGTGACTCAGGCACGCTCAGCACCGACTGACGCGTGGTCGCCTTCGGCCCGCGTTGGTCGAGCGGCTGGTCGCGCTGGCCGGCGCCGGCCATCACCACCGTGAAGCCGCGCGCCTCACCGTTCTGCGCCAGCGCGGCGAAGAGACTGCTCGCCTGCTCGTCGGCGTCGGTGTCCGTGCCCGGCACGGCCTTGAGCAGGTTGTCGGCCTGGACGTCCTCGTTGCCCACCTCGGCCAGCACCGAGTCGAGCCGGTGGTGCACCAGGCCCTGCTCGACCTGCCGGAGCAGGAACCAGCCGACGCCTGTGAGCACGACCGCCGAGAGCAGCACGGTGCTGAGGACGACCCGCGCCTGGATCGACCTCCGCCAGAAGGTCAGCCCCCGGCGGAGCGCCGCGGGGACGGTTCGCGCGACCATCTCATCCCACCGCGGCTCACTGCTGACCGGAGCTGCCGGCCTTGTAGCCGACGCCGCGGACGGTGAGCACGATCTCGGGGTTCTCCGGGTCGGCCTCGACCTTGGACCGCAGGCGCTGGACGTGCACGTTGACCAACCGGGTGTCGGCGGCGTGCCGGTATCCCCACACTTGCTCCAGCAGGACCTCGCGGGTGAAGACCTGCCACGGCTTGCGGGCCAGGCACACCAAGAGGTCGAACTCGAGCGGGGTGAGGCTGACCGGCTGCCCGTCGCGGGTGACCGAGTGGCCGGCCACGTCGATGGTGAGCGGGCCGACGGAGAGGTGGTCGGAGCCGGGCACCTCGTTGCGGCGTACCCGCGCCCGGATGCGCGCGACCAGCTCCTTGGGCTTGAACGGCTTCACGACGTAGTCGTCGGCACCGGACTCCAGGCCGACGACGACGTCGATCGTGTCGCCCTTCGCGGTCAGCATCACGATCGGGACGCCGGACTCGGCCCGGATCTCCTTGCACACGTCGATGCCGTCCTTGCCGGGCAGCATCAGGTCGAGCAGGACGACGTCGGGCCGGTAGGAGTGGAAGGCGTCCATCGCCTCGTCGCCGCGCTCGACGACGTGGGAGTCGAAACCCTCCTGCCGCAGGACGATGGCGAGCATCTCGGACAGGGACGCATCGTCGTCCACCACGAGCACGCGCGCGCGGAAGTCCTCGGCCTGGGTCACGCCGTCAATCTTGTCATGAGGCACGCAGCCGGACCTGCGAAGTCGGGGACGACGCCCCGGCACCGTCACCGGGTCCCGTGCCGGGCCCGGCGGACCTCCTCGACCAACAGCAGGCCCACTCCGGACCGGCGATGGCGGGGTCAGTAGCGGTACTGGTCGCTCTTGTACGGTCCTTCCACCGCCACGCCGAGGTACGACGCCTGGGTGTCGGTCAGCGTGGTCAGCTTGACGCCCAGGGCGTCGAGGTGGAGCCGCGCGACCTCCTCGTCGAGGTGCTTGGGCAGCACGTAGACGCCGGTGGGGTAGTCGTCCGGCTTGGTGAACAGCTCGATCTGCGCGAGGACCTGGTTGGTGAAGGAGTTGGACATCACGAAGCTCGGGTGCCCGGTGGCGTTGCCGAGGTTCATCAGCCGGCCCTCGGAGAGCACGATGATCGACGTCCCGCCGGGGAAGGTCCACACGTCGACCTGCGGCTTCACGTTCTTCCGCTGGATGCCCGGGAACGCCTCGAGGCCGGCCATGTCGAGCTCGTTGTCGAAGTGCCCGATGTTGCCGAGGATCGCCTGGTGCTTCATCCGGCTCATCTGGTCGACCGTGACGACGTCCTTGTTGCCGGTGGCCGTGATCACGATGTCCGCGGTCGGCAGCATCTCCTCCAGCGTCGCGACCTGGTAGCC
>JAICSK010000028.1 GCA_025936915.1 Nocardioides sp.
GTGTCGAGCGTGCCGCGGATGATCTTGTAGCGGACACCGGGGAGGTCCTTCACCCGGCCGCCGCGGACGAGCACGATCGAGTGCTCCTGGAGGTTGTGGCCGACACCCGGGATGTACGCCGTCACCTCGACGCCGCTCGACAGGCGCACGCGGGCGACCTTGCGGAGGGCGGAGTTCGGCTTCTTCGGAGTGGTCGTGTAGACGCGGGTGCAGACGCCGCGGCGCTGCGGTGAGCCCTTGAGGGCCGGGGTCTTGGACTTCCCCGGCTTGTCCTGCCGGCCCTTGCGGACCAGCTGATTGATGGTGGGCACTCGGTGGTTCCCTCTCTGTCCCTACCTCAGTGTCCGGCGCCTTGCCGGGCACGGTGATGTTGCCTGTGGTGCGGTGTGCCGTGGTCTGGGTGGCCGCTTCCCTCGCAGTCGACACGATGAGGTGGGCACGCAGACGGGTCCGAACGAGCCGGACACGGTGTTCAAGGCTACTCGTGATGGGCCTGGGGGCCAAAACGAGATAAGCCCTCGACGCCGCGCGGAAACTCGGGCAGAACAGCAGGTCAGGCCGCCTGGGCGCCGATCCGGTCGGCCTCCGCCGCGTCCGTCCCGTCGCGGCTCAGTCGGGCGAGGAGCGCGACGGCCAGGACGACGCCGACGAGGACCAGGGCGCCGCCCCCGAGGAGGGTCCATCGGGGGCCGAACTGCTCACCGACCCAGCCGATGATGGGCGAGCCGATCGGGGTGCCGCCCATGACGATGGTCATGTAGAGCGCCATCACGCGGCCGCGCAGGGCCGGCTCCGACTCCAGCTGCATCGTGGAGTTGGCGGAGTTGAGCATGGTCAGCGTGCAGATGCCGATGACCGGGCACATCAGCGCGAAGGAGACGTACGTCGGCATCAGGCCGGCGACGATCTCCGAGAGGCCGAACCCGACCGCGGCCCCGGCGACCAGCCGGAGCCGGATGCGCACACGTCGGGCGGCCAGCAGTGCGCCAGTCAGGGACCCGACCGCCATCGCCGAGCCGAGGATGCCGAACTCCCCGGCGCCCTTGCCGAAGACGTGGGTGGCCATCAGCGCCGAGGTGATCTGGAAGTTCATCCCGAACGTGCCGGCGAAGAACACCATCACCAGGATCGCCATCATCTTCGGCTGGCTGCGGATGTAGCGGACCCCTTCCAGCAGCATGCCGGGCGTGCGCGCGACCGGTTTCGGCGAACGCAGGAGCGCGGTGTCCATGTGCTCGAGCTGCCAGATGACCGCGCCGTACGACAGGGCGTTGATCAGGATCACCCAGCCCGTGGCCCGGGCACCGCCACCGAGGGCGCCGATCATCAGGCCCGCCAGCCCGGGACCCATGATCCGCGCGGCGTTGAAGGTCGCGGAGTTCAGGCCGACGGCGTTGGTCAGGTCGTCGGGGCCGACCATCTCGGAGACGAACGACTGCCGGGCGGGGGCGTCGAACGCCGAGCCGATGCCGAACAGGAACGCGATCAGGTAGACCATCCAGATCTCGGCGGCGCCGGTGACGGCGAGCAGGCCGAGGACGAGCGAGGCGAGCGCCATCATCAGCTGGGTGAGCTGGAGGAGCCGGCGCTTGGGGAAGCGGTCGGCGATCACGCCGGCGTACGGCGAGAGGAGCAGCACCGGGAGGAACTGCAGGCCGGTGGTGATGCCGAGGGCGGTACCGCTGCCGTCGGTCAGGCGGAGCACCAGCCAGTCCTGGGCGACCCGCTGCATCCAGGTGCCGGTGTTGGACACCAGGCTGCCGATCGCGTAGCGCCGGTAGTTGGGGTTGTGGAGTGCTCGGAAGGTGGGGCTCAAGAGCTGCTTTCAGTCGTGGTCGTGCAGGTGTCGGGTCGGTGGTCAGTCGGCGTTCGCCAGGCGCTCGAGGAGGGGAGCGGCGCGGTGCAACGTCTCGCGCTCGTCGGCGGTCAGGTCGCGCAGGCGCCGGGCCAGCCAGGCGTCGCGGCGGGCACGGTCGGCGCGGAGCGTCGTACGCCCCTGCTCGGTGAGGGACACGACGACCTGTCGGCCGTCGGACTCGTGGGCCCGTCGTACGACGTAGCCCCCGTCCTGGAGGGCGTTGACGATCCGGGTCATGCTCGGCGGCTGGATCCGCTCGTGGGCGGCGAGCTCGCCGACGGTGACGTCGCCGTTGCGCAAGAGACACCCGAGCACCGCCATCGCGCCCATGCTCAAGACGTTGTCGGGGTGGCGCTCGTTGGCGAGCCGCCGCCGCAACCGCATCACGCTCAGCCGCAGCTCGCTCGCGAGCCCGGCGTCCGTCCGGGCGATCGTCTCCACGCCTGCCATGTCTTTAGCATAACTCATTACCCACGCTAACCATTCCTGAACGCTGACCCTACGCCGGTGCACTTCTGCCGGGTCAGCGTCCTACGGCGGTGCACTTCTGCCGGGTCAGCGTCCTACGGCGGTGCACTTCTGCCGGGTCAGCGCTCAGGTGAAGAGGACGGTGATGGGGTGGATGGCGAAGTAGACCAGGAAGAGAGCCGCCACGATCCAGAGCAGGGGGTGGACCTGGGCGGCCTTGCCCTTGACCGCCTTGATCAGGACGTAGGCGAGGAAGCCGGCGCCGATGCCGACGCTGATCGAGTAGGTGAACGGCATCAGGATGATCGTCAGGAAGGCCGGGATCGCGATCTCGGTGTCGTTCCAGCTGATGCCCGCGACCTGCTGCATCATCAAGAAACCGACCAGCACCAGCGCGGGAACCGCGGCCTCGCTCGGGATCACCTTGACCACCGGCGCCAGGAAGATCGAGAGCAGGAACAGGATCCCGGTCACCACCGAGGCCAGACCCGTGCGAGCGCCCTCGCCGACGCCGGACGCCGACTCGATGTACGACGTGTTGGACGAGACGCCCGCGGCGCCACCGGCGGCGGCCGCCAGTGAGTCGACGACCAGGATCTGCTTGGTGTTCGGCGGGATGCCCTCGGCGTCCAGCAGCCCGGCCTCGGCACCGATGGCGGTCATCGTGCCCATGGTGTCGAAGAAGTCGGCGAGCATCAGGGTGAAGACCAGCAGCAGTGCCGTGATGACCCCCGCCGACCCGAAGGCTCCGACCGGGTTGAAGTGGAACACCGTGTCGAAGTGCGGGGTGTCGGCGATCTTGTCGGGCCACTTCGGGACGTTCAGGCCCCAACCGCCGGTCGGGTTGTCGGCGCTGGAGCCGAAGTTCCCGATGCTCTCGACGATGATCGCCAGGATCGTGGTCGCGATGATCGCGAGCAGGATCGCGCCGCGGACCCGCTTGACCCACAGCGTGATCACCAGTGCCAGGCCGGCAGCGAAGACGACGACCGGCCAGCCCTGGAGGTAGAACCCGGTGCCGAGCCCGACGGGCACGGTGGAGTGCGCGGCGTCCGGCGTACGACGGACGAACCCGGCGTCGACGAACCCGATGAACGCGATGAACAGACCGATGCCGACCGAGATCGCCACCTTCAGCTGGGACGGTACGGCATGGAACACCGCCGACCGGAACCCGGTGAGGACCAGCACCAGGATCACGACGCCCTCGAGGAAGATCAGGCCCATCGCATCCGTCCACGACATCTGCTGGGCGACCGAGACCGCGAGGAACGCGTTCAGCCCGAGGCCCGTCGCCAGTGCCAACGGGTAGTTCGCGACGACGCCCATCAGGATCGTCATGACACCGGCGACCAGGGCGGTGCCGGCAGCGATCGCCGGGAGGTTGGAGCCGTCTCCGGGACCACCCCCGAGGAAGTGGCCGTTCTCGTCGGGTGCGAAGCCGAGGATCAGCGGGTTGAGCACGATGATGTAGGCCATCGTGAAGAACGTGACGATCCCACCGCGGATCTCCCGCTCGAACGTCGAGCCACGCTCGCTGATCTTGAAGTATCGGTCGAGCGCCGATTGCTCCCCACGAGGGGCGTTCCGGCGTGGGGTCGGCCCGGACTTCGTGCGATCCGGTGCGGGGGTGGTGGTGTTCTGGCCCTCGGGCTGCTCCGTCACGGCGGCAGCATGCCAGAGAGACGGGCCGCGTGGTACCCGTCACACAGGGCCAGGTGTCGCCCGCACCGTGCACCCCTAGAGTGACGTCCGTGGAGTGGCGTGACGAGCAGCCGATCGTGCACGAGATCGGCAACCGCACCTACCTCGTCGCGAACGTCGAGCCGCTCGACGTCGACGGCGTACGCACCGTCCAGGTCGGGGTCGCGCTCTGGGTGATCGGGTTCGTCGCCCTGTTGCCCTTCTACGGCCGCCTGCGCGACTCGGGACACGGCTGGATGTTGTGGACCTGCGCCGCCGGGTGCGGGCTGGGCCTGCTCGGACTGGAGTACTGCCGCCGACGCAGACGGGCGCGAGCCGCGCTCGCCGACGGCGGGCTCGAGGACTGAGGAGCCCTCAGAACGTCTCCAGGCCGTCCTCGAGCTCGTCGACGACGGGGTCGGGCAGCGGCTGCGGCTCGTGCCGGCGGGCCAGCCGCACCTCGGAGTGGGCGCCGCACCCATGGGTGAACGCCACGACCCGGCCGTCGTCGTTGGCGTCGCCGTTGGCACAGACGCCGAACGACACGGCCAGCGATCCGGCGATCCGGACCAGGAACCCACATGTCGAGCACGGCTCGGGGGCCGACTGCGCCAGCGCCGCCTCGGGGCCGGCGTTGCCGTCGTACCACCGCTGTGCGGCGAGCTCGTGACCCTCCATCGACAGGGTGCGGATGCGGCCGAGACCGAGGTCCTTGGCGACCGTGCGGACCTGGGCCCGGGCGTCGGGGTCGAGCGGGTCGTCGCCGAAGGAGTACGTCGGCACCAGCCGCGGGTCGTCGTCGGCGACCGGCAGCAGGTCGCCCGGGGACAGGTCGCCGGGCTTGATCCGCTCGCGGTAGGGCACCCAGGCCGGGGCGACGATCGCCTCGGCACCGGGCACCAGCACGATCTCGTCGACGGTGACGGCCTTCTGCCGCGAGGCGCGCGCCACGGTCACCGACCAGCGCCACCCGACGTATCCCGGCTTGCGGCAGTCGAACAGATGGGTGACGACCCGGTCGTCCTCCACATCGGTGGCCAGGTGGTCGCCGACGTCGTCCGGCTCGACCAGGGCGAGCAGTGCCTCGCGAGCGACGTCGACCGCGGCAGTGGCGACGGCGTCGGCCTTCGAGGTCATGGCGACATGATGACCGATGCCTGTCGACGCTGTCAGATCCGACCCTAGGGTTGAGCCATGAGCATGCCCGAGGACCCGGGTCGCCGGACCGCCATGGACTCCGTGGCGACCGGCGCGAAGGTCACCGGGCGCGGGCTGGCGTCGGTCGCCCGGGGGACGGGGCGGTTCAGCCGCTTCGCGTTCCGTTCGGCCCGGCGCGCGGCAGCCGCCGAGGGTGCCGCCGGCAGCGGCCTCAACCGGCTGATCGAGCTCGGGGCGCTGAACGCCGCCGCCGACGCAGCCGTGGCCATCTCCCTGGCGGGCACCCTGTTCTTCCAGATCCCCACCGGCGAAGCCCGGGGCCAGGTGTCGCTTTTCCTGGGGCTGACCCTGTTGCCGTTCGCGGTGGTGGCGCCCCTGATCGGCCCGGTCCTCGACCGGTTCAGCCACGGCCGGCGCTGGGCGATCGCCGCGACCATGGCCGCCCGGGCGTTCCTGGCGTGGGCGCTGGCCGGCTCGGTGAACGGCGACTCCCTCTGGCTCTTCCCGGCCGCGCTGGGCGTGCTGGTCTGCTCCAAGGCCTACAACGTCGCCCGTGCGGCTGCCCTCCCCCGCCTGCTCCCCGACGGCCTCACGTTGGTCACGGCCAACGCGCGGACCTCGATGGCGGGGATGGTGGGGGTGGCCGTCTCCGCGCCGATCGCCGCTGGCGCGGCCGCCATCGGCGCGGAGTGGTCGCTGCGGTACGCCTTCGCGGTGTTCGTGATCGCCACGATCTTCGCGATCCGGCTGCCGGGGCGGGTCGACTCGACCCAGGGCGAGGACAACATCGGGTTCCTGCGCGGCGAGAACCCCGACGACCCCCACACGGCGCACGACCGCGGGACCGTCCGCATCCCGCGGTCGATGGCGTTCGCCCTCCGGGCCAACTGCGGACCCCGGTGGCTGTCCGGCTTCCTGACCCTGTTCATGGCGTTCCTGCTCCGCGTCCACCCGATCGCGGGACACTCACCGCAGTTCCTCCTGGCGGCGGTGATCGGCGCGGCGGGCGTCGGCAACTTCGTCGGGATCGCGGTCGGCTCGCTGATGAAGCGGGTGAACCCGAAGGTCACGGTCGTGCTCGCGATGCTCGCCGACGCCGTGGCGGCGGTCTTCGCCGCGATGACCTACGGGCTCTTCCCGCTGATGGTGCTCGGCTTCACCGCCGGGGTCGCGCAGTGCCTGGCCAAGCTGTCGCTCGACTCGACCATCCAGCGCGACGTCCCGGAACGGGTGCGGACGAGTGCCTTCGCCCGCAGCGACACCACTCTCCAGCTGGCCTGGGTGATCGGCGGCTTCGTCGGCATCGCGCTGCCGCTCAACCCGCGGGTCGGGATGATCACCGCCGCGGTCGTACTGGTGGCGTGGTCGCTGTTCGTGCTGGCGAGCGCGGGCCGTCGTACGCCGACTCCGGCGCCGGCACGGGCCTGAACCTCAGAGCTCGAGCTCGTCGGCCAGCGCGCGCAGCAGCTTGGCGGTCGGGCGCGCCTGCGCGCGCTCGGGATGCCGACCGTGCCGGTAGGCCTCGCCGACGCCGTCGAGGAGCCGGATCAGGTCCTCGACGATCGGGACCATCTCCTCGGGCTTCTTCCGCCGGGCGTGTGACTGGTTGCGCACCACCGACGCGGGGGCACCGAGCACCCGCACCTGCAGCGCCTGGTCCCCGCGCCGTCCCTGGGCGATCCCGAACTCGACCCGGGTGCCGGCCTTCAGGCTGGTGGTGCCCTCCGGGAGGGCCTCGGCGCGCACGTAGACATCGGGTCCGTCGTCCTGCGACAGGAACCCGAAGCCCTTCTCGACGTCGAACCACTTCACCTTGCCAGTCGGCACGTCCATCCCTCTTCCCGACACCGCCGCCCCGAGACCCGGGGCCGTCCCAGCCTAGGCGCGCGCGGCACGGGGACACCAACCGATAGCCGGGCCCTGACCACGGACGTGCGTGACTTGCGAGCGGGGTACGTCGTTGCCACGGCAGCGACGCCCTTCCCGAGGAGTGAACATGCGCGCATCCCTCCGTCCCTCCCGTCCGGTACGCCGGCTGCTCGGCCTGGCCGCGGCCGGAGCGCTCGTCGGCGGCTTCCTCACCACCAGCGGCTCGGCCGTGGCCAGCTCGCCCGACGCGGGCAGCATCAGCGACTCGTCGACCTCGGTGTCGTGGACCGGCGGCCCGTTCGCGGCCCCCAACGTGACCGCCAACGCCACCGGGGCGCCTGATTGCACCGTCCCGCAGAGCTGCGACGACTACACCCTCCACGTCTCGACGCCTGCTGGGTACGGCGACGCCCACTCGCTGAAGATCGACGTCACCTGGCCGCAGACCGCCGCCGACTTCGACCTCTACGTCCTCGACCAGGCCGGCAACGTGATCGGTCAGTCGGCCTCCAGCGCAGATCCGGAGGAGGTCGTGCTGCCGCCGACGACCGGCACCTACACCGTTCGGGTGGTGCCGTTCCTGCCCCTCGGCCAGAGCTACTCGGCGAAGGCCGCCCTGGTCGACCAGCCGGTGCTGCCACCGCCCGGCACGGCGACGCCTCCAGGCTTCACGACGTACGCCGCGCCGCAGGCGATGTCCAACAGCAACAGCGCCGGCGAGCCCTCGATCGGCTCGGACTGGAAGACCGGCGCGACGATGTACCAGTCCTACCTGTCGACCTACAAGGTGACCTTCGACGACAGCGTCTCACCGGCCAGGCCCACGTGGACGGACGTGTCCGCCACCGCGACCAACGGCTGCCCGCAGGGCGGCCTGACCAGCCTCGACCCGATCCTGTTCACCGATCACGCGACGGGTCGCACGTTCGAGTCACAGCTGTCCGGCCAGGACTCGCTGACCTGCTACACCGACGACGACGGCCGGACCTGGAACCCCAGCACCGGCGGCGGCATCCCCTCGGGCGTCGACCACCAGACCATCGGCGGCGGCCCCTACAGCCCGAACGGCATCGGCGCCCTGCCCACGTCGACCTACCCCCACGCCGTGTACTACTGCAGCCAGGACATCGCCACGGCGTTCTGCGCGGCGTCGCACGACGGCGGCACGACGTTCGGGCCGGGCGTCCCGACGTACAGCCTGCTCGACTGCGGAGGCCTGCACGGTCACGTGAAGGTCGCTCCCGACGGCACGGCCTACCTGCCGAACAAGGCGTGCGGCAACAACGCGGCGGTGGTCGTCAGCAAGGACGGCGGCACATCATGGACGGTGGACAGGGTCCCGGGCAGCAGCCCGAGCGACGCCGACCCGTCCGTCGGGATCGGGTCAAATGGCACCGTCTACTTCGGCTACGTCGGCTCCGACGGCAAGCCTGCCGTCGCCGTGAGCCACGACCAGGGCTCGACCTGGTCGACGCCGCAGACGGTCGGCACGGAGTTCGGTGTCAAGAACGCGGTCTTCCCGGCGATGGTCGCCGGAGACGACGACCGCGCGACGCTGGCCTACATCGGCACGACGAAGACCGGGAACTACCAGAGCCAGACCGACTTCAAGGACGCCGAGTGGCACCTCTACCTCGCCACCACCTACGACGGTGGCAAGACCTGGGTGTCGAGCGACGCCACCCCGAACGACCCGGTGCAACGCGGCTCCATCTGCACCGGCGGTACGACATGCGGCAACGACCGCAACCTGCTCGACTTCATCGACGTGACGGTCGACAAGACCGGTCACGTGGAGGCGGCGTTCGCCGACGGGTGCATCGGAGCCTGCGTGACCGACAAGACGCACAACAGCGACGACGGACCGGCCGACGCGCAAGCGGCGTACGCCACGATCGCGCGGCAGAGCAGCGGGCTCGGGCTGTTCTCCGCCTACGACCCCCAGCCCAACCTGACCCTCGGGTCGCAGACGGTCACCAAGACCGGCGGGCAGTACACCGACAAGCTCGTGGTGCGGAACACGGGCCCGACCCCGGTCAGCGGATTCGTGACGCGTGTCCTCGACAACGGCAAGGTCGCCGGGTCCACGACGTCCACCTTGGCTGCAGGTCGGGCGACGACGCTGAGCTTCAGCTGGAAGGCAGCAGCCGGCAAGCACACGATCGTCGGCATCGTCGATCCGAACGACACGATCGCGGAGTCCGACGAGTCCGACAACAAGCTCGTGACCACGGTCGGCAAGTGACCCGCCGGCGTCTCGCGACGTCCCTGCCGCCGGCACTGCTGCTGCTCCTCACCGCCTGCGGCGGGAGTGGTGCCGGCAGCGCCGGCGACCCGGACGCGGGTGGCTTCTCGGCGGCCGCCGACACCGACACGTGCGTGCAGGACGCCCGGGCCGTCGCCTCGACGCCGACCGGTTATCCGGCGGACTTCCCGTTCCCGTCGGGGACGGTGGTCTTCCACGTCGAGGACCGTGGCCAGGACGGCGTGATCGCGACCGGCGTCACGGCGACGCCCTTCGACGACGTGCTCCACGCCATGAACGCCGCGGCGAACGCCGGCTACAAGGTGACCAGCGGCGAGACCGAGGAGGACGACGCCGAGGCCAACTGGACCGGACACGGCTACGTCGGCCGCTGGGCGATCAAGAAGTCGGCCACCTGCCCGGGCGAGACCGTGATCCAGCTGCTGTCGAAGAGGGGTTGAGAGCAAGACAGTCAGGCGCGCGGCAGGGTCGGCGGCATACACAGGGAGCATGACCGACGTGTCCTCTCGGGTCGGCATGGCCCGGTACGCTGCGCGGGCTGCGGCCGGGGTCGCCCGGCGCCTGCGCGGCGGCTCGGGCACGGTCATCGCCGGGCACGTCCTCGAGGCCCTGGCACCAGGCGCCGTCGAGGCCCTCACCACCGGACGCGACGTCACGCTGGTCACCGGGACCAACGGCAAGACCTCGATCACCGCCCTGACCGTCGCGGCCCTCGGCGACGAGCACCTGGCCAGCAACCCCGACGGCGCCAACACCCGGGCCGGCATCGCCGGCGCCCTGGCGACCGGCGGCGACGGTGCGGTGGTCCTCGAGACCGACGAGGGATGGCTCCCCTGGGCCGTGGCCCAGACCCGCCCGGCACGGGTGGTGCTGTCCAACCTGTCGCGTGACCAGCTGTCGCGCCACCACGAGGTGCGGGCCCTGGCCGTCAGCTGGCGGGCCGCCCTCGCCGGCGTACCGCTGGTGATCGCGAACGCCGACGACCCGGCCGTGGTCTGGCCCGCCCTGGCAGCACGCCGACAGGTCTGGGTCGCCGCAGGGGCTCGATGGACCGCGGACGCCGCCACCTGCCCGGCATGCGGCCGCGCCTGCCGCCGCGGCCCGACCGGGTGGGGATGCACCTCCTGCGACCTGCGCCGGCCGCGTCCGCACTGGTGGCTCGAGGGCAACGACCTGTGCGGGGAGGACACCCGGATCCCGCTCCGGCTGGACCTCCCCGGCCGCTTCAACCTGGGGAACGCCGCCCTCGCCCTGGCCGCGGTGGACGCCACCGGAGGCGTCCAGCTGCACGACGCGGCACGACGGCTCGCCGACGTCCACGCGGTCGCCGGCCGGTACCAGCGGGTGCGCTTCCGCGGACACGACCTGCGGATGATGCTGGCGAAGAACCCCGCCGGCTGGCTCGAGCTGCTCGACCTGATGGCGCCCGACCGGTGCCCGGTGGTGCTGGTGTTCAACGCCGACGGCGTCGACGGGCGCGACCCGTCATGGCTGTACGACGTGTCGTTCGCGCCACTGCGCGGCCGCACCGTCGTCGTCCAAGGGCGCCGGGCGACCGACCTGATGGTGCGACTCGAGCTGGACGACGTCGAGGCACGGCTGGTCCGCGGGTCGATCGCCGACGCGGTGTGGGTGCTGCCCGCGGGTCGCGTCGACGTCGTCGGCAACTACACGGCGTTCCAGACCGCGTTGAAGGAGGTACGCCGTGGCTGACGAGCTGACCATCGTGCACGTGCTCCCCGACCTGCTGGGTACCTACGGCGACCGGGGCAACGTCCTCGCCCTGACCCACCGGGCCGAGGCGCGAGGTGTGGCCTGTCGCGTGGTCGAGGTGGGGCTCGACGAGCGGGTGCCGCGCACCGCGGATCTCTACGTCCTCGGCGGAGGTGAGGACTCGGCCCAGCTGCTGGCCGCGCGCACGCTGCTGGCCGACGACCTCGTGGCGGCCGTGCTCGGCGCGCACACCACGCTGGCGGTCTGCGCCGGGCTGCAGCTGCTCGCGCACGGCTTCGAGGACTCCACCGGCACGAGGCACCAGGGCCTCGGCCTGCTCGACGTCGAGTGCGGCCGGCTGGAGGAACGGGCCGTGGGGGAGGTCGTGACCGAGCCGGTCGACCTGCCGGAGGTGCCGTCACTGACCGGTTACGAGAACCACCGCGGCTCGGCCCGTCTCCACGGCTCGGCGCGTCCGCTCGGTCGTGTGGTCGCCGGGGTCGGGAACGGCCACGACGACCTGGAGGGGGTCCAGCAGGGTCACGTGATCGCGACGTACCTCCACGGGCCGGTGCTGGTGCGCAACCCCGCCCTCGCCGACCTGCTGCTGAGCCGCGCGGCGGGGCCGCTGCCGGAGTACGAGGACCCCGAGGTCGAGGAGCTCCGCAAGGAGCGGCTCGACGTGGCCGACCCGCGGCGGCGGCGTCGGCACCTGCTGGGGTACTAGCCCAGCCGGCGCGCGACGACGTGGTCGAGGACGCCCAGCGGCAACGACCCACTGTCGAGCACGGCGCTGTGGAACCGGCGTACGTCGAAGCGGTCGCCCTGGCGCGCCTCGGCCTCGCGTCGCATCCGCTGGATCTCCAGCCGGCCGATCATGTAGGACGTCGCCTGGCCCGGCCGGCAGATGTAGCGGTCGACCTCCGGGCGACAGACGCCCTCGGTGAGCGGCGAGTTGGCGACCATGTAGTCGATCGCCTGCTGCCGGCTCCAGCCGAGGGCGTGCAGTCCGGTGTCGACCACGAGCCGGCAGGCGCGCATGGAGTCGGCGCTGAACATCCCCATCCGGTCGATCGCCCCGCTGTAGAGGCCCATCTCGTCGGACAGCCGCTCGCTGTAGAGACCCCAGCCCTCGGCGTACGCCGAGTTGTGCAGGTGCTTGCGGAACTCCGGGATCGAGTCGGGCAGCTCGGCCGCGATCGCGAGCTGGAGGTGATGGCCCGGGACGCCCTCGTGGAAGGCCATCGCCTCCAGCTCGAAGCGACCCCAGGAGGAGGTGTCGGTGGTGTTGACGAAGAACGTGCCGCCGCGCGAGCCGTCCTTGGCCGGCGCGAAGTAGAACGCCTTGGCGCCGACCTTGGTGTCCTGCACCTCACAGCGTGCCTGCGGCACCACCTCGAACCACTCGCCCATCACCGACTCGGCTCGGGCGAGGGCCACCTTCGACTGCTCGATGAGCTCTTCGGGGTGCTCGAAGTGCAGCTTGGGGTCGGTCCGCATCGCCTCGAAGATCTCGTGGAGGTCGTCGGTGCCGACGACCTCGGGGCCGAGCTCGCGGTACTCGTCGGCGAGCTCGGCCACCTGGGCGAGACCGATCTCGTGGATCTCCTGCGGGGACTTGTCGGTGGTCGTGAAGTAGCGCAGGCAGGCGGCGTACGTCTCCTCGCCACCGTCGAGCCAGGACAGACCGCATCGCTCCTCGGGGCGCGCGTCGGCGAGCACGGCCTGGAGTGCCTCGCGATAGGCCGTCAGCCCGGGACGAACCGAGCGCTCGACGGCGGTGCGCAGCTCGGCCCGGAGCGTCGCTGCGTCGACGCCGTCCGGGATCCTCACCGCGGCGACCGCGGGGTCGTCGTCCAGCGGGATCGCCAGCACCTGCTCGAGCTGGTCGAGCGTCTCGCGGACCGCGAACTCGGGGGAGACCCAGCCGTCGACGGCGGCTTCGCGGACCCGGTCGGCGAGCTGCTGCAGGTGTCTGCCGACGCCGTCGAGCTTGGCCGGCATCTGCTCGGCCACGGCGGAGTCGGGGACCGAGAGCAGGCCGAGCACCAGCGGGAGCTGGACCTGCAGGCCGCTGACCGGGTTGGCCGCCAGACCGGTGAGAGGCGTGGCGTAGAGGTCGGCGTACGACGTGGCGGTGGCGGCCACGACCTCGCGGGTGAGCCGCTCCTGCTCGTCGAGGCCGTCTGGGCCGAGCTCGTCGGCCCGGCGGGCGAAGTCGCGCAGGCTCGCGACGAACCCTTGTTCGGCCTCGCGGCTGCACTCGTCGTACCTCCCGACGTCGGCGTAGTCGCCGATCATGTGCCGCCAGGTGGGCATGAAGTCCAGCAGGGCGGCCCAGTAGTCGTCGGACAGGCGGGTCAGGTCGTCGCTCACGGGGAAGTCCTTCCGAGAGGGTCGGGTGCGACCAACCTAGCCACCGGTTCAGGCGGCCGTGCCCTGCGTCGTCGCCAGCGGTCGATCCCAAGGTGGTGCCTGACGGTGCGCGCAGGCGTCGTGGGTCTCCGCCCGCTGATGGGACTTCGGGTCAGGAACTTCCGGCCGTGGCGCCGCTCGGCCCGTGGCCGGTTCCAGTCAGCCCCAGCCGCTCGGCGGTCTCCTCGCGCATCTGCACCTTGCGGATCTTGCCGGTGACCGTCATGGGGAACTCGTCGACCAGCATCACGTAGCGCGGGACCTTGAAGTGCGCGAGCTTGCCCTCGCAGAAGGCGCGGACGGCGTCGGCGTCCAGCGGCTCGGCGCCCTCCCGCAGCTTGATCCAGGCGCAGAGCTCCTCGCCGTACTTCTGGTCGGGGACGCCGATCACCTGCACGTCCTCGATGTCCGGGTGGGCGTAGAGGAACTCCTCGATCTCGCGCGGGTAGATGTTCTCGCCGCCGCGGATGACCATGTCCTTGATCCGGCCGACGATGTTGCAGTAGCCGTCGTCGCGCATCTCGGCGAGGTCGCCGGTGTGCATCCAGCCGTCGGCGTCGATCGCCTCCGCGGTCTTCTCCGGGTCGTCCCAGTAGCCGAGCATCACCGAGTAGCCGCGGGTGCAGAACTCGCCGGCCTGCCCGCGCTCGACGGTCTCGCCGGTGGCCGGGTCGACGATCTTGATCTCGACGTGCGGGTGGACCCGGCCGATCGAGGCGGTACGGCGTTCGAGGTCGTCGTCGACGCGCGTCTGGCACGACACGGGGCTGGTCTCGGTCATGCCGTAGGCGATCGAGGCCTCCTCCATGCTCATCTCGTTGACGCAGCGCTTCATCACCTCGACCGGGCAGATCGAGCCGGCCATGATCCCGGTGCGCAGGTGGGAGTTGACCAGGTCGTGGCCGGCGAACGACGGGTGGTTCTGCATCGCGATGAACATCGTCGGCACGCCGTACACCGCCGTGCAGCGCTCCTGGGTGATCGCGTCGAGGGTGACCCCCGGGTCGAACGCCGGCGCCGGGATCACCATCGTCGAGCCATGGCTGGTGCAGCCGAGGTTGGCCATCACCATCCCGAAGCAGTGGTAGAACGGCACCGGGATGCAGAGCCGGTCCTCCTCGGTGAACCCCAGCAGCTCGGTGACCATGAAGCCGTTGTTGAGGATGTTGTGGTGGCTGAGGGTCGCACCCTTGGGGTAGCCGGTGGTGCCCGACGTGTACTGGATGTTGATCGGCTCGTGCGGCTCGAGGGTGTACATCCGCCGGTTCATCGCGTCGGCGTCGAGGTGCTCACCTCCCGCCAGCAGCTCGTCCCAGTCTTCGGTGTCGAGGTAGACGACGCGCTCGAGGGTCGGGTTCTGCGTGGCGGTCTCGTCGACCATCGCCCGGTAGTCGCTGGTCTTGAAGCTGCTCGCGGCGACCAGGAGCTTGGTGCCCGACTGGTTCATCGCGTAGGAGAACTCGTGGGTGCGGTAGGCCGGGTTGACGTTGACCAGGATCGCGCCGATGTTCGCCGCGGCGTACTGCGTGAGCGTCCAGCGGGCGCTGTTGGGTCCCCAGATGCCGACCCGGTCGCCCTTCTCGACACCCGCCGCGATCAGCCCGCGAGCCAGCACCTCGACGTCGCGGTAGAACGCCTGCCAGGTCCACCGCTTCCCGGTCGCGAACTCCACCATCGCCTCGCGGTCGGGGTGCGTCGACACCGTCCGCTCCAGATTCACGCCGATGGTCTCCTCGAGCAGGGCCGGCGCGGACTCACCCTTCGCGTAGGACTCCATGCGGCGAGCGTAGGACGACGGGGTCGGGATGAGGTAGGACGTCTAGGTTGGGTCCGTGGACACCGAGGCCGTGCTGCGGCTGATGCAGGACGTCGCCGAGGAGGTCGTCAACCCGCGGTTCAGGTCACTGACCTCGGGCGAGATCGCCGAGAAGGGACCCGGCGACCTGGTCACCGCCGCCGACCGCGAGGCCGAGGAGCTGATCACGGCGGCCCTGCGCGCGGCGTACCCCGGCGCGGTGATCCTGGGGGAGGAGACGTACGCCGGGCGGCCTGGGCTGATGACCGAGTTCTGGGACGCCGACCACGCGTTCACCGTGGACCCGGTCGACGGCACCAAGAACTTCGTCCACGGGTCCCGCGACCACGCGGTGATGGTGGGCGAGGTCAAGAGCGGGGAGTCGGTGCGCGGCTGGATCTGGCAGCCGCAGCACGACACGGCGTACGTCGCCGAGCTCGGCGCGGGTGCCTGGCGCAACGGCGAGCGCGTGGTCCGGCCACCGGCGCCGGCGCGGAAGGAGTGGCGTGGGGTCACGTCGCGCCGGAGGTGGCTGGGCCGGGCGCTGGCCGACGACCTCCGGCCACTGGAGCTGACCTGGGTGTCGTGCGGGATCGACTACCCGCACCTGGCCGAGGGAGACGCCGACTACGTCGTCTACGGCCGCGCCAACCCGTGGGATCACGTGCCGGGCGGGCTGATCCTCACCGAGGCAGGTGGGTTCCTGGGCACCTTAGACGGCGGGCCCTACCGACCGGGTGACGACCAAGGCGCCGACGGCTCCGCCCCGCGCGGCATCGTCGCGGCGGCCGACCGGGCGACGTACGACGCGGTCCGGGGTCTGCTGGTGTGACCGGCTCGTCCGCCGGGGGCATTCCCAGGCGCACCAGCGGGCTCGACGACGATCGACGAGGCCAGGCTGTCGCGGCCTCCGCCCGAGACGTGCGAGCTCAGGACCGGCTCACGCCCGGGTGACCTGGATCGTGACCCCTTCCCCGAGGTCGATGGTGGCGCCGGGGGTGAGCTGGACGGCGATTCCCGGCTGGAGATCGTCGGCGGGCAGGCCGGGCTGGACGACGACCGTGCCGTTGGTCGAGCCGAGGTCGGTGACGACGGCCGAGCCGAGGTCGGCACCCTCCCCCGGCCGGATCTCGACGTGCGTCGACGAGATCTCGTGGTGGGGACTCGGCACGGTCACGAGGCGGGCCCGGTCGTCGTCCCCGACGCGCCCCGGGTCTGGTGCCCGGCCCACGACCACCGGACGGTCGACGTCGACGACCTGACCGCTGGAGAAGATCAGCCGGGCGACGGGTGCCTCTCCGGCCTCGACGGCCGGGATCGGTCCGGTCAGCGCATCGACCGACGGACCCCCGAGCGGACCGGGGACGGGCACCGGCGCAGCGGGGGCAACTGGCTCGGCTGGCGGTGCCGCCACGTGCTGCGGCTCCGGCCTCTGCAGCTGCGGGTCGGGCGGCAGGATCCGCTGGGGCGGCTCGGGTGTCGGCGGCTCGACCGGCACGGCGACCGCCTCGGCGTCGGGCATCGAGACGGTCCCTCCGGTGCTAGCCGGGTGCTCGACGCCGGCGACTCGCACCAGCCCCGCCCCCACCGTGTACGGCGCGCCGTCGCCGTTCGCCACGCGGATGCGCAGGGCGGTGACCCCGACGACGTTCTGCTCCACCCACGTGGTGTCCTCGGACCCCGAGACCGTGACCTGGCCGTCCCGGGTCGTCAGCTCGGCCCGACCGGCACCGCGGATCACGACCTTCATGTCACGACCCTCGCCGGCCACCAGCACGAAGCCGGGCAGCTCGCGGAGCCCGCCGCTGATCAGGGCGTCGAGGACCTCGTCGAACCCGGCACCTTCGTCGACGGTCTCCCAGAGCCCGGCGACCCGGGACTTCGCGGCGGGTGGCAGCAGGACGATCACGTTGTCCCCGAGGACGCCGTACCAGTCCCCGGGCACCACGGTGCGGGTCACGGTCACCGAAGTGCTCCCAGCTTCTCGTGCTGTCGGTCGGGATATCCCACCACATCGACGACCACCGCGGTCGCGTTGTCGACGCCGCCGGCCGCCAGCGCGGCCTCCACGACCGCCCCCGCGGCGTCACCCGGATCGGGATGCTTCGCGAGCACGGCGGCGATCTCGTGGTCACGGATCAGGTCGGTCACGCCGTCGGAGCACAGCAGCACCCGCTCGGCGTCGGCCAGTGGGACCACGAAGTAGTCGGGGTCGAGCGGGTCCGGGGCGCCCAGGGCGCGGGTGACGATGTGCCGCTCGGGGTGCACCAGCGCCTCGGCCTCGCTGATCCGCCCCCGGTCGACCAGCTCCTGCACGATGCTGTGGTCGGTGCTGACCCGGTGGAGCTCGCCGCCGGAGCACCGATAGATGCGCGAGTCGCCGAGGTTGACCAGCAACCAGGCCGGTCCGTCGTCGGTCTCGACGAGCATCGCGACGACGGCCGTGGTGCCCCCTCGCCAGTGCCCGCCGTCGCTGCCGCGATGGGTCGCGGCGTACTCCGAGAGGCGGCGTTGGCTCGCCCGGAACGTGTCGAGCGCGGCCTCCGCCCCGTGACGGGGGTCGTAGCCGGCCTCCGCCAGCCGGGCGAACTCCTCCACCGCGAACCTGCTGGCGATGTCGCCGCCGTCGTGGCCGCCCATGCCGTCGGCCACCACGAACACGGGAGGCCGGGTGAGGTAGGAGTCCTCGTTGACCTCGCGCACCAGGCCGACGTCGGAGGCGACGCCGTACCGCAGCTCGACACCGGACACGTCCGCGCGCTCGCTCATGCCGTCTCGCGACCGGCCGGGGTGGTGGCACCCCCCGCTAGCGTGGGGATGATGGGCACCTCGTCCGCCGCCCCGGGGAAGGGGCACCGCTCGCTCGCCGACCAGCTCCGGAGCTGGCCGGACGAACGCCTCGTGGAGCTGCTGCGGCAACGTCCCGACCTCGCCACCCCGGCGCCCGCCGACAGCAGCCAGCTCGCCTCGCGCGCTGCCACCCGGTCGTCGCTCAACCGTGCCCTCGACCTGCTCACGCGCCTGGAGCTCTCCGTCCTCGATGCCCTCGTGGCCCTGTCGACGTCGGGTCACACCACCGAGCCCGACCTGGTGCACATCCTCGACGCGGAACCCTCCGCTGTCGAGGGTGCCTGCCGCCGGCTCGTCGACCTCGCCCTGGCCTGGGAGAACGACGCCGGGCTGCGGCCCCTCACGGGGGTGCCCGACGCGCTCGGCTCGATGTCGCAGCTGCACCCGATGACCCGCCGGACGCCCGAGGAGGCCGCCGTGGTGATCGCCGGGCTGTCACCGACTGCCCGGGCGATGCTCGACCACGTCGACTCCGGCTCGGGCGAGGCTGACGCCGGGTCGGCCCGGCACCAGATCGCCCCCGCCGACGCCGCGTCACCGGCCGAGGAGCTGTTGGCCCATCGGTTGCTGGTCCCGGGCCGTCCGGGACTTGTCCGCGTCCCCGGGGAGGTGCAGATCGCGCTCCGTGGCGGACACACCACGCGCGACCGGATCGATCTGCCCCCGACCGTGGCCACGTCGGCGCGGGCGGCCGATCTGGTCGACCGGGCCGCGGCCGGCGCGGCCTTCGACGTCGTACGACGTGTGGAGCTGCTGGTCGACCACTGGGGTGCCTCGCCGCCGATCGCCCTGCGGACGGGTGCGCTCGCGGTCCGCGACCTGAAGGCGACGGCGGACGTCGTCCACCTCGGGGACAAGGAGGCGGCGTTCCTGGTCGAGCTCGCCGCCGCGGCCGGGCTCGTCGCCACCTGGCCCGACGCCGACGGCAACCCCGCCTGGACGCCGACGGACGCCTTCGACGACTGGTGCGACGATCCGGTCGCCGCCCGCTGGCGCACTCTCGCCGCCGCGTGGCTCGCGACCGAGCGGCTCCCGTCGTTGGTCGCCACGCGCGACGACGCGGGCAAGACCCGCAACGCCCTCGACCCCGAGCTCACCAGCCGGATCGCCCCCGAGACCCGGGTGATGACGTTGGGTGCGCTCGCCGAGCTGCCCGAGGGACAGGTGATCGCCACGGGCACCGGCCCGGCCTCGGTCGTGTCCCGGCTCACGTGGCTGCGGCCCCGGCGTCCCCCGTCCCGCGCCGACCAGGTGGTCGCCGCGATCGACGAGGCGGCGCAGCTCGGGATGGTGGCGCTGGGCGGCCTCGCGTCGTACTCCCGGGCGCTGCTGGCCGACGACGACCCGGCCCCGCTGCTCACGCCGTTGCTGCCCGACGAGGTGGAGGAGGTGCTGGTCCAGGCCGACCTCACCGCGGTCGCACCCGGACCGCTGACCCGCGAACGCGCCCGCGACCTCCACCTGCTCGCCGACGTCGAGTCCCGCGGCCAGGCGACGGTCTACCGCTTCACCGCGTCGTCGGTACGCCGGGCGTTCGACGCCGGCTGGGCCGCCCACGAGGTGCACGCGTTCCTCGACGCGGTCTCGCGGACCCCGGTGCCTCAGCCGTTGAGCTACCTCGTCGACGACGCGGCCCGGACGTTCGGCACGGTCCGGGTCGGCCACGCCGAGGCGTTCCTGCGCGCCGACGACGAGACCGCGCTGACCGAGCTGCTGCACCATCCCCGTGCCGAGTCGCTCGGGCTGCGCAGGATCGCACCCACCGTGCTGGTCAGCAGCACCCCGCTGGACGTCCTGCTCCCGCGGCTGCGCGAGCTCGGGGTCTCGCCGTTGGTCGAGAGCATCGACGGCACCGTGCATGTCGCCCGCCCAGACCGGCGACGCGCGCGGCCGCGCCCGGCACGTCGTACCGAGGATGCCCGGCTCGAGGCGCGGCTCGCCCAGGTCGTCACCGCCCTCAGGGCCGGCGACCGGGTGTCGCAGACCCGGACGCCGACGATGGCCCGGCTCACCCCGATCGGGTCGCTGGCGGCGCTGCGTGAGGCGGTCGAGACCGGGCGCACGGTCCTGATCGGCTACGTCGACAACCAGGGCGTGTCCACCGAGCGGATCGTCGACCCGGTGCGAGTCGACGGCGGCTGGTTGACGGCCCGCGATCACCGCGCCGACGACGTCCGGCAGTTCGCGGTGCACCGCATCCGGACGGTCAATCCTGTGGACATCGCTCCGTAGACTGGGACACGTGGATTTCGTCAGGTACGCCGAGTCGTCGGCGGCGCTGCTCAACGCTCCGCTGACCGACCGTGACTCCGTGGTCGCCCACCTCGCGTCGCGGGCATGGCTGCAGCCGCAGGTCACCGACCGCGACGTCGTCGTACTCCGGCGCTTCCAGAAGGACCTGCGCAAGGCGTTCGAGGCGTCGGCCTCCGACGACGCCCAAGGGGTCGTCGACGTGCTGAACTCCTTGCTCGAGCGCCACCCCATCACCCCGCGCATCTCCGACCACAACCCGGCCCACCTGCACATCCACGTGGCCAACAAGTCCGCGAGCGTGGCCGACCTGCTGGTCGGCGAGTCGCTGCTCGGGCTCGCCAACCTCGTCTGCGACCTCGGCCCGACCCGGCTCGGGGTCTGCGCGGCGTCGCCGTGCACCAACGTGTACGTCGACACCTCGCCCAACCAGTCGCGCCGGTACTGCTCCGAGCGCTGCTCCTCGCGGGCGAACGTCGCGGCCTACCGGGCACGGCAGAAGGCCGCTGCGGGCTGAGGGGTGGGCTGGCCGCACCGGGGCGGTGAGTTGGGACCGGTTTGCGCCGGCCCAACCGATCCCTGCTCACCGCTCCCCCGGCCCAGCCAGCATCAGCGGTGAGTTGGGACCGGTTTGCGCCGGCCCAACCGATCCCTGCTCACCGCTCCCCCGGCCCAGGCAGCATCAGCGGTGAGTTGGGACCGGTTTGCGCCGGCCCAACCGATCCCCACTCACCGCCCCCACCGCCCCCGACCCCAGCCACCATCAGCGGTGCGGCAGGACCGGTTCAAACCGTCCACACCGATCCCTGCTCACCGCCGCCCGGCATCCGCACGACTGCGCCCGTCCAGCGCGAACTCAGCGACCGCGGTGGTCGAGCCCCACCCGCTCGATGATCTGCGCCCCGCGACGCAGCCCGTCGCGAGCGCGGATGTCGGCACCGATCGCGGCCATCCGCTCGCGAAGCACCGTGTCGGCCAGGAGCCGGTCGACGGCACCGGTCAGCTCGCCGTCGGCGAAGGCGTACGTCGCCAGCCGGATGCCGAAGCCGAGCTCGTGCACTCGTTGGGCGTTGTCGTACTGGTCCCAGAAGAGGGGGAGCACGATCATCGGCTTCCCGAAGTGCATCGCCTCGGTGGTGGTGTTGTTGCCGCCGTGGGTGATCACGAGGTCGACCTGCGGCATCAGCGTGGTCTGCGGCAGGGTCGCGGCGCCGGTCATGTTGGACGCCAGCCGGAGCTCCTCGGCCCGCGGTCCCATGCTGACGATGACCCTGTGCCGGGTCGCGCCGAGCAGGTCGATCAGCCGTTGCATCAGCCCGATGTCGGCGCTGCCCAGCGATCCCAGCGAGAGGTAGATCAGGCCGCTGTCGGGGGGCCGGTCGGCCACGGCGGCCGGGACGACGTACTGCTCGTCGGTCTCGCGGACGCTGGAGTCGATCCGGTGCCAGGTGCCGTCGAGCGGCCGGGCGTCGGTGTAGTCGAGCTCGCGCGGGTAGACGTAGATGTTCGCGTGCGGCGAGGTGTGGATGAAGTCGCGCTGCGGCAGCGGCGGCGCCCCCTGCGCTCGGCACCACTCGTCGAAGGCGTTCCAGGTCGCCGCGTGGGTGCGGTCGAACTCCTCGAGGAAGGCGGCCCACTCCGACCGATCGTCGGCCGAGTAGCCGGAGAACACCGGCGCAACGCCCTTGCCCCGGATCTCCAGCGGGTTGCACGACACGATCCGGACGAACGCGGCGTCGGCGGTCATCAGCGCCGGGAAGGAGACGACGTTGTCCTCGACGATCACGTCAGGTCGATGCCGGGCGATGATGTGCCGCAGCTGCGGCTCGGCGTACATCGCGCCGTCGATCAGAGCCTGGTACGTCGGCTGCACGAACGTCGCCAGCTGCTCGCGGGTCGGCTTCGCGAACTCCGGCGCCGTCTCGTTGATGAAGTCGATCCAGAACTGCCCCGCCGCCTCCTCGGCGGCGTCGGGGTCGGGCTGGTCGTGGGGGGCGAGATCGACCAGGTCCTCGACGAAGCCGTACGGCGCGAGCTTGCCCGCCCACGAACGCTCGGCCGCGAAGACGACCATGTGCCCCTGGTCCAGGAGCACCTTCGCGAGGCCGATGCACTGGTTGGTCGGGCCGTACGCCGACTCCGGCATGAACAGCACGGTCAGGCCACCGTCGTCGGGCAGAGCAGTCACGCGGCGCACGCTAGCGGCGCACCAGGTCGCCTGGATACGCCCGGTCCGTAGGCTTGCCCCTCGATGAACGAGGGACCCCTGATCGTGCAGAGCGACAAGACGCTGTTGCTCGAGGTCGACCACGAGCGCGCCGGCGACTGCCGCAAGGCGATCGCGCCGTTCGCCGAGCTCGAGCGCTCACCCGAGCACATCCACACCTACCGGCTGACCCCGCTCGGCCTGTGGAACGCCCGGGCGGCCGGGCACGACGCCGAGCAGGTCGTCGACACGCTGCTGGAGTTCAGCCGGTACGCCGTCCCCCACGCGCTGCTGGTGGACGTCGCCGAGACGATGGCGCGCTATGGCCGGCTGCGGCTGGAGAAGCACCCGACCCACGGCCTGGTGCTGGTGTCGACCGACCGGCCGGTGCTCGAGGAGGTGCTGCGTGCGAAGAAGGTCGCCGGGATGATCGGCGCCCGTCTCGACGACGACACCGTCGCGGTCCACCCCAGTGAGCGCGGCAACCTGAAGCAGGCCCTGCTCAAGCTCGGTTGGCCGGCCGAGGACTTCGCCGGGTACGTCGACGGTGAGGCGCACGAGATCGAGCTCGACCAGACGGAGTGGTCGTTGCGGGCCTACCAGAAGGAGGCGGCCGAGTCGTTCTGGCACGGCGGCTCCGGCGTCGTCGTACTCCCCTGCGGGGCCGGCAAGACGCTCGTCGGCGCGGCCGCGATGGCGCACGCGAAGGCGACCACGTTGATCCTGGTCACCAACACCGTCAGCGCACGGCAGTGGAAGGACGAGCTGGTCCGGCGTACGTCGCTGACTCCGGAGGAGATCGGCGAGTACAGCGGCTCGGTCAAGGAGATCCGGCCGGTCACGATCGCGACGTACCAGGTGATGACGACGCGGCGGAAGGGCGTCTACTCCCACCTCGAGCTGCTCGACGCCCGCGACTGGGGGCTCGTCGTGTACGACGAGGTGCACCTGTTGCCGGCACCGGTCTTCCGGATGACCGCCGACCTCCAGGCGCGACGGCGACTGGGGCTGACCGCGACCCTGGTGCGCGAGGACGGTCGCGAGGGCGACGTGTTCTCGCTGATCGGTCCGAAGCGGTACGACGCGCCCTGGAAGGACATCGAGGCCCAGGGCTGGATCGCGCCGGCCGACTGTGTCGAGGTGCGGGTGACCCTGCCCGCGTCGGAGCGGATGGCGTACGCCGTGGCCGAGCCGGAGGAGCGCTACCGGCTCGCCTCGTGCACCCACCACAAGATCGACGTCGTACGCCGGCTGCTCGACCAGCACGCCGGGCAGCCGACGCTGGTGATCGGCCAGTACCTCGACCAGCTCGACGAGATCGCCACCGCGCTCGACGCCGCCACGATCACCGGTGCCACGCCGGTCAAGGAGCGGCAGCGGCTGTTCGACGCCTTCCGCGCCGGGGAGGTGGGGCTCCTGGTGGTGTCGAAGGTCGCCAACTTCTCGATCGACCTGCCCACGGCCGAGGTGGCGATCCAGGTGTCGGGGTCCTTCGGGTCGCGGCAGGAGGAGGCGCAGCGCCTCGGTCGGCTGCTCCGGCCCAAGACCGAGGGCAAGTCGGCCCACTTCTACACGATCGTGTCCCGCGACACCGTCGACGCGGAGTTCGCCGCCAACCGGCAGCGGTTCCTGGCCGAGCAGGGGTACGCCTACTCCATCCGCGACGCCGACGACTGAGACTTCCCCCGGGCTCTGCCACGGTCACCGGCTCCATCGCAACCGAACTGCTGACCCGAGTCGGCTCCGGAGATGAGCGCCCCGCCTGGGCGAAGACGACTCCTCCACTCGGGTCATCACTTCGGCGGCGGATCCGGGTTCATGCCCTCCCGTACGCTCGCAGCGTGGGGATGCGCGCGCGCCTGGGCCAGGCGCTGTTCCTGCGCGTGGCCGGACCCGACGGCGCCCGTCACCGCGACCGGATCCACGGCACGCCGGGGCCGCGGTGGTTCGAGCGGGGCAGCCCGATCACGGTCGTGCACGGCGACGCGTCGATGTACGTCGGCGGGATCCGGGCGGTGCTGCTGCAGACCATGCAGCCCCAGGCGATGACCGCGGTCGCCGAGCACTCCGGCTACCGCGGCGACATGTGGGGCCGCCTCGCCCGCACCAGCCGGTTCCTCGCGGTCACCACCTTCGGCACCGCGGAGCATGCGCAGCAGGCGGTCGACGTCGTGCGGGCGATCCACGACCGGGTGCGCGGCACGATGCCCGACGGCACGCCGTACGACGCGACCGACCCGCATCTCCTGGAGTGGGTGCACGTCGCCGAGATCCAGAGCTTCCTGCTCGCGCACCGGCGGTACGGCGCCCGGCCGCTCGACCAGGCCGGGTACGACGAGTACGTCGCGCAGGCGGCGTTCGTCGCCCGCAAGCTCGGCGTGATCGATCCGCCGACCACCGAGGCCGAGCTGGACGCGGCCGTCGATCGCTTCCGCCCCGAGCTGCGCGCGATCGACCACGCCCGGGACGCCGTCGCCTACCTGGTCCGCGAACCCGACCTGCCGCTGGTCGCGCGACCTCCCTACCGGATCCTGGTCACCGCCGCTGTCGGCCTGATGCCGGTGTGGACACGCGCTCCGCTCGGGCTGCCAGAGGTGCACGACCGCACCGCCGACCTGCTCGGCCGCGCGGCGACCCGCACCGTGCGCTGGGCGACGGCACCCGATCGGGCCGTCGCCGCCCGGCTCCACGTCGAGGCGGCAGCGGGATGAGCTCGCCGGCCCCACGCTGGCCGCTGTCGGGCGACACCGACGTCCGCGACCAGCTGCTCGCGGCGTACGCCGACCCGAGCCGCGGCTACCACGACACCCTCCACCTGACCGAGGTGCTCGACCGGCTCGACGAGCTGGCACGGGCCGGGGCCTCGTTCGACACGACGGTCGTGGCGCTGGCTGCGTGGTTCCACGACGCGGTGTACGACGGTGAGCGCGACGCCGAGGAACGCAGCGCCGTCTGGGCGGAGGAGGCACTCGATGGCACGTCGTACGCCGCCGAGGTGGCGCGGCTGGTGCGGCTCACCGAGACCCACGCCCCGGCGGCCGACGACCCCGCCGGCCAAGCGCTGTGCGACGCCGACCTGGCGATCCTGGCGTCACCCCGGGCGCGGTACGACGCCTACGTCACCGGCGTCCGGCGCGAA
>JAICSK010000281.1 GCA_025936915.1 Nocardioides sp.
CACCGCCCGGCGCGAGGCCGCCCGCCCCGCTCCCGGCATGATCAGTAGGTCGGCAGCGAGGGGTCGACCTGGGTGGCCCAGGCCGTCACGCCGCCCTGCACGTGCACGGCGTCCCGGAAACCGGCCGCCTTGACCGCGGCCAGCGCCTCGGCCGACCGGACGCCGGTCTTGCAGTAGAGCACCAGCGGCTTGTCCTGCGGCAGCTCGGCCAGCGCCTCGCCGGACAGGATGCGGTCCTTCGGGATCAGCACGCCGCCCGGGATCTTCACGATCTCGTACTCGACCGGCTCCCGGACGTCGACCAGGTAGGGGTCCTTGCCCGCGTCCAGCATCTCCTTGAGGTCGGCCACGGTGATCGTCGAGCCGAACGCCGCCTGCTGGGCCTCGTCCGAGACGACCCCGCAGAACTCCTCGTAGTCGATGAGCCTGGTGATCGGCTCGGCCTTCGGGTCCTTGCGGATCTTGATCGTCCGGTACGACATCTCGAGGGCGTCGTAGACCATCAGCCGGCCGAGCAGCGACTCGCCGATGCCGGTGATGAGCTTGATCGCCTCGGTGACCATGACCGACCCGATCGACGCGCACAGCACGCCGAGCACGCCGCCCTCCGCGCAGGAGGGCACCATCCCGGGCGGCGGCGGCACCGGGTAGAGGTCACGGTAGTTGGGGCCGTGCTCGTCCCAGAAGACGCTGACCTGGCCCTCGAACCGGTAGATCGAGCCCCACACGTACGGCTTGCCGAGCAGCACGCAGGCGTCGTTGACCAGGTAGCGGGTGGCGAAGTTGTCCGTCCCGTCCAGGACCAGGTCGTACGGGCGGAAGATGTCCAGCGCGTTGTCGGAGTCGAGCCGCTCCTCGTGCAGGATCACGTTGACATGCGGGTTGATCTCGACGATCGACTCCTTGGCCGACAGCGCCTTGGACTTGCCGAGGTCGGACACGCCGTGGATCACCTGCCGCTGCAGGTTGGACTCGTCGACCACGTCGAAATCGATGATGCCGAGGGTGCCGACGCCGGCGGCGGCCAGGTAGAGCAGGGCGGGCGAGCCCAGCCCGCCGGCCCCGACGACCAGTACCTTCGCGTTCTTGAGCCGCTTCTGGCCCGGCACCCCGACGTCCGGGATGATCAGGTGGCGGCTGTAGCGGGCAATCTCCTCGACCGACAGCTCCTCGGCCGGCTCGACCAGGGGCGGCAACGACACGGGTTTCTCCTTCGTCCTCGTCCCCGATGCCAACTCACTACCCGGCCGCCCTGTTCCCCGGCCCCGCGCGCGTCGAGCCCCGGTCACCGGACCGACCCTTGCGTCCTCGATCGACGGTCGAGGACGGCGTCAGGGGAAGGGGTAGGGGTTGGGCTTGCAGCTGCCGACGCCGGGGGTGGTGACGCCGAGGGTCTGCTGCATCATCACCGGGGCCAGCGCGCCGTTGCGCGGGCACTGCAGGTGCGCGTGGCCGAGCGCGTGCCCGACCTCGTGGTTGATCACGTAGACCCGGTAGCGCGCCAGGTCGCCCTGGTAGGCGACCGCGCCGCGCACCCAGCGGGCGTCGTTGATCACTACCCTCGCCAGGTCACCGTTGTAGCAGGACGTCTCGTACGGCAGGTCGTAGCCGCACAGCTTCCGTACCGTCAGCGACGAGGTCAGGGTGACCCGGAAGTCCGGCACGCCGGTGTCGATCCGCTGGAACGAGGCCCGGCCACCGCGCCCCCAGCTGTGCGGGTCGGACAGCGTCTTCTCCACCGCGGCGGCGAAGGCGGAGCCGTCGTCGGTGACGCCGGCCTCCAGCTCGACCGTGAACCGGTGC
>JAICSK010000033.1 GCA_025936915.1 Nocardioides sp.
GCGCTCACCAGACTCGCCAGCATCGTGGTGGTGCCGTGGGAGAGGTGGTGTGCGGCGACCGCGGCGACCTCGGCCGGGTCCGGAGACATGACCGTGTGGCCGCCACCGCCGTGACAGTGGATGTCGACGTACCCGGGCGCGACCATGTCGACCGGCGTCGGCTGCGGGCCCGACCAGCCGGACGCCGGGCCGACGTATCCGATCGTGCCGTCGACACGGATCTCGAGCACCCCCTCGTCCACGACTCCGTCGGTCGTCACGAGCCGCCCCGCCAGAGCGCCGACGGTCATGACTCGGGTGCCCAACCGTCGCGAGCCAGGAACGCCGCACCGACCACGCCGCCGCGGTCGCCGAGAGCGGACGCCGCCACATCGGCGGGATGGACGACGTGGGTCCGCTCACGCAGCGCGACCCGCAGCGGATCGACCAGCGCTGCACCCGCCCGGCTGAGCCCACCACCGATCACCACCAGGGCCGGCCCGACGAGAAGCGAGACGACGGCGAGCGCGTCCGCGAGCGCCTCCACTGCCTCCTGCCAGACCTCACGCGCGACGGCGTCCGAGTCGAGTCGCGCGACGACCTCGTCGGCGCCGGTGACCTGGCTCCCGGTCAGAGCGCCGTAGCGGCGGGCGATCGCCGCCGCGGACGCGATGGCTTCGAGGCACCCGTCACGCCCGCACGCGCACGCGACGCCGGTCCGGACGGCCAGGTGCCCGATCTCTGCGGACTCGCCGCGGTGCCCGGTCACCAGGTGCCCTCCGGACACGATCGAGGCGGCGATCCCGGTGCCGATGGCGACGAACACGAGATCCTGTGTGCCGACACCTGCGCCGAGCCTGTGCTCGGCCACGCCCCCGGAGGCGACGTCGTGGGCGATCCGCACCGGCAGCCGCCACGCGGCGCCGAGTGCTCGGACGAGCTCGAGATCGCGCCACCCGAGGTTGGCGCTGTACGTCGCGACGCCGGCCGCTCGGTCGACGAGGCCCGGGACGACGACACCGGCACCGACCACGGGTGTGTCCGGCTGCTGCGCGAGCAGCACGCCGCCGACCTCGACGATGGCGTCGCGCGCGCTCTCTCCGTGTGGAGTGGGCCGTTGCTCGGCGGCCACCGCGGTCCCCGCGCGGTCGACCAGCTCCGCCTTGATGGTGGTGCCGCCGACGTCGATGGCGAGCGCGAGATCGTCGTCGTCCACTGCGCAAGAATGTCATGTGGCGCGCACATCGGCGGCGACGGTTCGCCGCACGACCCTGACCGTGCCGGCGGCGGCTCTCGGCCCCGAGAGCCCCCTGCCCCGGTTCACCCGGATGCGGGAGCTGCCGTACCCCGATGTCGGTCCGGGTGCCCCGCCCGACATGATCGAGCGACTTGCCTACGGGCGGCTGGAGAGCCCTCTCCCGTACGCCGTCCAGGAGGACTATGACCGGTCGTTGCGCGAGGTCGAGCTCCCGGCGTACGTGCTCGACAACGGGGTGCTGCGCGCGACCGTGCTCCCGACGCTCGGCGGCCGCGTCTGGTCGCTGTACGACGCCTCGCGCGGACGTGAGCTGCTGTTCTGCAACCCGGTGCTGCAGTTCGCGAACTTCGGGTTGACCGATGCCTGGTTCGCCGGAGGCATCGAGTGGAACCTCGGCTCGACCGGCCATACGACGATGTCGTGCCGACCGGTGCACGCAGCCGTGGTCGCCGGTCCGGACGGGGACCTGCTGCGGCTGTGGGAGTGGGAGCGGACCCGTGACCTCGTGCTGCAGGTCGACCTTTCGCTGGCTCCTGGGTCCGACCGGTTGTACGCCTCGACCCGGGTGATCAACCCGGACCCGGAGGAGAAGCCGCTCTACTACTGGACCAACATCGCGGTGCCCGAGTCTCCGGGGACCCGCGTGCTGACCACGGCGGACGCCGCCTGGCGTACCGAGTACACCGGCGCCCTGGTCCGCGTGCCGGTCCCCTACCCCGATCGCCCGGACGTCGACATCAGCCGTCCGATGGCCTCCACCTTTCCCGCCGACTACTTCTACGACGTGCAGGAGCAGCGCGGTCGGCACATCGTGTCCGTCGAGCCCGACGGCAGTGGCTTCGCCGAGACGTCGACACAGGGACTGCGTGGCCGCAAGCTGTTCCTCTGGGGGAGCGGCCCGGCCGGCTCACGGTGGCAGGAGTGGCTCTGCGGTCCGGGCGCGAGGTACGCCGAGATCCAGGCGGGATGGTGCCCGACGCAGCTCGAGCACGACCGGTTGGCGGGTGGGGCGAGCGTGTCGTGGACCGAGGCGTTCGGTGGCGTCGACCTGGGCCCGGAAGCGGTGGCGGGTGGGTACGACGAGGCGTGCGCTGCCGCCCAGGCGGCAGTGCTCGAGGCGACGGGTCCCGGCCACCTCGAGGCCGTCCACGAACGCTGGCTCACCGAGGTGGCCGACGCCGCGATCACCGACCTGCTGAGCACCGGGTCCGGCTGGGGGCACGTCGAGCTGAGGCTCCGGGACCGGCCGGACGTCGTACCGCCGGCGGCCCTGCCGTTCCCACCGGTCGACGACGACAGCCTTCCGGCACGGCACCTGTTGGACGGTGACACCGAGAAGCTCGCGACCTCGGCAGACCGGCTGCCGGTGCCTCCGGTCTCGGACCGTTGGCGTGCCGTGCTCGAGGAGGCGCCGGACTCAGCCTGGGTCCACCTGGCCCGTGCGGTGAACGCCCACGTGCGTGGCGAGCGGGAACGAGCCGCCGAGCAGTACGCCGCGAGCCTGGCCGCGGACGAGAACGCCTGGGCGTTGCGAGGGCTGGCGCTGCTGGCCGACGACGATCGCGCGGGTGACCTCTACGCGCGCGCTCGCGAGCTGCGACCGGACTGCCGTGGACTCGCCACGGAGCAGCTGGAGCGGCTGCTCGCCGCCGGACGGTCCGACGACTGCGTGGAGGCCATCGCCGCCCTGGACCCCGCGATACGCCGCCACGGCCGGACCCGCCTGCTCGAGGCCCGGGCTCTGCTGGCGTCCGGGGAGCGCGAGCGTGCCGCCCGGATCATGGAGTCGTTGGTCGTCGAGGACCTCGCCGAAGGAGACACCGTCCTCGGAGAGGTCTGGGACGCGTTGCACCCGGGCGCTCCACTCCCCGCGCATCTCGACTTCCGGATGACGCCGGACGCCGGGGAGCGGTGAGCCGGGATCGGTTGGGGGAGGTCAGAACGGTCCTGGCTCACCGGCGGTGGGGGCTCCGGTGCGCGGGACGTCAGAGTCAACGGAACGTGCCCTGGGACACCGACCCCTCCAGCCGGCGCTGGAAGATGACATAGACGATCAGCACGGGTACGACGGTGATGACGACGGCGGCGAACAGGGCCCCGAAGTCGACCGCGTAGCCCGCCTGCGACGCGAACTCCGCCATCCCCTGGGTCAGCACGTATCTGCTCGGGTCGGTGTTCAGAGCGACCGGAAGCAGGAACTGGTTCCACAGGCCGAGGAAGTTGAAGATCGCGACCGCGGCGATGCCGGGCCGCGCCATCGGCAGCATGATCTGGAAGAAGATCCGCCAGTCCCCGGCGCCGTCCATCAGCGCCGCCTCGTACACCTCGTGCGGCAGGGTCTTGAAGAACGAGTGCAGGAAGAAGACCGTGAACGGCAGGGCGTACGCGACGTACACCATGACCAGACCGGGCAGGGTGTTGAGCAGCCCGCCGTTCTTCAGGATGAAGAACAGCGGCACGATCGCCAGGAAGATCGGGAAGGTCAGCCCCGCGAGCATGGAGTAGTAGATGAACCGCGCTCCGGGGAATGCGAACCGCGCGAGCACGTAGGCGCACATCGCTCCCAGCAACATGACCAGCACGAGGGCGGCACCCACGACGATGATGGTGTTCAGGAAGAAGTGGCGGATCCCGGCGTCGGTCCACGCCTTGGTGTAGTTGTCGAAGGTCCAGTGCGCCGGCAGCGAGAACGGCGAGGCCAGGATCTCCTTGGTCGTCTTGAACGACGACAGCACCACCCACAGGAACGGGACGATGACGATGATCGACCAGCCCGCGAGGAGGACGTGCGAGGTGGCCTCGACGGCGCGGTCGCCTGTGCTCCACACGCCGCGGCCGTCGGTGGCGACGTTCTCGTCGGGCGAGATGGCGGTCATCGGCGCAGCCTCCTCTCGGCGCCTCCGGTGACATGGTTGACCGTGAACACGATCGCGGCGAACAGCAGGGTCACGAGCGCCAGCACGACACCCATCGCCGTGGCATAGCCGAACTGGCCTTTCCGGAACGCCGTGTTGAAGAGGTCCTGGCTCATCGTCCGCGTGGTGTTGTTGGGGCCGCCGTTCGGGTTCAGCGCCTGCATGTACACGAAGGCGTCCAGGACGGTGATCCCGAGATAGATGTACGCCGTCTGCACGGTGTCGCGGACGAGCGGGAGCGTGATCGAGATGGCCGTGCGGAACCGCCCGGCTCCGTCCATCCGGGCCGCCTCGTAGATCTCGCCCGGAACGCCCTTGATGGCGGCGACGAACAGCACCGTGTAGAACCCGACGAAGCTCCAGATGATCACGAACATCGACGCCGGCATCGCCGTCCGTTGGTCGCCGAGCCAGGCGAAGTTCTCGAACCGGCCGAAGCCGACCTTGGTGAGGGTGGCGTTGAGGATGCCGGCCGAGGGGTCGTACACCTGCGCCCAGATCAGGCCGATGACGATGGCCGGGACGGTGTAGGGGAAGAAGGACACGACCCGATAGAACCCGGACCCGCGGATCCCCCGGACGTTGCCCCTGCCGGGACCGCCGACGGTGACGAGCGTCGCGATGGTGAGCGCCAGCACGATGGTCACGAAGGGCACGACGATCGCGAGCTCGATGTTGTTGCGCAACGCCCGCCGGAACGTGTCGTCGTGGAGCAGCTTGGTGAAGTTGTCCAGCCCGGTGAAGTTGTACGTCGGCGTGAACCCGCTCCAGTCGGTCATCGAGTAGTACAGCGCCTGGCCGAACGGGTAGATCACGAAGACGACGTAGATGGCCAGCGGCAGCCCCACGAACACGGCCATGAAGCTCAGCCGGTCCACGCTGGGCATCCGACGGCGCCGCCGGAGGGCCGGGCGAGGCCGGCCTCCGGCTGACGTCGTCACGCTGGTCTCGGTGCTGGTCACGTGATCTTGAGCTTCTTCACCGAGGAGTCGTTGGCGATCTTGTCGGTGATGTCCTGCAGGGCCTTGGTCAGCCCTGACACGTCGAGCTGGCCCGACAGGAACGAGTTCCAGGGCACCAGCTGGTCGGTGTTCATGCCGTAGTAGTCGACGAACTGGTAGTTGAAGGTGTTGCTGCCTGCGGCGTCCAGCATCTTCGTCTGCGAGACCAGCGCGGTCGACCCGAACCCGTTGGCCGGCACGAGGCCCTTGACGATCGTCGGTGCGAGGCGGGTCTTGGAGAAGTTGGTCGCCGCCGCCTTCGACAGCATCGCGCGCAGGATCTCCTTGCCGCCCGCGACGTTCTTGCCCTGTGACGGCACGATGAACGGCTCGCCCGCAGCGGCCCGCAGCGACTCGTAGGGCATCGCCGGGCTGGAGGAGACGGTCGGCTCCGGTGCGCCGGTCATCTGGAAGTTGCCCTTCGTCGCGTCCTTCATCTCGTTCTCGATCCAGCCGCCCGACGGGTAGAGGATCGCCTGCTCGTCGTTGCTCCACTTGGCCTGGGCGGCGGTGAACTGGGTGCCGGCGCCGCCGGGGACGAAGTAGCCCTTCTGCACGCACTCGCCCAGGGCGTTGAAGACGTCCTGGATCTGTGGCTTGGACCAACAGCCGGACTCGAGGTTCTCCAGCGCCAGCCGGACGTCGTCGCCGCCTTCCTTGATGGCCGAGTCGACGGCCATGGTCTGGTAGTACGTCGCCGCCTCCTTGCCCCAGACCCAGAGGTACTTGCCCTGGGCCTTGGCCTTGGCGCCGAGGGCGATGGCGTCGTCCCAGGTCTTCGGCGGGGTCCAGCCGTTCTGCTGGAAGAGGGTGGCGGAGTACCAGACGCCGTAGACCGTCATCACGTAGTTCATCGCGAGGAACTTGCCGCCGAAGGTGCCCGGGAGCTTCACGTTCGGGTACAGCGTGTCGGCGATCTTCGTGCCCTCGTAGTTGTTGGCCTCGAAGACGTCGTCGAGCGTCTCGAGCTGCTGCTCGATGGCGTTGAACCCGATGGCGTTCTCACCCGAGTTGTCGATCAGGTCGGGCGGGTTGCCGCCGACGAAACGAGGCTGCAGCTGCTGGGCGATCTGCGTCGACGGCGAGACCTTGATGGTGACGCCGGAGAAGCCCTGCTGCTTCGGGACCTGGGTGGCGGCGAACTTGACGTAGTCGTAGCCGTAGCCGCCGTTGAAGATGACGGCTTCGACGCTCGAGTTGTTCGCGAGCCCGAACGGGTTGGTCGCCGACGTGGTGCCGGCCGAGGAACCGCCACCACCTCCACTGGGCGAGGACCCCCCGCACGCGTCCAGCGCTCCGGCGAGCGGCGCGATCGCCGCCGTCGCAAGGGCGCCACGGAGCAGGGTTCGGCGGTCGAATTGGGCGGTTTCTCGGCTCATCGTGGAATCCCTTTCGTGATGAACTCTTCTGCTGGGTGCTGGGGTCGAGCGTTCGTGCGGGGGCGGCTGTCGTCGAGGTCAGGCCAGGCCGGCGATGCGCTCGCCGTACCGCGCCTTGAGGGCGTCGTTGTGGGTCTCACCTCCCGGGATGTTGGCCGAGACGTAGAGCGGGGGGACCTCACCGGCGTCCCGGAGCCGCTGAGCCGCGCCGAGGGTGAGGAGCTGGGCGATGTACGCAGCTGTGATCGAGGAGACCGCCCCGGCGGACAGCCCCTCGCCGAGGCCGATGGTCGTGTCGCCGTACGGCGCCCGGTTGTCGATCACGATGTCGGCGATCTCCGCGAGCCGCTTGCCGCTGCTGTGCTTGGGGGTGACGGCGTTGGTGTGTTCCAGGCTCGTCACGGCGATGATCGGGTGACCGTCGGCCTTGGCCCGGAGGGCGAGCCCGACGATGGAGCCGTTGACACCTGAGTTCGAGGCGATCAGGAAGACGTCGGCCGGGTCGAACGAGTACAGCCCGTACAGCTCGTCGACCACCGACTCGTCGCGCTCGAGCGTGGCCCCCCGGAGCGCCGAGACGTCCCGGCTGCCGCGCAGGACGACGTCGCGCAGCGCGATCGCATGGGTCGGGATCAGGCCGCCCGCGCGGCCCGCGACCTCCATCGCGAACGCCTGGGAATGGCCGGTGCCGAAGGCCTGCAGGACGCCGCCGCGCTGCAAGGAGGACACGATCAGGTCGATGGCCGGGTCGAGGCCGCCGGTACGGACCTCCCGGTCGAGGTCGTCGAGCCGCTGTCGGACCTCGGTGGAGAAGTCGGCGAGAAGTGCGCTCATTCGGGGGGTGGACGTCATGCGGTGACGGGTCCTTTCGACGAGGCGGCGGTCCGTGGCCGGGTCGCCGAGCGGAACGGACGGCGATGCGGAGCCACGGCCGCCGCGGAGGCCGCCAGCAGGCTCGTCGTACGCGAGAAGTCCCGCTGGGCCGCGAGGAGGTACAGCAGGTCGATCACGAAGAGCTGGGCGTGCTTCGCCGACAGGTCGTCGGGCTGGAGGTATTCGCCGGGCGCGTGGCTGGTCAGGTGGGCATCGGCGACCTGGGCCATCGGGGAGCCCGGGTCGCCGGTGACCGCGACGGCGAAGGCCCCCGACGACTTCGCCAGGGCGAGCATCTCGATGGTCTCCTCGGTGCGGCCGGTGTTGGAGAAGGCGATCGCGACGCTCGACTCGCCCAGCAGGGCGGCGCTGGTCAGCCCGACGTGCACCTCGCTCCACGCGTGCGCGTTGATCCCGATCCGGTACAGCCGGGCCTGGAGCTCGACCGCCATGCCGGCGCTACCACCGATGCCGTAGATGTCCACGTGGGTGCTCGCGGCCACGGCGTCGGCGACCCGGCCGACGAGCGCGGGGTCGAGACGTTCGGAGGTGGACGTGAGCGCCACGGTGTGGGCGTTCACCAGGGTGCGCATCACCTCGGTCGCGGTGTCATCCGGGTGGAAGGCGCGTCCGATGTCGGAGTCCCAGGTCTCGTGGGCGCTCGACCGGCCCTGCTCGGCCGCCGCGCCCACCCGCAGGGCGAGGTAGCCGGTGTAGCCGATCGCGCGGCAGAACCGGGTGACCGTCGCCGGCGAGGTACCGGCTCGGCCGGCGAGCTCGGTGATCGACAGCCGCAGCGGGAGGGACGGGTCCTCCAGCAGGAGCGTGCCGATCTTGACCATGCCGCCCGGCATCCGCGGAAGGGCAGCGCGGATCCTGCTGCTGGCGCCGTAGCCTTCCAGCGCACGGTCCGCAGTCCCGTCGGGAGCCTTCATTGAAAATCCTTCTCGGCGATGCCACTGGCTAAGGAAAACTATTTACATGTTGTGGTACCGGTCACAATCACCTGAATGTCACGAATAGGTAACGATGACTCCGCAGCTCGCCGAGTTGGTCGCCGTCGACGCCGGCGGCACCAGTACCCGCGCCGTGGTCGTCCGTCCACCCGGCCGGTGCCTGGCCTACGCCGTCGCGGGTAGCGGGAACCCGATCGCCGTGGGGCCGGAGACCGCCGCCGCGGCGGTCGTGGAGAGTGTCAGCGGGGCACTGCACCAGGCGGACGTGCCGGGCACGCGGATCCGGCTGGTCGTGCTCGCGATGGCCGGCGCGAGCAGCACCTCGGTCGCGCCGGAGATCCGGCGCCGGCTCGCGGGCATCGGACTGGACGCCACGCTCGTCTTCGAGTCCGACCTGCTGGCGACGTACTTCTCGGGCACCTGGAGACCGGACGGCTACGCCGTCATCGCCGGGACCGGAGCCGGCGCGATCCGGGTGGAGGACGGGCGTCAGGTCGCCGTCGCGGACGCACTCGGCTGGCTCCTGGGCGACGAGGGCTCCGGTTTCTGGATCGGGCGACGCGTCGTACGGGCGGTCCTGGCCGACCTCGACGGCCGTGGCCGGTCCACCGCGCTCACGCCACTGCTCCTTGCGCGACTCGGCGTGCCCGCGCCTTCGCACGCCGGCGACCGGGAGCCGATCAGGGCGGTGGTGCGGGCGTCGTACGCCGCCGCGCCGGTCCGGCTCGCCGACGTCGCCGGGCTGGCGTTCGAGGTCGACGGGGACGGCGTCGCCGACCGGATCCTCGACGACGCGGCCGCGGCGCTCGCGCGGACCCTCACCGCCGTCAGGTCCGCCACCGTGTCGGGTCCGGTCGTGCTCGGCGGCGGCATCATGGGTCTCGGGCCCCAAGTCGCCGGTCGGCTCGCTGCCTCGTGCGGCACCGACGAAGTCCTGGCCGCGGCCGACGGGGCCGTCGGCGTCTCCGTGCTCGCCGTCCGCCACGTCGGTACATCGGTCGACGCCGCCGTGTTCGATCAGCTGACGAGCTCGCTCGCCGCGGCGCGCTGATCCAGGGTCAGCCCAACAGGTCGAGAAGGTGGACGACGGCGTCGCGCATCGCCGTTCGTGCGGGGGCGAGATAGCGTCGCGGGTCGGTCACCGACGGGTCGGCCGCCAGCGTGGCCCGCAACGACGAGGTCAGGGCGACGTTCAGTGCGGTGCCGACGTTGACCTTCCGGACGCCGGCGGTGACGGCGCGGCGCAGCTCCTCGTCGGGAACACCGGACGAGCCGTGGAGCACCAGCGGGACCGGAACTCGCTCGGCGAGGCGTTCGATGAGGTGGTGGTCGAGGCGCGCGCTCTGCTCCGTCATCGCGTGCGACGACCCCACCGCGACGGCGAGGGCGTCGACCCCGGTGGCGGCCACGAACTCAGCGGCCTGCTCCGGATCGGTGCGGACGCCCCGGTCATGGGCGCTGCTTGCGGCATCGGCCTTGCCGCCGACGAAGCCGAGCTCCGCCTCCACCCACAGCCCGTGAGCGTGGGCGTGGCCGGCCACCTCGCGAGTCCGGGCGACGTTCTCGGCGTACGGAAGCGGGCCCCCGTCGTACATCAGCGAACCCAGCAGTGGCCGCAGCGAACCGCTGACGGCCGCCGTGACCAGGTCGGGGTCCGTGACGTGGTCCAGATGGACGGCGAGGCCCACCGCTGCGTCCTCGGCCAGTGCGTGCACGGCGCGGGTGATCGCGTGCGGACCGCCGTGGTAGGCGACGGCGTTCTCGCTCAGCTGGAGCACCAGCGACCGGCCGGTCCGGACGGCGGCGGCGACGATCGCCTCGGCGTGCTCGAGCGTGATCACGTTCACCGCCGCGACAGCCGTCCCGCGGGCCGAGGCCGCGGCGACCAGGTCACCGGTCGTCACCAGGCTCATCCGACCCCGTCCAGTGCCCGGATCGAGACGCGGGCGAGCTCGTCTGCGTACTGGCCGGGGTCGATGTCTCCGGCGGTGGGTGCGCGGACCGCCGCCGTCGCGAGGGCCACGGCGTCGCGCAGCCAGTCTTCGGGGTGCTCGAGGGCGGTGACGTCGCGAGCGAGTCCGCGCGCGAGGCCCGCCACGAGGGCGTCCCCGGCGCCGGTCGGGTTGCCGCTGACCGGTGCGTCAGGGTACGCCGCCCACGTGCCGCTCGGCAGCGCCGCCACGATGCCGGCGCTGCCCAGCGACGCGACGACCGCGGTGCCGTGTCGGTCGGCCAGCTCACGTGCGGCCGGCGTCGGATCGGCCATGCCGGTCACCTGTTCCAGCTCGTCGGCGTTCGGCTTCACCACGTCGCACCCGGCCGCAAGGGCCTCGAGCAGCGCGGCCCCGTGGGTGTCGACGATGACCGGCAGATGCTGCTCCCTCACGCGCCGGACGAGCGTGGCGAGCCCTTCGCGAGGTACTCCGGCCGGGAGGCTGCCGCTGACGACCACGGCACGCGCGTCGGCCAGCGAGCCGATGACCGCCTCATGGAGCTCGGGCCAGCATGCGGTCGCGGCGGGCTCGGTGAAGCACGTCGCCGTGCCGGAGGCGTCGACGACGGTGAGCGTACGACGCGTGGGGACCCGGTCCGGCACCAGTCGGGGCGCCACACCCTCCGCGGCCAGCGAGACGCGGAGCTGCTCGCCCGCGGACCCGCCGGCCGGAGCGACCAGACGGACCTGCTCGCCGAGCGCGTGCAGCACCCGGGCGACGTTCACGCCCTTGCCACCGGGACGCTCGGCCACGGAGCCGACGCGGACGGTGGCGCCGGGCACCATCCGGTCGACGTGGTAGGTCACGTCGACCGCCGGACTCGGGCAGACGCAGACGATCACGGGTCGGTCAGCACCACCGACCGGGTCAGGTGCCGCGGGCGGTCGGGGTCGAGCCCGGCCCCCTCCGCACGGTCGGCAGCGAGCAGCTGGGCGCGAACCAGGTCGGCCAGCGGGTCCAGGTCGTCGTCGACCACCGTGGCACCGGTGGCGCCGATGTCGTCGAGGAGGCCCGCGACCGGCGTCCCGAGGATCCAGACCGTGCGACCCGGTTCGGCCACTGCGATCGGTCCGTGGCGGTACTCCATCTGGAGGTAGGACTCGGTCCAGAGCTGGGCGGCCTCGCGCAGCTTGAGCGCCGCCTCCTGCGCGACGCCGTACGCCCAGCCGGAGCCCAGGAACGAGATCTGCCCGGTCTCGAGGAGGGTCGGGTCGAGCCGATGAGCCCCGGACAGCACCTCGCGGGCCTGACCGACCGAGGCCGCCACCGAGATGCCCAGCGACGCTCGTAGCAGAGACAGCGTCGTGGTGGCGAAGACGGTCTGGACGACGGAGTCCTCGTCGGCGAAGTCGAGCACCAGCGCCGCCGAGGCAGCCTCGCAGACGGGCGTGCCGGCGACGGCGGTGAGGGCAAGGGTCGGCGCACGGGACGCCTCGAGCGCCCGGGTCACCTCGGTGGTCGTGCCCGACCGCGAGATGGCCACGACCCGGTCGTACGCGCGCCCGCTCGGGACCTCGCTGGCCGCGAAGGCATCCGTCCGGCCGTGGCCCGCGTGCTCACGCGACGCGGCGTACGCGCTGGCCATGAACCACGAGGTTCCGCAGCCCAGGACCGCAACCGACTCACCCGGCCGGGGAAAGAGCCCGGCGGCGTCGCCTGCCAGGTCGGCGGCGCGGGACCACGCCTCGGGCTGCCGCGCGATCTCCCCACGCACGAAGGTGGTCTCGGGCACGGAGCCGCTGGTCACGGGCTTCCTCCTCGGAACTCGGTGTCGCGTCTCGCACCTCGGCATCCTGGTCGACGCCGAGCGCCCGGCCGTCCCCCGGCTGTGCCTCCGACGGTCGCCGTACTCCGTCGTATCTGACGTCGTATCCGGACACACGCCGGCGGCCGAACAGCATCCGGCCACCCAGACTAGTGGTCGTGAACCACCGCATCACCGGCGAACGACGCGCACCCGAGAGCGGCCGGTCGGGCGAGCTCCACGGCAACGCCGGCGAGTTCTGGGCCGACCCCTTTCCAGCCGGCGCCCTCAGGCTTAGTGTCGTGAGGTCCTTCATCTCGGGGGGCAGCAAACGAGCCCGGAGGCGCCTGTGTTCGCTCGGTCAGCATCCCTCATCCGCCGCACCCGCACGTCGCTCCGACTGGTGATCGGTCTCTCCGTCGTGATGGCCGCGGCACTCGGCGCGTCAGCGGCGACGGCAGGCGGTCCGGGGCCCTCCGGTGACGCGCCGTACCGCGGCCTGATCATCGCGAAGATGAAGCACATGACCTTGCGGCAGAAGGTCGGCCAGCTCTTCGTGATCGAGGTCGCCGGCCGCGACGCCACCGACGTCAGCGACAGCGCCACGTCGGTGAACCAAGCGCTGTACGGCGTCGACACGCCGGCCCAGGCGATCGCGAAGTACCAGCCCGGCGGTGTCATCTACTACACGACGCGGGTGCCCTGCACGGGCTGCGCGAGTGACGACAACATCGGGGACCCGGCTCAGGTCGCCACCCTGTCCAACGGGCTCCAGCGGGCGTCGTTGGCCCAGCCGGCGGAGATCCCGCTCCAGATCTCGGTCGACCAGGAGGGTGGCGCACTGGTCGCCCGCTTCGGTCCCCCGACGACCCAGATGCCCGGTGCGATGGCCCTCGGCGCCGACGGCTCCGCGGAGGACGCCCGCACCTCCGGCGACGTGATCGGCACGGAGCTGAAGGCGGTCGGAGTGACCCAGGACTACGGCGTCGACTCCGACGTCAACATCAACCCGAACAACCCCGTGATCGGGGTTCGCTCACCGGGCGGCGACCCCGCGCTGGTCTCGCGGATCGTCACCGGCGAGATCGAGGGCTTCCACGACGCGGGTGAGTCCGCGGTCTCCAAGCACTTCCCCGGGCACGGCGACACCGGGGTGGACAGCCACTTCGGCCTGCCGATCGTGACTCACGACCTGGCCACGTTCGAGTCGACCGACCTGCCCCCCTTCAAGGCCGCGATCGCAGCCGGGGTCGACACGATCATGACCGCCCACGTCGTGTTCCCCGCGGTCGACCCGTCCGGCGCACCGGCGACGATGAGCCACAAGATCCTCACGGGCGTGCTGCGCGACGAGCTGGGCTTCAAGGGCCTGATCGTGACCGACGCGCTCGACATGGCCGGCGCGACCTCGACGTACCCGCCGGACGTCGCTCCGGTCCAGGCGATCCTCGCCGGAGCCGACCAGCTGCTCATCCCGCCGCAGATGGACACGGCGTACGGCGCCGTCCTCGACGCGGTCAGGAACGGCACCATCAGCGAGCAGCGGATCGACGAGTCGGTCTACCGGATCCTGCTGCACAAGTACCAGCACGGCCTCTTCGCCGACCCCTACGTCGACCCGGCCGTCGCGCCGACAGTGGAGGGCGCGCCCGATCACCTCGCCGCGGCCCAGGCGGTCACCGACCGAACGACGACCCTGGTCAAGAACGACGGCGGCATGCTCCCGCTCGCCACGGCACCGCAGCACGTGCTCGTCACCGGTTGGGGCGTCAGCACGACGGCACAGCTCGGAGACCGGTTCACCCAGCGGGGCGCGACCACGCAGGTCTTCCAGACCGGGACGACACCGTCGGACTCGTTGATCAGCCAGGTCGTCGCGGCCGCCGCCGACAAGGACCTGGTGGTCGTGTCGACGTACAACGCCTGGGGGCTCGACCCGACCACCGGGCAGCCCACGCCGTCCGACGTCGCCCAGACGAAGCTCGTCCGTGCGCTGCTCGCGACCGGGAAGCAGGTGGTCGTGACCGCGATGCGCAACCCCTACGACGTCGCGGCCTTCCCGGAGGCGCCCGCGGTGCTCGACGCGTACGGCTACACCGGAGACTCGATCACGTCGCTGGTCAAGGTGATCTACGGCGAGATCAACCCGACGGGCCGGTTGCCGGTGTCGGTGCCGAACACCGACGGGAGCGGGGTCCTCTATCCGCTCGGCTACGGCCTGGGCTACTGACGACGAGGCTCGACCTTGTCGCCACCGGGTGCACCGGTGTAGACCGAGCGCGGTCCTCTGATCTCCCGTCCTCGTCACTCCGCTGAGGTAGGCCGTGTCCATCACCGCGTCTCCGCCGCCCTCGGGCGCGCCGACGGCGAGACCGCAGGTGGTGCCCAGGCCGGTCTCGATGGCCGTCGGAGCCGGTGGGTTCACGATCACCCGAGACACACGTGTCGTCGCCGACCCGGGGTCGGCTGCGCTCACCGTGGCGGCCGACCTGGCGGCGTACCTCCGGCCGGCGACGGGCTACCCGCTGCCGGTCGTGCCGGGTCCCGCGAGTGGTCGAGACGTCAGGCTCGAGCTGCGCGAGGTTCCCGAGCTGACCCCGAGCCAGGCCGTGGAGGGATACCTGCTCGACGTGGGCCCCGATGGCGTCGACGTCGCGGCGGAGACGGCCCATGGGCTGTTCAACGGCATCCAGACGATCCGGCAGCTGCTGCCGGTGTGGATCGAGAGCCGGACGACGGAGCAGGGCCCCTGGACCGTCCCGTCGGTGCACATCGTCGACTACCCGCGCTACGACTACCGCGGGTTCATGCTCGACGTCGCCCGCCACTTCCAGACCCCGGACGCGGTGATGCAGCTGATCGAGGAGGTGTCGGCGTACAAGATCAACACCCTGCACCTGCACCTCAGCGACGACCAGGGCTTCCGGATCGTCATCGACGGCTTTCCGAACCTCACCGACATCGGGGGCCGGGGATCGGTCGGCACCGACGGTCGGCCGATGGATCCGGGCGGGTTCTGGACCCAGCAGGAGTACAAGGACGTCGTCGCGTACGCCGCGGCGCACCACATGAGCGTGGTCCCGGAGGTCGACTCACCCGGCCACAACAACGCGATCATCATGTCGGAGTACGGCGACACCGCGAACCCGCTGCTGGACGGTCACCCGGAGGACATCAACGGCGGCGCGCACGACCCGCCGCAGTGGAACTACACCGGCGACGTCGGCCACAGCGCAATGTGCCCGGAGAGCGAGAACACGTTCGCCATCTACGACGCCATGATCACCCAGCTGTCGGCGATGTCGACGAGCCCCTACTTCCACATCGGCGGCGACGAGGTGCCCTCGACGGTCCTGAGCCAGGACCGGTACGCCGCGTTCCTCAACCACCTGATGACCCTCGTCACGGCCCAGGGCAAGACGGTGATGGGGTGGGCCGAGCTCGCCGGCCCGGGCACCGACCCGCCTGCCGGCTCGGTGGCGGAGTACTGGAACCCGGCGTCCGGCACCGGCCCGGACACCGCGACGGCACATCAGGCCGTCGCCAAGGACATGAAGATCGTGATGGCGCCCGCGACCCGCGCCTATCTCGACCAGAAGTACGCCCCGGACACCCCGCCGGACCTCGGCCTGACCTGGGCGTGCGACGACGGCTGCGACGTCTCGCAGTTCTACGACTGGGACCCGGGCCGCTACGTCGCCGGCGTGACCGACCAGCACGTCATCGGTGTCGAAGGTGCGATGTGGGGCGAGACGGTCCGCACCCTCGGTGAGGTGCAGTACATGGTGTTCCCGCGCCTGATCGCGCTCGCGGAGGTCGGCTGGACGCCGCAGGCGGCGCGTGACCAGGGCGACTTCCTCCTTCGGCTGGCAGCGCAGGGACCTCGGTTGACCCTGACCGGGACCAACTTCTGTCCGAGCCCCGAGGTCCGCTGGAGGCTCGACCTGGCCGGCACGCCCGACGTACGCGCCGTGGGCGGAAGGGTCGAGGGGACACTGGCGTCCCTGTCGGCGCCCGCCATCCCCGCGGGGTCGGTCACGGTCTCGATCGCATGGGGCGACGGGACGAACAGGCCCGGGACGGTCATCGGGACACCTGCCACGGCGACCAGCGTCAACGGCCTCTACTCGATCTCCGCCAGCCACCGGTACACCGGTCACGGCGGCTACGAGATCACCATCACGGCGAGCGCTCCGGGGGTGTCCGATGCCGTGGTCCAGGTGCCTGTGCGCCGGGCCGAGCAGCCCACGGCCGACTGACCGGTCAGGCCGGATCCGTGGTCGTGACCTTGGAGAGGCCGCGGGGTGAGTCCGGGTCGAGACCCAGTCTCCGGGCGAGGGACTCGACGATCAGCTGACCGGGCACGACCAGGGCGAGCGGAGCCACCGGCTCAGGGAGGTCGGGTCCCGGGACGTGGCACGCCCCGGCCGCGGCGAGCACTGCGTCTCCGCCCACGGCCAGCACCTTCGCCCCGCGTCCGGCGAGGTCACGGGCGAGCTCGGCGATCGGGCCGAGCATCGGGCCGTCCTGAGCCGCCACGACGACGGCGGTGAGCCCGGGGCCGACCACGGCGATCGGTCCGTGCCGGAGGTCGGCGTACGACAGTCCGCGAACCGGCCGCAGGCAGGTCTCCTCGAGCTTCAGGGCGACCTCCAGGGCGGTCCCGAAGACCAGTCCGCGCCCGGTGACCAGCGTCTCGTCCGAGCCGGCGAGCAGGTCGACCGCGTCGGCGACGCCGGCCTCGCCCTCCTCGAGCCGGGACACCTCGGCGGCCGCCCGGTCGAGCAGCGGCCACAAGCTCTCGCCGCCGTCGAGGCTCGCCGCCAGACCCGCGAGGGCTGCCAGCTGGGACGTGTAGGACTTGGTCGCCGGCACCGCGCGCTCGGTGCCCGCCTGCGTCGTCAGGGGTACGTCGGCCTCGGTCGCCAGCGGACTCTCCGCATCGTTGCTGATCGCGACCGTGGCGGCACCGTGGACGGCAGCCCACCGCTGCACCTCGACGATCTCCTCGGTCCGGCCCGACTGGGAGACGCTCACCACGAGGGTGTCGGAGAGGTCGAGGCGGGCGCGGTAGTGGGTGGCCACGCTCGGCGCCGCGAGCGACGCGGGCACACCCAGCTGGGTCTCGACCAGGTAGCGACCGTAGATCGCGGCGTTGTCCGACGACCCGCGGGCCACGAACAGGATCCGGCGCCGCCCGGACATCGCCGCTCGGGCGCGTCCGGCCTGGCGGCGTACCTCCTCGAGCGTGGCCGCCACCGCCGCGCCCTGCTCGCCGATCTCGCGGCGCATCCAGGTGTCGGTCACGGGGGGACGATACCAATCGGACCGTGGCCCACCGGGCCCTGTTACCCGTTGGTAACATGCGGTCGGTGATCGATGTCCTGCGCCTCTGGCGGACCGCCCGGCGACTCCCCGCCGGAGACCGCCTGTTCTCCCGGGCCTTCGCGTCCCGCGCGCCGTACTTCGGCTCCGTCCGGCCCCGCTTCACCGTGATCGAGCCACACCATGCCGAGCTGGTGATCCGCGACCGGCGTCGCGTGCACAACCACCTCGGCACGGTGCACGCGATCGCGCTGTGCAACGGGCTCGAGGCGGCGATGGGCGCGCTGGCCGAGGCCAGCATCCCGAAGGGACGGCGGTGGATCCCCAAGGCGATGGAGGTCTCCTACACCGCCAAGGCCGCCGGCGACGTCACCTGCATCGCCGAGACGGAGCCCGAGGCGTGGACGGCCGACGACCCCGACGTCCCGGTGCGGGTGCGCGGCGAGCTCGCCGACGGGACGGTCGTGATCGAGGGCGTGATCCGGCTCTGGGTGACCGACCGTCGTTGAGCGATGGGAGACCGTCTTCTCTCCGCTCATCGCCGCCGACGGATTCCGTGAGGTCGCCCGTCGCGCCGTACGCTGGGCGACTGTCATGAGCACCACCGCCGAGCACACGCCGCGCACCTACGAGGTCAAGACCTACGGGTGCCAGATGAACGTGCACGACTCCGAGCGGCTGACGGGCCTGCTCGAGGAGGCGGGGTACGTCGCAGCGCCGTCGGGTGAGCTTGCCGATGTCGTCGTGTTCAACACCTGCGCGGTGCGGGAGAACGCCGACAACAAGCTGTACGGCAACCTCGGCCATCTCGCGCCGGTGAAGGCACAGCGGCCGGGGATGCAGATCGCGGTGGGTGGCTGCCTGGCCCAGAAGGACCGCGCGACGATCACGAAGAAGGCGCCCTGGGTGGACGTCGTCTTCGGTACCCACAACATCGGCTCACTGCCCGTCCTGCTCGAACGCGCGCGCGTGCAGGACGAGGCGCAGGTCGAGATCCTCGAGTCGCTCGAGGTGTTCCCCTCGACCCTGCCGACGCGCCGCGAGTCGGCGTACGCCGCCTGGGTCAGCGTCAGCGTCGGGTGCAACAACACCTGCACGTTCTGCATCGTCCCGAGCCTGCGCGGGAAGGAGAAGGACCGGCGGCCGGGCGACATCCTGGCCGAGATCAGAGCGCTCGTCGCGGAGGGCGTCAGCGAGATCACGCTGCTCGGGCAGAACGTGAACGCGTACGGCGTGGAGTTCGGCGACCGGGGCGCCTTCGCCTCGCTGCTGCGTGCCTGCGGCGACGTCGAGGGCCTGGAGCGAGTGCGCTTCACCTCGCCTCATCCGGCGGAGTTCCGCGATGACGTGATCGCCGCGATGGCCGAGACGCCCAACGTGATGCACCAGCTGCACATGCCGCTGCAGTCGGGCTCAGACCGGGTGCTGCGGGCGATGCGTCGCTCCTACCGGCGGGAGAAGTACCTGGGAATCATCCAGCGGGTCCGAGCCGCGATGCCCGACGCCGCGCTCTCGACCGACATCATCGTCGGCTTCCCCGGTGAGACCGAGGACGACTTCGGGCAGACCCTCGAGGTCGTGCGCGAGGCGCGCTTCGCCGCGGCGTTCACCTTCCAGTACTCGATCCGTCCGGGCACCCCCGCCGCCACCATGCCCGATCAGGTGCCGGCCGAGGTGGTCCGCGGGCGCTACGAGCGTCTGGTCGAGCTGGTCGACGAGGTCGCGTGGCAGGAGAACCGGAAGCTGGTCGGTGCCCGCCTCGAGCTCCTCGTCGCCGAGGGCGAGGGCCGCAAGGACGCCGCCACCCATCGGATGACGGGGCGTGCCCGCGACAACCGCCTCGTGCACTTCGCGGTTCCGGCGGTCGAGGAAGCCGCCCTGGCGCCTGTCTCGGGGCCTTGGAACACGGAGATCCGGCCGGGTGACCTGGTCGAGGTCGAGGTCACCTACGCCGCCCCCCACCACCTCGTCGCCGACGGACCGGTGCTGGCCCACCGTCGTACCCGCTCCGGCGACGCCTGGGAGGCCCGCACCGGCGCTCCGGACACCGCCGTCGGTCTGGGCATGCCCACCGTGGGCACCCCACCTCCCCTCGCGCCGACCCCCTGCGGCTGAGGCGCGACCTCGGTCGGTTCCCCCGCGTACGCGGGGAACCCCCAGTAACCCCGGGACGGACAGGGCCCTCAGGCGTCCTTGTACGGCGCGTCCTTGCTTCGCGGGTCGAGCGACGGGTAGCCCGCGCGGGGCGCGATGCCGTCGGGGTTCTCCTCACGGCCCTGGTCGAACTCCGCGTCCGACCCGATCACGTCGTCGGCCTGGTCGCGCGTCGGCGCTTCCGTGGTGTCCTTCTCGCCGTCGGTCCCCTCGCGGCCGCCGCCGGTCGGGCCGACTCGCTCGCTGCTCACGCCCATGCCTCCGCGTGCCCGGTCGGCACCGGAGGCGTTGGGGTTGGAGTCGCGCAGGTCGGTCGGGTACTCGTTCCCCGTGCCCTTCGGCTCGTCGCTCACGCCGGCGCCTCCCTGTCCGCGTCCTGATCAGCGTCGCTGTCCGCGTTGCGGGTCGCCACGGTGTCCGTCTCGTCGGGTTCGGTCAGCTCGTCGGGGATCTCGTCCTTGCGGCCCTCGTTGCCGACGCGCGACAGGTCCGGAACCAGCGGCTGCGGGTCGTACAAGCTCTCGTCGACGGCGTCCACCCCACCCGGCGGCGGCTCGGCGGGCTCGACCTCCGGCGTCGGTTGCTCGCCCAAGTCGGTCACCATTCCTGTTCTCTCCCTCCCGCACACCTCGCAGCTGCGCTCCGTCAGAAGCCGAACGTGGTGTATCCCTCCACTCCCGTACCCAGCCGCCGCAGAACGAAAAGTTCGTGCGGCACGACGGGATCCGGCAGCGCGTCGAGAGCGAACCAGTCCATCGCGCCGGCCTTGTCCGGCTCGACGATGCGGGGCTCGCCGGACCACGATCGACAGGTGAAGAAGAAGTCGATGCGCTCGTCGATCGGCTGGTCGTGCTGAGTGCGCTGCATCGACGTCACGAACGCCAGCTCACCGACCTCGACGCCGATCTCCTCGCGCGCCTCGCGGCGGGCGGCGTCGTACGCCGTCTCACCGCGCTCGACGTGCCCGGCCGCGGCCGCGGCCCAGTGCCCGTCCATGTATCCGGTGTTCTGCCGCAGCTGCAGCAGCACCTGGTCGCGCGATCCGACGCGCCGGGTCAGGAAGACATAGGACGCCGGGACGACCCGGAAGCGATCGACCACGCGCGCGAGTGCTCAGCGAGCGGTGTCGCCGGCGCCGGTCTTCTCCTCGGCGATGTCCTGCACCTTGTCGACCTTGTCGGCGAACGTGCCGTCGGTCTTGTCGTCGATCAGGTCGCCCGCCTTCTCGATGGCCTGGTCCACCTGGTCGTCGTGCTCGTCGAGGAACTTCTTGGCGTCGTCGAGGAAACCCATGATCGCAGGCTAGCGCCGATCCACCTCAGTGAACCCCGATGGTCTCGACCAGCCTGATCACGTAGAAGACGACCGGCAGCCCGAACACCACCAGCATCACCCAGGCCACCACCCGGTGATAGGCCCGCGTCGAGTCCAGGCGACCGGCGAAGTCGAGCAGGGCGCCGTCGGGCACGTGATGGGTGAGGCCGATCCGGCGAGCCTCGTCGGGCATCCGAGTGCCCGGGAACCAGTACGGCGGCGAGTCGTCGTCGGGACCGTAGTCCTCGTCGAACTCGTCCTCGCGCAGCCGCGACATGCGCCCACACTAGGGCCGAACCGGTGGCACCGTCTCCCACTGCCAGACTGAGAAACATGTCGAGCCCGGCGCCGCGCCCGATCGTCGCGATCGTCGGTGCCACCGCGGCGGGGAAGACCGGGCTCTCCCTCGACCTCGCAGAACGGCTCGACGGCGAGATCGTCAACACCGACGCGATGCAGGTCTACCGCGGCATGGACATCGGTACCGCCAAGATGCCCGAGGCCGACCGCCGCGGCATCCCGCACCACCTGCTCGACCTCCTGGACGTCACCGAGCCTCTGACCGTGGCGGAGTTCCAGACCTGGGCCAGGACCGCCGTGGCCGAGATCCGAGGCCGCGGTCGGACGCCGGTCCTGGTCGGCGGTTCGGCGCTCTACACCCGGGCGGTGCTGGACCGGTTCGAGTTCCCGGGCACCGATCCGGAGGTACGTCGTGAGCTCGAGGCCGAGCTCGGCGAGGTAGGGGCGCCCACGCTGCACCGGCGGCTGGTCGAAGCCGATCCCGAGGCGGCCGCCCGGATCCTGCCCGACAACGGGCGCCGTGTGGTCCGAGCGCTCGAGGTCCTCAGGATCACCGGCCGCCCCTTCTCTGCGACCCTTCCGAAACGGGAATATCTCGATCCGGTGAGTCTCCAGATCGGGATCGACATCGACCGGCCGACTCTCGACCGGCGGATCGAGCAACGGGTGCGGTGGATGTTCGACGCCGGCCTCGTCGACGAGGCCCGTCGCCTCCTCGACCTCGGGCTCGCGCACGGCCGGACGGCCCGGACCGCGATCGGCTACCGCGAGGTGACGGCGTACCTCGCCGGCGAGTCGACGCTCGACGAGGCCCTCGAGGCGACCGTGACGGCCACGCGGAGGTTCTCGAGGCGTCAGGACAGCTGGTTCCGCAAGGACCCACGGGTGGTCTGGGTCGGCTGGGACGACCCCGACCGGATCGCCCGAGCACAGGAGGCCGTCGAAGCACTCGACTGACCCCTCGACATGGGGGTAGGACGAGGCGCAAGGTGGAGACGTCGATCTCGGAGGTCACATGACGCACCTGTCCCCCCGGGCGCGGCACGCCGTTCCGGTTGCCGCCCTCGGGCTCACCACCGCTCTGCTGGTCACCAGCACGACCGCCCAGGGCAGAACCGCCGCGGCCGCCCGGCACACCGAGAAGGTCCCGACCAGCATCGGGTACGGCGGTGCGGTCACCAGCGTCGACCCCGAGGCGTCGGCTGCCGGGCTCCGGGTGCTGAAGCACGGTGGCAACGCCGTCGACGCCGCGGTCGCGACCGCGGCGACCCTCGGCGTCACCGAACCCTTCTCGACCGGAATCGGCGGTGGTGGCTTCTTCGTCTACTACGACGCGAGGACCGGGCAGGTGCACACCATCGACGGGCGCGAGACGGCACCGGAGTCGATGCCGCACGACGCCTTCATCGACCCGTCGACGGGCAAGCCGTACAACTTCACACCGGAGTTGGTCACCAGCGGCGTGTCCGTCGGCGTCCCGGGGTCGCTCGCCACCTGGCAGAGCGCGCTCGACCAGTGGGGCACGAGGTCGCTGGCCCAGTCGCTGCGCCCGGCGATCGGCGTGGCCCGGCGCGGCTTCGTCGTCGACTCGACGTTCCACCAGCAGACCGAGGAGAACAAGGTCCGCTTCGACGCCTTCACCTCGACGCGCAAGCTCTACCTGCCCCACGGCGATGCGCCCGAGGTCGGTTCGATCTTCCGCAACCCCGACCTGGCCGCGACGTACCGGCTGCTGGCGCGCCGCGGCCTGCGGCCGTTCTACCAAGGCGCGATCGGCGCCGAGATCGTCCAGGCGGTCCACCACCCGCCCAAGACCTCGACCACGACCCTGCCGATCCCCACGGGGTTCATGCAGCGCAGCGACCTCGCGGCCTACCACACCATCGACCGC
>JAICSK010000160.1 GCA_025936915.1 Nocardioides sp.
AACATGATCGTGCCGCCCTTGGCGACGGTGTCCTTGATGAAGGCGTACGAGCGGACGATGTAGGCAAGCGACTGCTGCAGGTCGATGATGTAGATGCCGTTGCGCTCGGTCATGATGAAGCGCTTCATCTTCGGGTTCCAGCGTCGGGTCTGGTGACCGAAGTGCACGCCGCTCTCGAGCAGCTGGCGCATGGTGACGACTGCCATGGGGTTCTCCTGTGTGGGGCGCACGCGTGCGACCCGTTTCTCAGTTGTCGCCGTCGGCGGGTGCCGGCGGCCCTGACGTCTGCGCGCGACCCGACCCGGCCAGTCGTGGCCGGGACCGAGGATCGTCGCCCACGGGTGGTCACCTGCCGGAGCAGCAGGTGTCGCGGTCTGCGGACGTGCGAAGTCAGCTCCGTCAGGAGCTGCTGGAGCCAGACTAGTCGAGCGTCGTATCGGTCACCAATTCACCCGCAGCCGTCGGTCCGTCGCTCGGGCCTCTGGAGACCCGGCCCGGGACCCGTCCACAGCCGCCTTCCTGCATCCCTCATCCACAACTGCGGCTGCAACGCGTCGGGACCGTCGCCGACCCCGCGAAGAGTGGGATCCATGCAGCTGCCACTCCCCCACCCGATCCGGGGCCACGGACGCCGGCCGCTGGTCGTCGTTGCCGTCGTGCTGGTCGTGCTCGTCTCCCTGGCGCGGCCCCCCGGCGCGGCCGGCGAGCCCGTGACCCCGGTTCCGGTCGGGGTGTGGCCGCTGCAGCCCCAGCCGCAGGTCGTCCGGGCGTTCGACCCGCCCGACTCCGCCTGGGGTGCCGGGCACCGAGGCGTCGACCTCGCCGGCACGATCGGGGAGGTGGTGCACACGTCGCTCGCCGGACGGGTGACCTTCGCGTCCCCGCTGGCCGGCCGCGGAGTCGTCGTGGTCGATCACGGCTCGACGCGCACGACCTACGAGCCGGTCGCGGCTGCGGTGCACATCGGCGACCAGCTCGCCCGAGGCCAGCCGATCGGCACGCTCGAGCTCGCGGGATCACACTGCTTCCCCCGGGCTTGCCTCCACTGGGGATGGCGACGCGGATCGACCTACCTCGACCCGCTCCTGCTCGTGGGCGCAGGTCGGGTGGTCCTCCTGCCGCTGTGGCAGAACGCATCCGACGACGGCGGCGCCTGGCCGGGTCCGCCGTACGCCGCGATGGTGTCGCGCCTGCTGGCCCGGTCACCGCCGCGCTCGTCGCGCACCCGTCGGTCGCGGACGGTGACCCCGTTGCCGGCTCCGGTCTGGCACCGACCGCTGGCGAGGCGGCCCCTCCTGTTGTGAGCAGCGACCGTGTGCCGCGGTCACAGCACGACGTACTGCCGCCCGTCGAGCAGCTCGCGCACCGCGTCGAGGTGGCCGGCGTGCGTGGCCGTCTCCACCAGGACGTGCACGATCACCGCTCGCAGGTCGGGGAACTCCAGCCCTGCCTCCGGCCACCAGCTCTCGGGCTGCGCGGGAGGTTCGTCGAGACCCCGCGCAGCGACGATCTCGTCGGAGCGCTCGATGGCAGCTCGATACGCCGTCAGGACCTGCTCGGCCGACTCGTCCGGAGCGACCAGCCAGTCGTCGTTCTCACCCTCGGGCCAGAAGTCCAAGGGTTCACCGGCGACCACCACCTCGAACCAGTACCGCTCGTCCGACAACGTCAGGTGGCGCACCAGGCCGAGACACGACCATCCCGACGGCAGGACCGGGCGCCGCAGCTGGTCGTCGCCGAGACCTTCCAGCTGGTCCAACACGTGACGCCGCTGATGGCCCAGGCGGCGGAGGAGCAGGGCACGCTCGGGGGTGTTCTCGACAGTCACCCGGCGACCCTAGGCCAGCGGTCATGCGAACCGGCAGGTGCGATCGAGCATGGGGCTTCAGGCACGGGGGTGCGCCTGACGATAGGCCTGCCGGAGCCGATCGGTGCTGACGTGCGTGTACAGCTGCGTCGTCGCGAGGGAGGCGTGACCGAGCAGCTCCTGGACCGACCTGAGGTCTGCGCCCCCCTCGAGCAGGTGCGTCGCTGCGGTGTGACGCAGGCCGTGCGGGCCGATGTCGGGCGCCCCCGGCACGTCCGCGATCCGCCGGTGCACGACCGTGCGTACGGCGCGCTGGTCGATGCGGGCCCCCCGGGCCCCCAGGAAGAGTGCCGGTCCCGCACCGGGCGCCATCAGCTGCGGTCGCCCGCGGCTGAGCCACGCGTCGACCGCGTCGGCGGCCGGACGACCGAAGGGCACGGTGCGCTCCTTGCGCCCCTTGCCGAACACTCGTACGACGAGGCGCCCGCGGTCGAGGTCGTCGACGTCGAGGGCGACCAGCTCGCCCACACGCATGCCCGTCGCATAGAGCAGCTCGAGCATCGCGGTGTCGCGCAGCCCGATCGGGCTGCCGTCGTCGGAGAGGCGGGCGGCCGCGGCGATCAGCTCCTCCGCCTCGTCCTGCCGCAGCACGGGCGGGAGTGTTCGCGCCGATCGCGGTGACCGCAGGCTGGCGCCGACGTCCGTGGCGATCCGGCCGGTCCGGGCCAACCACGCGGTGAAGACCCGCACCGCCGTGGCCCTGCGGGCCAGGGTCGTGCGGGATCGCCCCGTCACCTGCTGGTGGGCGAGCCAGCTGCGCAAGGTGCGCAGGTCGAGATCGCGGACGTCGTCACGCCCCATCCGGCTCGCGTGCTCGAGAAGGCCCGCGACGTCGGCCAGGTAGGCGCGCACGGTGTGCGGTGCCAGGTCGCGCTCGGAGACGAGGTGTCGCTCGTAGTCAGCCAGGACGGCGACCAACGGCTCGGAAAGTGCCACCTCGCCCATGTCGCCACAGTAACCCGGAGCCAGGGTCCCACCGGTGACCTACAGGACGCGGATCTCGGCGTCGTGACGACCGGAGTGAGTGAGCCGAGAGTCGCGTGTCACCAGCGAGCACCGGAGTGCCTCGGCCAGGGCTCAGGCGGATTCCAGCTCTCCGGCCAGGCGCCAACGGTTCGCCTCCTCGACGACCAGGCCCAGCTGTTCGAGTCGGCCCAGCGCGGCGGTCGTCTTGGCGGGCGCGAGCCCGGCCGCTCGAGCGATGCTGCCGGCCGCAGCGCTCTGCCGCACCGGGACGGCGTCGAGCACCTGCCGCTCCTGCGGGGTCAGCCGGTCCCGCAGGCCGTCCTCCTCGCGCAGGTCCTGCAGGGTGTGGGTGCCGATCGGTGCCACCGCCTCCAGCACCTCCTCGGCCCTGGTGACCAGCAGTGCGTCGCGTCCGCGGATCAGCTGATGGACCCCGGCCGACGGCTGACTGGTCACGGGCCCGGGCACCCCCATCACGACTCTGCCCAGGGCAGCCGCCCAGCTGGCGGTGTTGAGCGCGCCGCTACGTACGGCGGCCTCCACCACGACCGTGCCCTGGGCCATCGCGGCGATCAGCCGGTTGCGGGCGAGGAACCTGATCCGGGTGGGTGCGCCTCCGATCGGCGCCTCGGACACGATCACTCCGACGTCGGCGATGTAGTCCAGCAGCTGCTTGTGGGCCGCCGGATAGACGCGGTCGGCACCACACGCGAGCACGGCGACGGTCGGGCCGCGGGTCGCAAGGGCCGCGCGATGCGCAGCCTGGTCGATGCCGAACGCCGCTCCCGAAACGACCGTGGTGCCGACTCGAGCCAGACCGGCGGAGACGTCTCCGGCGACCCCGCAGCCATAGGTCGTCGCGGACCTAGAGCCGACCACAGCCACCGCCTGCCGGGCCGTATCGGCCAACGAGAGCGCACCGCGCACCCACAGCCCCAGCGGCACTCCACCGCGCTCGTGCAGCGGCCCGCACCGTGCCAGGTCCATCAACGGGTTCGGCCACTCGGGGTCGCCGGGGATCACGAACCGCAAGCCGAGCTTCTCCGCCGCCTCGAGGGTCCGCACGGGGTCCGCCGCCCGCAGTCGGGCGGCGAGGTCGCGTCCGAGGTCGTCACGGCGTTCACGCAGGGCGCCCAGCACCGTCGCCGCCCCGAGATCGGCGACCGCCGCGGTCAACTGGAGGTTGCCCGGCTCGCCGACCGAGTTGAGGGTGACCCGTGCCAGCCGCTCAGCCTCGGGTGCGCTCACGCGGCTTCACCCCGGGCGAGCATCACCAGATCCAGCGGAGTGGCCTTTCGCAGTCGCAGCGCGATCTCCAGCTCCTCGTCCCCGGGAACGGGGACGCACCGCAGATCGGCGACCGACCAGGCGACCCGGTGCACCCGCGTGGCGCCCCGGCGAGTGAGCAGTCCGCCGTACACCTCGCTGTCCAGGCGCCGGGTCGCGGACGGATCGAGCGGCCATTGATTCCGCAGGGCCGGCCCGGGGACGTGGGAGTTGAGGCGCCAGGGAGTGTCGGCGTACCGCTGGAGCTGTCGTCGCCGAGCCGCGGTGACCCTGGCTCGCACGATGGCCGAGGACTCGGGGACCTCGATCGGGTCGTTGACCTCGTGGTCCTTCAGCGGCTCGACGAACCGGGTGATGTCGATCCGGTCCGCGATCGGCCCCGAGATCTTGCGGCGGTACTCGCGGCGCTTGAGCTCGCTGCAGCGGCACTGGTTGTCGCGGTTGTAGGGGTGGTACTCCCCGCACGGGCACGGGTTGCAGGCCAGCACGAGCATCCCGCGCGCCGGGTACGTCGCCTCCTCGTCGCCGCGGGCGATGGTGATCTCGCCGCTCTCCAGCGGTTGCCGCAGCGCCTCGACGACGTCGCTGGGCAGCAGCGGGAACTCGTCGAGGAACAGCACGCCGAGATGGGCCTTGCTCACCTCGCCGGGCCGCACCCGGCCGGTGCCACCCCCGAGGATGCCGGTCCGCGACGCCGTGTGGTGCGGTGCGCGAAACGGCGGCCGGGTCAGCACCGGCGTGCCAGGGCGCAGGCCGCCGGCCAGGGAGTGGACCGCGGTCAGCTCCAGGGACTCCTCGTGATCCAGATCGGGCAGGATCGTGGGGAGCCGCTCCGCCAGCGTGGTCTTGCCGGCCCCCTTGGGCCCGGTCAGCAACAGGTGATGGCCTCCGGCGGCCGCGACCTCCAGGGCGTAGCGCGCGTCGGCCATCGCCCGCACATCGCACAGGTCGACGTCCTCCAGGCGCTGTTCGCCGCGCCAGGTGACCAAGGGGTCGCCGGTCGGCGGCTCGACCGGAGGCGCATCGGGTACCGGCCCACCTCTGAGCAGCGCGGTGACCTGGGCGAGGGAGCGCACCCCGAACACCTCGATCCCGTCGACGATGCCGGCTTCGGCGGCCTGCGGCTCCGGCACGTAGACCCGGCGCAGGCCGCGCGTCCGCGCCGCCATCACCATGGGCAGCAGCCCCGGCACACAACGCACACGACCGTCCAGCGTCAGCTCGGCGATGAACACCGCGTCGTCGAGCTCACCACGAGGGAACTCGCCGTCCGAGGCGGCCAGCACACCCACGGCGATCGCGAGGTCCAGGTGTGTCCCGCGCTTGGGCAGGTCCGCCGGTGACAGCAGGATCGTGATCCGTCGCGACGTGGGCCAGGAGAAGCCACTGTTGTCCACGGCGGCCCGGCACCGGTCGATGGCCTCGTTCACCGCGGCGTCGGGACGACCCACCACCGCCGTCCGGATCTGGCCCTGGGACAGATCGACCTGGACGTCGATGACGTGGCCCAAGGCTCCGACCAGCGCGACCGCGCGGGTGCGGGCCCACATCAGCCGATCCCCCGAACGTGCTCGAGAACGGGTCGACCCCTTCGCCGCATCAGCACTGCGACCAGGTCGATCCGGACGCCCTCGGGGCGCACACCGTGCGCCGCCATCCACCTGACGGCCAGCTCGCGCAGACGATCGGCCTTCGGCTCGGTGACCGCCTCCAGCGGATGGCCGAAGGCCGTGCTGCTGCGAGTCTTCACCTCGCAGACCACCAGGACGTCGCCGTCGCGCAGCACCAGGTCGATCTCGCCGGCGTCACAGCGCCAGTTGCGGTCGAGCACCATCATCCCCTGCTCGGTCAGGTGGCGAGCCGCCACCCGCTCGCCGTAGCGGCCCAGCGCCAGGCGTCGCGGAGCATCCGTCGTCGAGGTCATGCCTCCCAGCGTGCGGGTGCCCGCCCTCCGCCATAGACGCCGCACCCGCCGTCTGTGGACAGCGGGTGCGGGTAGAGCGTCTGTGGACGGTGAGCGGGCCTTGCGCTTACTTCACCAGGCGGATGATGGGATCGCCGACACCGATGTAGTCCATGACATTCTTGCCAGCGTCGTGAGGCAGCGCGTCGAAGTTGAAGAAGACCACCTTGAGCTGCTTGATGTCGTTGCCCTGGATGGTGATCCCGTTGGTCGCGGTGCCGGTGTGCGACCCCTTGATGGCCGCGGCGGTCGCCTGCTCGTCGGTGATGAAGGCCGGCCGGAAGTCCACGATGGCGTACTTGCTGCTGCCGCCGCTCGTGGGCTGGACCTTGAGGACCGGCACGAAGAAGAAGCGCGGGGACGCGAGGATGGACGGGTCCAAGACCGGGCCACCACTGTAGCTGGACTTGGCGATGTCTGCGATGGACGTGGTCCCATTCGTGAAGAAGCACGTCAGCACATCGTTGTTGAGCTTGTAGCTGGTGTTGTTGATGTTCACCGGGTACTGGTTGGACCCGCCGTTCGGGTCGCAGCCCGGCGTCGTGGACGCGGACGTGAGCAGGCCGGGGTACGTCGTCCCGTCGCTGAAGGACCCTCCCTGGATCAGCCCCTGCGTGGCGACCTGCGCGGGAAGACCGGTGTCGGTGTCCACACAGTTCGTCCCCGCGACCAGCCCCGGCGTCGGCACGTCGGAGATGATCGCGCCAGGGGTGTTCGCGTCGCACTGGCCGCTGGCCGGCGCGGGCGAAAAGATGTTGGGGACCAGCGGCTTCTGGAGGCCGTTGGCGATGTCCGCCGGCAGGAAGTCCGACGCCTGGACGTCGGTGCGCACGAACTTCACGGTGCCGAAGTTTCCGGAGGTCGGCCCGGAGATGCACTGGAGGGCGGCCGCGCCCACGACCACTGGAAGCGCCTCGGACTGGGTCGACCACTGCTCGGAGCCCGCCCCGGTGCGTGGTGGGTTGCTGGTCGGCGTCGCCGAGGTGCCGTCGTAGACGCGCACCCACCACACCGTTTCGACCGAGGTGACCGAGTTCGGCACCGTGATCGTGCGGACCGACGAGCTTCCCTGCCCGGTCCCGTAGGGCGCGTTGGGGACCGGGACGGTCACGATGGCGGGCGCGGTCAGGTCGTCGCTGCGGAAGAAGCCGATGTAGCTGCTCTGGTTCCACTTCGTCGCCGACACGTCGATGGTGTTGCCCGTGGAGTTCAGGGGGAAGGTGGTGACGGTGGTGCCCGAGGAGTTCTTGAGCCCGAGCGGCGACTGGAGCTGGGTGCCGTTGGTCTCGGTCGGGAACGCCAAGGGCGGCACGACCGAGGTCGCCTGTCCACCAGACGGGTCGGCGAGGGTCTGCAGCCCGTAGTCACAGCCCTGGACGGCGAACGCCGGCATCACCCGGAGGCCAGGCGAGTAGGCGTGGACCGTGGCGTCGGCGTACACGTTCGTCCCGTTGAACCCCATGATGCGCGCCATCCCGAAGCTCACCCAGTGCCGGGGGGCGACCACTTGCAGGCCGTCGGCCGTATACCGAACCTCGCCGTTGTTGAGGTCTCCATCGGTGAGCTGTGCTGCCGTGATCGTCTGGATTCCGCCGTTGTCGTCTTCGGGCGCGTTCGCGTTCATCGACGCGACCACGGCGTTGACGATGGCTGCGGACGGTGTCTGGCCGACCTTCCCGTTGTTGGTCATCTGCGCGCCACCGGCGAAGGCACCGAAATCGGCTTGGGTCTGGGTCTGGGTGTGGCGGTTGACCTCGTTCCCGATGTCTGTGCCCAGAGCGGCCAGAGACATCAGCATGACCGCGAGCAGCGCGTACACGATCGCGACGGCGCCCTGCTCGTCGCGCCGGCGCCTGTGCACGCGCGTCAACATGAGACCGCCTTGTCGTCCTCCACCTGTGCAGTCACGACACGCGTAATCGTTCCGCTGTTGGGCAGCGGCAAGAAGTTCACGAGCTTTGCGCTCGCGGTGACCGTCACTGTGAACGACGTGCCGGGGGTCGGCGCGGAACCTGAGCCGGCGGGATTCAAGACGACCGAACTCACCGTTCCTGCTTGGTTCTGGGTGTACGCCAGCGCCTGTCCGCTGCCCCAGCAGTCACCCACCTCGAGCTTGCGGGACACGGTACTGGCGGCACCGGAGGTGTTCTGGGCGACGTAGAAGTACCAGCCGTACTCGATCAGTCCGAAGACGAGCACGAAGAACGGGATCATGATCAACCCGAACTCCACAGCTGACGCCCCGCGTTCGTCACGCCGCCTACGGTTTATGCGCATGCCCCGCTCCGCTGTCGCTCCAACGCGCCGCCTTTGCGACGCGAGCACGGGTCGCCCCACTGTGCGTGCCCGAGACTAGGCGAGCGCGATGATCGGCGGACCCGAATCGGCCAACCTTTGCCCCGTGCGTGTCTCATTGTGACGAGGGATGTTGCCGATCCCGAGTTAACTTCTACTGGTCTAGACCACTGTCGAGGTCAAGGGTCTGGCGCCCGAGGGACTGACCAAGAAGAAGGTGCCGCCCGAGCCGACAGAGCCGGTCGGGTCACGCCTAGCCCCGTGACGGAGGCGCGACCCGACCGAGAAGGGGGTGGGGATCGGAGTCCGGCACCGAGGCAGGGCGCACCC
>JAICSK010000104.1 GCA_025936915.1 Nocardioides sp.
ATGCCGATGAACGGACCCATCGTGAGCGGTCCCTTCGACACGTGGGCCTGATCGGTCGCGTTGATGCATCCGGCGGGTACCGAGGTCGTGGGATGAAGAGTCGGCACAGCGTCGTCCGCCCTGTCCCTCGAATCCGAACTGCACCCGGTGCCGCATGCCACGATCGCCGACATGACGACCGCGAGGCTTGCGAGGCGCCGCAGTTCCCGCGCCCTCATGTACAGACGATAAGCCGCTCGCCCGCTCATCGGCAGACCCGCGCGCACTCAGCGGCATATGAGTGCGTTTCAGTTGGATCACGCCGCTAGCCCCCACGACCGGACCACCCCCAGACTTGCGGGATGCGCGTCAGGTCAGCGTGGCTGCTTATTCCGGCGTGCGCCATGGCGGCCTGCGGGTCCGGGCCAAGCCCTCATGAGTCCGCCGCTGAGACTTCTGGTTCGACCAGACAGCCCGTGGTTGTCAGTGTCGGTCACAGCCCTCGATCCACCGACCCGCCTCCGCCGCCCGGACATGTCTCTGGCGCTATCGACCTCAAGCGGGTGGTCCTGCGGACTGGCCCCAGCAACATCGTCGCTAGGTTCACTACCTACAACCGCCTGCACATCGCCTGGATGGAGAGACCAACCGCCTGCGGACAGGTCGGGATCTATTTCAGCGCCCAGCACTTGGTGCTGTCCTCGGCAGCCAAACCCGAGATCGACCACGGCGACACCGCCGTTGGTCCAGACCAGGTCCACGTGCGATTCCTGAACCGGCACGAGATCGGCCTTCGCGTGCCTCGCGCCGCGCTCGGAGAAGGCTTCACGGCATCGGAACCGTGGAACGGCTACTCCCTGGGATATGTCTGCCCACCTGGGGGTCAGCAAGAGGACGACACCGGTCTCGTCACGCACGGGACGTGACGACGCAGGGGTTACCGCTCATCGGCAGATGAGTGCGATTCGTGCGATTCGCCGGCATCGCGCTGTCGGCGGAGTGGGCCGATGAGGCGTGGCGATCCGTCACCTCTTGTTTCGCGCAGCAGGGACGCGACACTGACGCTTCCTGTCGGCCGATTCTCGCCCGATCGGCGCCCTGAGACCCCTGGAGGGGAAAGTACTCCACAGCTGAGCCCGCTGAGCCGGGCTTCGTCCGCCCTCGCGGATCTGATGATCGCGTCATTCGGCGCTGCGTCAGGAGGTCGTCATGCCGATCAGAGTCGTCGCTACGGGTCGTGTCAGCGAAGGTCCCATCCGGCTGCTGGACGAGGACACGTGGGAGGTGTTCGTGCTTGATCCATTCCCTGACTCCGAAGGAGCTCGGCTCGCGCACGCGTGCGAGGTCGTGTGCCGCAGCCAGCAGGTAGCGAGCTCGCTGCTCGAGAGCGTCCGATCGGGGCGATCGGGTGGTGGTCTCCGGTGACCTGGTGATGGAGCGGGTCGATGGCCCCATCGAGGACGACCTCAGCGCCGTCCGCATGTGGATCAAGGCGACCAGCGTGGCCTCACGTGATGACTTCCAAGCTCCTTAGGGTGTGCCCCCGTCACGTCGGCAGGCCGGGGAGCGTCACTGCCTTGTGTCTGACGGGGGGCGGAAACGGCTGGCGCCCGTAGGCCGCGCTCCGGGCAACACTGGGGCAACACGACATCCGAAAACGTCCCCCGACCGCCGACAACAGCCAACCTTCAAAAGGACCTCTGACCTGGGCGTTCAGCGATCTTCGTCAGTGTCCGAGGACCCCTCATTTGCACTTTCACGGCGGTAGCACGGGTTCGAATCCCGTTGGGGGTACCACCGGACCGGCACCTACCGGCGATTCAGAAACATGCGTTCTGGTATTCCGACAGTGCCGCTTCGGCATCGAAGAGCTTGCCCTGCTTGGCTGTGCGCGCGACGTGGGCAAAGTCTGTGACCGCCGTTCGCTCCGGCCCGGTCGTCTCGGCGGCCAGATGGTCGAAGTTTCTCGCGACGAGGTACAGCTGGTCGGCGCCGTTGCCTGGAAGGGACCGATTGCCGTCATACAGCTCGACCACGCTCACGGGCCGCGCGGCTAGGTCGCAACCGTTCGTCCCGCCGTGGCCGATGACGAGAGCCAGGACGAGGGCTCCGACGGCGAGCACACCGAGGGTCAACAGCCACGCGCCCTGCCCGAGATCGGCGTACCAGTCCCAGGCGGCCACGGCGGCCTTTCCGGTCCTCTTCGCCATGCGGCTGGTCCCCGACTCGACCTCGTTCACGGCCGAAGCCTGGCACCGGCGGCAGGCGTCGGTGGGATGGCGCGACGATTGGGAGGCGGTCGGAGCGATGAGTTAGAGTTCCATCCGCTCCGGCGCTCGCGCCCGAGCGTCACCAGGCCCCGTAGCGCAGTTGGTTAGCGCGCCGCCCTGTCACGGCGGAGGCCGCGGGTTCGAGTCCCGTCGGGGTCGCCAGTAACGCCCCGCTCACGCGCGAGCGGGGCGTTCGTACGACCCGGGCTAGGTTCTTGCGTCATGGAGCTCGACCGTGCGTCGTTCGAGGCCGTGGTCGCCGACGCCCTCGACGAGATCCCGGACGAGATCGCGCGCCTCGTGCACAACGTCGTGGTGCTGGTCGAGGACGACCCGCCGGCCGGAGAGCCCGACCTGCTCGGCGTCTACGACGGGGTCTCCCTGACCGAGAGAAGCTGTGACCACACCGGACTCCCGGACCGGATCACGATCTTCCGCCGACCGCTGCTCGCGATGTGCCGGGACGAGGCCGACCTGGTCCGGGAGGTGCGGATCACGGTCGTCCACGAGATCGCCCACCACTTCGGGATCGACGACGACAGGTTGCACTCGCTCGGCTACGGGTGAGCCCTCGACATCGTGGCGAGATGGCTGGTCGACCAGGACGTCGGGTCGTCGCCGGAGGCCTGCCGGACGAACTCGCCGAACAGCCATGCCTGGAACTCGACCTGGTCGGAGGTGCGCGCCAGTGTGAGCAGGCGTTCGTTGCGGCAGAAGGCGTCGGCGAGGTCGTAGAGCTCGACCAGCCGGGAGAACCGCTCGGCCGCGTCGAGCGGTGCGATGACGTCGATGTCGATGGCGGACACGCCGTGCTCCATGGCGTTCATCAGGACCTCGCCGCCGAACTGCCAGCGGAAGTCGCGTGCCAGCGCGCTGAAGTACGCCGACAGGTCGGAGGCCACCGGGTAGGTGTCCTGGTGGGCGACCGCGAGCAGCCGCAGCTCACGGCGAAGCTCGGCGCCGTGCGCCAGCATGCCCTCCATCAGCTTCACCGGGACGTCGCGGAGGTGGATCGTGATCGTCTCCTCGCCGTCGAAGGAGGACTCCTCCGGCTCGTCGTCCCACCCGAGGAAGACCCCGACGGCCGGCTGGTCGGGAGCGGTCGCGGTGGGCACGAACCAGACCAGCTTGCCGTCACCGTCGCGCTCGGCGCCCCAGGCCTCGCTGAAGCTCGCGACGATCGCCAGTCCGCGCCCGAACGTCGGGAGGTCGTCGAGGAAGTCCACGTCGCCGGCCGTCAGCCCGGGTGGATCCGGGGACGCGTCACGCACCTCGACCCTCGGGTGCTCGCGGGTGCCGCGGAGCCGGACCGTGATCGGATCCTTGCCGTGCAGGATGGCGTTGGTGACGACCTCGGACATCGCCAGCTCGGCATTCTCGCGGAGGTCGTCGCGACCGAGCTCGACACAGGCAGACGCCACCCACCTGCGCGCCTGCGAGGCGCCGCGCGGGCCGGGTGCAAGCGGCTCCGCCGGTCGGTTCAGCGGCACTGTCTCTCCACAAAGGTCAGGCGCGCTGACCGCGCCAGTCCCGGCTCGTGTACCCCGCCGAGCAGCGCCTGAAACCACATCTCGCACTTCAGTTTCACGCGCCCCACGACTGTGAGCAACGAGACGGTCGTCCCGATTGTGGCATGACGTGACCCCAGGAGCATCGTTGGTGACATGGACGAGTCGCGAAAAGTCGGGCGCCACCAGGTCGTCGTGATCGGGTCGGGATTCGGGGCGCTCTTCGGGACGAAGGCCCTGAAGCGGGCCGATGTGGACGTCACCGTGATCGCGCGCACCGGCCACCATCTCTTCCAGCCGCTCCTCTACCAGGTGGCGACCGGGATCCTCAGCGAGGGCGAGATCGCACCGTCGACGCGCGAGATCCTCGCCCGCCAGCGCAACGCACGTGTGCTGCTCGGTGAGGTCCGAGAGATCGACCTGGACGCGCGCACGGTCACCTCGCACGTGCTGGGCCGCGCCACGGTGACGCCGTACGACTCGCTGATCGTGGCGGCCGGTGCCGGGCAGTCGTACTTCGGCCACGACGAGTACGCCGAGTACGCGCCCGGGATGAAGAGCATCGACGACGCACTGGAGCTGCGCGGCCGCATCTTCGGCGCGTTCGAGCTCGCCGAGCTGGGTGCCTCGCGCGGCGAGAACGTCGACCACCTGCTGACGTTCGTCGTGGTCGGCGCCGGGCCGACCGGCGTCGAGATGGCCGGCCAGATCGCCGAGCTCGCCCATCGCACGCTGAGGCGCGACTTCCACGCCATCAACACCCGGCAGGCACGGGTCGTGCTGGTCGACGCGGCCGGGCAGGTGCTGCCGCCGTTCGGCGCCCAGCTGGGAGCCCGGACGAAGGTGGCGCTGGAGAAGCTCGGCGTCGAGGTGCTGCTCGGCGGCATGGTCACCGACGTCAGCGAGCGGGGGATCCTGGTCCAGTACAAGGACGGCCACACGGACTGGATCGCGGCGGCCACGAAGATCTGGGCGGCCGGCGTGCAGGCGTCGTCCCTGACCAAGACGCTCTCGGAGCAGACCGGGGCACCGCTGGACCGCTCGGGCCGGATCCGGGTGAACCCCGACCTCACGCTGCCCGGATACCCCGAGGTGTTCGTGATCGGCGACATGATCGATCTCGACCACCTCCCGGGCGTCGCCCAGGTCGCGATCCAGGGAGGCAAGTACGCCGCGAAGGAGATCCGGCGTCGGCTCGCCGGGAAGCCCCCGCAGAAGCCGTTCCACTACTTCGACAAGGGTGACCTGGCGACGATCAGCCGGTTCCGCGCCGTCGCCCGGATCGGTCGGTTCCGGCTGACGGGGTTCGTCGCCTGGCTGCTCTGGCTGGGGGTCCACCTGGTGTACCTGACCGGGTTCAAGAACCGGTTCAGCGCCTTGGGCCATTGGGCCGTGTCGTTCATCGGGCGAGGTCGCTCGGAACGCACCGCGACCGAGCAGCAGATCTTCGGCCGCCAAGCGCTCACCCGCCTCGAGGGAGGCGCTGCCGGCCTGGTGTCGAACGACGACCTGGCCGGTCCCGATCCCGAGGCGGCGGCGAGGCGACGGGCGGAGCTCGAGGAGCAGGCGCTCGCGGAGATCCGGCTGACCGACTCCGGTGAGCGCGGGCAGCGCAGCCGGACCTAGCTCGCGTTCTCGAGAACGACGGCCAGGCCCTGGCCCACGCCGATGCAGATCGCGGCGAGGCCCCAGCGTTCACGGCGTTCGACCAACACCTTGGCGAGCGTGCTGAGCACGCGCGCGCCGGAGGCGCCCAGCGGGTGGCCGATCGCGATCGCCCCGCCGCGGGTGTTGACGATCTCCGGGTCGACCTTCCAGGCGTCGAGGCAGGCGAGGGACTGAACAGCGAACGCCTCGTTCAGCTCGACCGCCCCGACGTCCGACCAGGTAATGCCGGCGGCGGCCAGCGCACGCTCGGCCGCCTGCACGGGAGCGATCCCGAACCGCTGAGGAGTCAGTGCGGCCGAGCCCCGGCCGGCGACCCTGGCCAGCGGGGCGAGACCGAGGTCGGCGTCCTCGGCCGCGACGAGCAGGACCGCGGCTCCGTCGTTGAGAGGCGAGGCATTGCCCGCGGTGATCGTCCCGTCGGCGCGGAACGCGGGCTTCAGCGCGGCCAGCGTCTCGGTGCTGGCGTCGGACCTGATCCCCTCGTCACGCTCGAGGCCGTCGACCGGCAGCACGACGTCGTCGTAGAAGCCATCGGCCCAGGCCTGCGCGGCCCGCTGGTGTGACCCGACAGCGAACTCGTCCTGCCGCTCCCGAGAGATGCCGAGCTCGTCGGCCAGCTGCTCGTTGCACTCGCCGAGGGACGCGGTGAACTCCTCGGGCATCCGCGGGTTCACCAGGCGCCAGCCGAGAGTCGTGGAGACCAGGGTCTCGTGACCGGCCGGGAACCCTTTGGCCGGCTTGGGCAGGACCCATGGTGCCCGGGTCATCGACTCGACGCCGCCGGCGACGACCACCGTCGCATCGCCGGTCTCGACCAGGCGCGAGGCATCCAGGGCGGCCTGAAGGCTGCTGCCGCAGAGCCGGTTGACCGTCACGCCCGGCACCGAGACCGGTAGGCCGGCCAGGAGCACGGCCATCCGGGCGACGTTGCGGTTGTCCTCACCGGCTCCGTTGGCGCACCCGAGGATCACGTCGTCGACGTCGGCCGGGTCGAGATGCGGTGCCCGGTCGACCACCGCGCGGACGACGGCAGCGGCCAGGTCGTCGGGCCGGCTGCCGGCGAGCGCTCCGGCGTACCGCCCGAACGGCGTGCGCAGCCCGGCGTACACGAAGGCGTCAACCATGTAGGCCCTGTGGGACTCGAACCCACAACCCATGGATTAAAAGTCCACTGCTCTGCCAATTGAGCTAAGGGCCCTGACCTGCCCGAACGGCTGCCGGATCGTCCCTGCGGGGGCGGATGGGGGCGGCCGGTCGAGCATGCGCGCGCCCGAGCCTAATCCCTGCGTGCCGGCGGACCGGTCGTCGGACCTGGAGAGGCCGACGTTCGGCCCGTTGCAGGGCGGGGTGGATGCCCACGGCTTCCCCGGCGCTGTGGCCGATGGACCGTGTGCGGACGAACGTCGAGGTGGGGGTGCCCCCTGGCCCATCGGGTTGATATGGTCGTCGCGCAGCAGATGCAGGTTCCAGCAGGTACACGCCAGCGGAGTTTGTGATCCAACGGCGTTCTCTTCGTGGGTGCCACCCATGCAAGTCGGAGCGACGTGTCACCGCATCTGGTGCAAGGGTCGTCGCAGTGACGGCCCGTCGTTCCGAAACAACAGGAGTAACGAGCAACATGGCTCAAGGCACCGTGAAGTGGTTCAACGCCGAGAAGGGTTTCGGCTTCATTGCGCAGGAGGACGGCGGCGACGACGTCTTCGTGCACTACTCGGCCATCCAGAGCCAGGGCTACAAGTCCCTGGACGAGAACCAGAAGGTCGAGTTCGACGTCACCCAGGGCCCGAAGGGTCCCCAGGCGGAGAACGTCCGACCCCTCTGATTCGCCCGGGCCATCCGGTCCGACAGGACAAGGACCTCACCTCGCGGTGGGGTCCTTTCCGTTTGTCAGGGGCGGCGGGGTATTTTGCGGGTTTGGGGGTACTCGGGCCGGGGAACCCTGGATATTTGACCTGTACGAAGAGCCCCGAGGTTCGCGAGGAGTGTCGTAGGTGCCCGACCAGTTCGACGTGTCCCTCGAGGACAGCGACCTCCTGGGCGAGGTGGAGCTCACCACCAACCTGATCATCGCCGCCAGCGAGACCGACCAGCACCTCACCAGCGCCGAGATCGACGAGATCCTCGGCGTCGTGCCCCACGCGTCCGCCTGAGCCCACCTGAGCCCACCCGTCGCGTCGTCGTACGACGGTCGGGTCAGCAGGTCGCGAACAACACGGGGCCCGTACTGAGGTCGGACAGCACCGACGCTTCGGCGCGCGGCTGCAGCCGGAGCACCACCATCGAGCCCCGCGCGGTCGCCGACGTCACCGTGAACCGGTCCCCGAAGGTGCCACCCTGCCCGGGCGCCGGCCCCCGGGCCAGGGTGGCCCTCGTCGCGGCGTTGGTGCGGGCCGCGGCCGCGGAGTCGAACTCGAACGCGACCCGCACCGTCCCGTCGGGTTCGTCGGACATCGCGAACGCCGAGTAGGGGTTGACCTCGCCGGCGGCGGCCACCAGCTGCTTCGCCTGCGCCTGGTCGGCCGCCCCGGCGTGGGCCATCGCCAACGCACCACATGCGTAGTCACCGGTGTAGACCGCCGTGGAGAACGGCTCCCCGGCGTCGTGGACGACTCCGTCCAGGCCGGTGACCCGAGCGCCGTGGCCGCGGACGGCGTCCATCGCCACGCTCAGGAACGACGCCGAGTCGGAGGTCAGCACGAGGTCGTCGTCGGGGTCGAGCGCGACGTACTGCAGCTCGCCGGTGAGGGAGGGCGAGATCCGGGCGAGCAGGTCCTCGCCGCCCTGCCACACGCCGTCGGGATCGGTCGGCTCTCGGTAGCCCAGGTCGCGGAGGTTGTCGGCCACGTCGCCGAGGTCGACCGACGACGGGAGGTGCAGCATCACGACGGCCCCTTGGTAGGACTGGCTGAACAGCTCCCAGTCGGCACTCGCGGGGGAGAAGCCGTAGCGCTCCTGGAGCACCGGCGCCGAGGTCACCAAGGCCGAGGTCGAGCTCAGGTCGTCGTCGTAGGCACGGCCGAGGAACCGGTTCAGCTCGGCGACCGTCGAGCGGGTGGACAGGTCGGCGTGCTCGTGGCGTCGTACGGCGGCCCAGTCGGTCCAGGAGATTCGCTGGGTGCCACCCGGAGCGTGGTCGACGGCCCATTCGAACGACGTCTCGTCGCCGTGGCGCCACCAGACGTAGCCGCCGGCAGCCGCCGCCAGAGCCACCACGACCGGGACGACGATCCAGAGTCGTCTGGGCACTGACCCCTCCGTGACCGCCGGTTCACCTGGTGTGAGACTAGCGGCATGCCCGCGAGGTCGACGCCCGGACCGGTCCGGGCCGCCGGTGCGGTCGTCCTCCGGCGCGGGCAGGTCCTCCTGGTGCACCGCCCGGCGTACGACGACTGGTCGTTCCCCAAGGGCAAGCTCGACCGGGGCGAGCCGTCACCGGTGGCGGCGGTGCGCGAGGTGGGGGAGGAGACCGGCGTCCGGGTGCGACTCGGGGTTCCCCTGAGCGCGCAGTCCTACCCGAACGGCGGACGCACCAAGGTGGTCGACTACTGGGTCGGTCGGGTGGTCGGGGACCCCGACGTCTCCGGCTACCTCGTCAACGACGAGATCGACGAGGTCTGCTGGGTCGGGGTCGACAAGGCCGAGAAGCGTCTCAGCTATCGGCGCGACCGGGCGACACTGCGTGAGGCGCTCGCAACGGGCAAGAAGACCCGGGCGTTCGTGGTGCTCCGGCACGGGCAGGCCCGGCAGCGCAAGACCTGGCACAAGGACGACCGGAAACGCCCGCTGGTCGTCGGCGGCACGGTCCAGGCGCGGGCCGCAGCGCGCGTGCTCGGGGCCTACGGCGTGTCCCGGATCGTCACGTCGTCCAGCGCCCGCTGCGTGGACACGGTGGCGCCGTACGCCGAGGGCAGTGGGTGGCCGATCGCGCGCCAGGACGGGCTGTCCGAGGAGGACGCGACGCCGAAGTCGGTGCTCCGCATCGTCGACGAGGTGCTCCACTCAGGCGAGGACGCCGTGCTTTGCACTCATCGTCCGGTGCTGCCGGCGGTGTACGACGCCCTGGGCATCCCGCCCGAGCCGCACGCGACCGGGGAGCTCGTCGTCGTCCACCACCGACGGGGCCGGGTGCGCGCCCTCGAGCGGCACCTCGGCTGACCCGTCAGCAGGCTCCCCAGGTGGTCTCGCCGGCCCTACGGCAGGCGCAGGTCGGCGAAGATCAGGTTGTGGTCGGAGGGGTAGGGATCCCCGGTGATCACCTGCTTGAACAGAGAAGCGCCGGGCATGCCCCAGGTCATCAGGCTGTCGACGAGCGAGCCGAAGCCGTGGCCGTTCGGCTTGGTCTGGTCGGCGTACTTGTTGACGCTGTCGTACTGCATGTTCACCTGCTGCGCAGCGGCGGACGCGTCGTAGAACCCACCCTTGATGAACGCCTCGTGCGGCGCGTTGTGACCCACGCTCGTCTGCGAGCTGTTGGTGTCGGCGCCGTAGATGATCGGCAGCTGCAGCCGCTGGTTCAGGGCGGCCATGCCGTCGACGATCGCCTGCGCCTGCTCACCGCGCAGCGTGTCCATCTGGGCGTCGTTGCCGTGGGTGAGGTGGGCCGAGACGAACCAGAACTCCTGGCCCGTCGCGATGTCCTTGAACCGCGCGTAGGCCGCGTAGTGGGTGTTGCCGGAGTCGGGGAGCTTGATCACGCAGGAGACGGTGTTCGGGTCGCAGTTGCTGGTCATCTCCAGCTTGTTCGGGTCGTAGAGGATCCGGGCGTCGCCGGCCGTCCCGTTGCCGTAGACCGTGTCGCGGGTCAGGGTGTAGCGGCCCATGCCGACCTTGTTCAGCGCCGACTCCAGGTCGGGTCCGCCGTCGGGGTCGACCCACATCGACGGCACGAGCTCCTCGATGGCCACGACGTCCGGCTGCACGTTCGCCAGGTTCTGCGCGACCAGCGCGGCGCGGTCCTTCCACGGGTGTCCGGGGAAGTCACGGGACTGCACGTGGACGTTGTACTGCCCGACGCGAAGCTGCGACCCGGTGCCGGTCGGTCCCTCCCCGGTGATCGAGGTGTGGCCGAGGTAGGCGTACGTGCGGGTCGCCGAGTCCGCCTCGCCGGAGCGCACGGCGGCAATCCGGTAGAAGAGGTGGTTGCCGGTGCCGAGCCCGGCACCCGCCTCTGCGGTCTGCTCGGGGGTCAGCGTGACCGACCGGGCGTCCCCGGGGACCTTGAAGGTCATCTGGTTGCGTCCGGGCCCGGGCGAGCTCTTCGAGCCGAACGGCGTGAGAGCAGTGGTGATCTTGAAGAAGTCCGTGTGCCCGCCGTCGGACTTCCAGCGGAAGGTCGTCGTACCGGCGTCCTGGCCGTAGCCCGCGGACGAGGCGGTGATCCGGTCGGGCGTCGCGGCCTTCGTGGCGACGCGCGCGGGGGCCGACCACGGGCCGGGGTTGCCGCCCTTCACCTTGCGCACCCGCACCCAGTAGTAGGTCGCGTCCTTGAGGTTGCCGACCGTGGTCGCCTCGCGCCCGCCGGCGGGGCGATGGGCGCTGTTCCGCTTGCTCTGGGTCGTGACGACCGCCGAGAAGTCCTTCTGCCGGGCGACCTGGACCTTGTAGCCGGAGGCGGCCCTGATCCAGTTCCAGCTGACGTGGACGTACCTCGAGCCGAGCGAGGCCGTGTCGAGCCCGATGCCACCGCCGCGAGACGACGTCTTGGCGCCGTCGGAGACCCCGCGAGCGCCGGTCACGGAGGTGCCGAGCGTGCGAGGCACGGATGCATGGGCGGGGGTGGTGGGCACCGCGATTGCCACAAGAGCCAGTACGGGGCCGATCGCCGGGGCGATCCGACGCATTGCCGGGTCCTTCCTAACCAACCCCCACGAACGGTCGTACCCCCGCAGTGAAAGTAGGTGACCGCGGCTCCGGCGTCTGGCGATTCGAGAGTTTTTACCTGGCCGAAGATGACCAGATGGGCCCGGGGTACTAGGCCCCTGGGCCGAACGTCCCGCGTTCACGTGACAGTCGGCTCCCGAGGGTCCGGAAGTCGTGATCTCGGCGTTCCGAGTTCATCCCCCGTTCACCGCTCCCGCCACGACCGTCCACCTGCCCTCCCTACGTTCCGAGGTGTCCGAGACGAAACAGACTCAGGAGAACACCGACGTGAACACCTCCACCCTCCGGCGGGCCACCCTCCCGGCAGCCGCGGCCCTCACCCTGGGCCTCGCGCTGACCGCGTGTGGCGACCAGAGCAGCGGGAGCGGCGACAGTGGTGGTGGCGGCGGGACCCTCAGCGGTGGCGGGGCGACGTCCCAGGTCAACGCCGAGCAGGTCTGGCGCGCCGACTACCAGAAGCAGAACGGCGGGACCATCAACTACGAAGAGGTCGGCTCCGGAACCGGCGTCCAGAACTTCTCGAGTGGCGCCTACCAGTTCGCCGGCACGGACGCCTACCTCACCAGCGACCAGCTGAGCGCTGCCAAGAGCCAGTGCGGCGGAGACGCGATCGAGGTGCCGGCGTACGTCAGCCCGATCGCCGTGGCCTACAACCTGCCCGGCGTCCACTCGCTGAACCTGGACGCCAAGACCATCGCCGACATCTTCAGCGGCAAGGTCACCACGTGGAACGACCCCGCGATCGCCTCGCAGAACTCCGGTGCCCAGCTGCCCGACACCGCGATCTCGACCGTGCACCGCTCCGACGAGTCGGGCACGACGTTCAACTTCACCGACTACCTCAGCAAGGCGAGCAACGGCGCCTGGGCCGACTCCGCCAACACGGTGTGGCCGGCCAGTCTCAAGGGCGGCCAGGGCCTCGAGGGCACGTCGGGTGTCGTCGGCGGCTTGGACGACACCGAGGGCGCGATCGGCTACGCCGACGACTCGGCGGTCAAGGCCGACACCAAGCTCGGTGTCGTCTCGATCAAGGTGGGCCGTGACTACAACGCCCCGAGCGCGACGGGTGCGGCCAAGGTCCTCGCGAACTCACCGGCGGCCCCCAACCGTCCGGCGACCGACATGGCGACCGACATCGACCGCACCGCCTCGGCCAAGGGCGACTACCCGCTGATGCTGGTGTCGTACCTGCTGGCGTGCCAGAGCTACAGCGACTCCTCGATCGCCGACATGGTCAAGGGCTACCTGACCTACGTCGTGTCCGGCGACGGCCAGCAGGCGGCCGCGGCCACGGCCGGGTCGGCACCGCTCGACAACTCGCTCTCCGCCAAGGCGACGGCGATCGTCTCGAAGATCTCGTCCGGAAGCTGACCGAGTCGTGGCGGGTACGACGGGCCCCACTCGTACCCGCCCTTCCCGCACGGAGGAGCTCAACGTGACCACCACCGCCTCCCCGCAACGGAGGGAGACCACCGCCGCCGCGCGGCCCCGGCAGCGGAGCGGCGACCGCACGTTCGCGGCCGTGGCCCGGACGGCCGCGATGATGATCCTGGTCGCCCTGGTCGCGGTGTTCGTGTTCCTGGCCGTCGAGGGCTGGGTCGGCCTCACGTCCGACGCGGCGACGTACGCGCCGTTCGCGTCGTTCCCCGGCTACATCGCTCCGCTGATCGTGAGCACGCTGCTGGCGTCGGCGATCGCGCTCGTCGTCGCCGTCCCGTTCGCGATCGCGGTGGCGCTGTTCATCTCGCACTACGCGCCCCGGCGGCTGGCGGCGGTCCTGGCCTACGTGATCGACCTGCTGGCGGCCGTGCCGTCGGTGGTGTTC
>JAICSK010000032.1 GCA_025936915.1 Nocardioides sp.
CTGCAGGTGGTAGCTGCAGATGTTGATCGGGTTCCAGCCGGGGATCTCGTGCACGGTGTACGCGATGAGGTCGGTGGTCAGGCGCAACGAGTGCTCCGGCGGGAACACGTAGGTGCCCCGGGAGAGGTACTCCTTGACGATGTCGTTCTGGGTGGTGCCCGCGAGCCGGTGGGCCACCTCGGTGGGGTCGAGGTCGGGGTTCTGCTCCTCGGCGACGACCTGGTAGAGCGCGAGCAGCCACATGGCCGTCGCGTTGATGGTCATGGACGTGTTCATCTCGGTGAGCGGGATGCCGTCGAAGAGGCGACGCATCTCCCCGAGGTGCGGGATGGGTACGCCGACCTTGCCGACCTCGCCCCGGCTCAGGGCGTCGTCGGGGTCGTAGCCGGTCTGCGTGGGCAGGTCGAAAGCCACCGACAGGCCCGTCTGGCCCTTGGCCAGGTTGGTCCGGTAGAGCGCGTTGGACGCCGCGGCGGTCGAGTGGCCGGCGTAGGTGCGCATCACCCAGGGACGATCTTTCTCGGGCATGGTCCGAGGGTAAGGCGCCGCGTCGCCGCAGGTCAGCGGCGTGTGAAGTAGTTCTCAACGGGTGAAGGTCACACCACGCGGAAGCCGGTCAAGCGGTGGCGGCAGCCCGCTCGACCTCGACGAACCGGGCCAGCCTGGTGATCTGCAGCATCCGGCGTACGGCGGGCCCGCAGCCGCGCAGCCGGAGGTGGCCACCCGAGCGGCTGGCCTCGATCGAGGCGTAGGCCAGCACCCGCGCGGCCGTCAGGTCGAGGGTGTGCACGCCGGTGAGATCGACGGTGAGGTCGCGCTCGACGCCGTCCAGGTGCTCGTAGATCGCGCTGCGCACCTCCATGGTGCTGCGCACGTCGAAGTCACCGCTGAGCCACAGCGTCTGCCCGTCATGGACGATGTCCATCGTGCGTCCCCCGATCCGAGACTCTTCTCTCTCCACTATGACGCGCCGCCCCAAGCAAACGGTTGCGCCACTTCTGTAACGATTCGGTACACGCCGCCGCCCACTAGGCTTCAGCGTCATGGTGAACCTGACGCGGATCTACACCCGCACGGGTGACGCGGGCACGACCCGGCTGGGCGACATGAGCGAGACGTCGAAGAACGACCTCCGTCTCGTCGCCTATGCAGACGTCGACGAGGCGAACGCCCAGCTGGGGGTGGTGCTTGCTCACGGCATCGAGGAGCCGGTCCGCTCCGTCCTGATACACGTGCAGAACGACCTCTTCGACGTCGGCGCCGACTTCTGCACCCCGGTCGTGGAGGCACCCGAGCACCCGCCGCTGCGGATCACCGAGGAGTACGTCGACCGGCTCGAGGGCTGGTGCGACGAGTACAACGCCGACCTGCCCAAGCTGCGCTCGTTCATCCTGTCCGGGGGTACGCCGGTGGCGGCGCAGCTGCACGTCGCCCGCACGGTCATCCGGCGTGCGGAGCGCTCGGCGTGGGCGGCGTACGCCGAGCACGGCGAGACCATGAACCCGATCGCGATCCGCTACCTCAACCGACTCTCCGACCTGGTGTTCATCCTCGCCCGCCATGCCAACCGCGAGCACGGCGACGTCCTCTGGGTACCCGGAGGCGAACGCTGATGGCGGAGGAGAAGGGCGTGGCCCCGACCGACCCCAAGCCGGAGCCGGTCGACGACCTGGTCGTCACCGAGCACGTGCTGCGCACCAAGCGCGGGGAGCTGCGCTACACGGCCCGCAGCGGGCGAGTCGTCCTGCGCGAGGAGGAGGTGAAGAAGGACCGCTTCCGCGGCTGGCAGGCGCACGCCGAGATGTCGGTGACCGCGTACACCGCGGAGCGCGACGAGGACGCCGACCTGGCGAAGCGACCGATCACGTTCGTCTTCAACGGCGGTCCCGGCTCGTCGTCGATCTGGCTGCACATGGGGCTGCTCGGTCCCCGGCGGGTCGACCTCGGCGACGTCACGTCGCCGCACCCGCCGCCGTACCGTCTCGTCGACAACCCCGAGACCCTCCTCGCGGTCTCCGACCTGGTCTTCATCGACCCCATGTCGACCGGCCACACGCGCGCGGTCGAGGGCAGGAAGGCGAAGACCTACCACGGGTTCAGCAAGGACGTCGAGCAGGTCAGCGAGCTGATCCGCCTGTGGTGCACCCGCGAGGACCGCTGGATGTCGCCGAAGTACCTCATCGGCGAGTCCTACGGCACGGTGCGGGCGGTCGCGGTCGCCCAGCGGCTGCAGGAGAAGCACGCGCTCACCTTCAACGGCATCGTGCTCGTCTCCAGCGTGCTCGACTTCGGCACCCAGGACTTCGGCATGCACCGCTGGGACGAGTCGAGCCTGAACTTCCTGCCCACGTACACCGCGATCGCGCACTACCACGGCAAGGTCAAGGGACGGCTGGCCAAGCTGCGGCAGGAGGCCGAAGCGTTCTCGGCGGGTCCCTACCGCACCGCGCTGGCCGCGGGCCGACGGCTCCCCGCGAAGGAGCGGGCCAACGTCGTCCGCACCCTGGCCCGGCTGACCGGGCTCTCCGAGGACTACGTCGACGGCACCGACCTGCGGATCGAGCACTGGCGCTTCTGCACCGAGCTGCTCCGCGACCGAGGGCTGACCGTCGGCCGGATCGACGGCCGGTTCACCGGGCCGGCGCGCTCGATGATCGCCGAGAACATGGACGCCGACCCGTCGATGGACGCGATGAACGGGCCGTTCGCGGCCGCACTCAACCACTACCTGCGCGGTGAGCTCGGCAACCGGCAGGACCTCCCTTACGAGGTCTACGCCAACGCGATCACCAAGTGGTCGTTCGAGGAGTTCGAGGGAAAGCCGATCTTCGTCGCCGACAAGCTCGAACGGCTGATGCGGGCCCAACCCCATCTGCGCGTGCGGATCGAGTACGGCTACTACGACCTGGCCACGCCGTACCACGCGGCCGAGGACATGGTCGCCCACCTGCGGCTGCCCGACGAGGCGTTCGACCGGATCGAGCACGAGTACTTCGAGACCGGCCACATGCCCTATCTCCACGAGCCGTCGCGCAAGCGCGAGTCGGCGTCGATCGCTGCGTTCGTCGAGCGCGGCTGACCGTGCCCCGACCCCGCCCGGAGCCGATGCCCGCTCCCCCCGGTGCCGTCGCGGTCTTCACCGACGGCGCCTGCTCGGGCAACCCCGGACCCGGCGGCTGGGCCTGGGCGTTGGACCGTACGACGTACGCCTCGGGCTCGGAGGCACCCACCACCAACCAACGGATGGAGATCCGCGCGGTGCTCGAGGCGGTGACGTCGCTGCCGCGCCCGCTGCTCGTCGTCAGCGACTCCACCTACGTCGTCAACTGCTTCCGCGACCGGTGGTGGGAGAAGTGGCTGCTGAACGGCTGGCTGACCTCGGCGAGGAAGGCGGTGATGAACCGCGACCTCTGGGAGCCGCTCGTCGCCGCCGTCGCCGATCGCGACGACATCGCCTTCCAGTGGGTCAAGGGCCACTCCGGGCACGAGATGAACGACTTCGTCGACCAGCTCGCGGTCGCCGCGTGCGTGAGCCAGCGTCCTGACGCGTCCGGATCCGTCGCCCGTGACGTTCGGCGGAGGTTCTGACAGCCATTTGGTGGAGGCCCGGGGCCGCACCTCGCTCGTACAGTGCACCCCCGTGAGCGGCATCGGTCACCCTGCTGCGGGGCTCCCCCGCCTCGGCACAGCCCTGCTGCTCGGGCTCGTGCTGGCCTTGTCCGCCGGGGTCCCGGCCTCGGCCCACGACATCCGGGTCCGGCACTCGCTGTTCGGGATGCACGACGACACCGAGACCGTCGCCTCGCTGGAGTCCCTCCACGAGGGTTGGGTGCGCATCTGGTACGGCAGCGCACGCTGGGACCACATCGAGACCAGCCCCGGGATCTACGACTGGACGCACCTGGATGCCCTCGTCGCCCAGGCCGCGGCGCACCACGCCCGGATCACCCTGGTCCTCGCGATGACGCCGAGCTTCTACTCCGGCACGCCGACGAACATCCCGGGCCGCCGGATCGACCGGTACCGCGCCTTCGCGCGCCGGCTGATGACCCGGTACGGCGACCGGGTCGAGAGCTACCAGGTGTGGAACGAGGCCAACATCGCGACGTACTGGACCGGCTCGCCGGGCAAGATGGCGCGGCTGACCAAGGTGCTGCACGACGTGCGCGACAACCTCGACCCGACCGCCCGGGTGGTCGCCCCGTCGATGGTGACCCGCCTCCACTACGAGCTGGCCGGGATGAGCAGGTACTTCGGCCGGCGCGTCGAGGGCAAGCCGGTGTGGCGGTACGTCGACGCGGCCGCGTTCAGCCTGTACCCCCTCGCCCGCTACCACGGACGGCACGGCGTGCCCGAGGACACCCTGCCCCTGCTCCGCGCCGTACGACAACGGCTGCACGCGGCGGGCGTGCCGGACTCGATGCCGATCTGGGACACCGAGGTCAACTTCGGGCTACGGAGCGGGACGCAGGCGCTCACGGCCGCCGAGCCGATCTCAGCGGCCCGCCAGGCGGCCAACGTCGCCCGCACGTACTTGCTCCAGGCGTCGCGAGGAGTGCGACGGATCGCCTGGTACCGCTACGACTGGCCGGAGCTTCCCACCGGAGGCACGATCGGCAACACCCTGCTGACCGACCCCACCGATGTCACGCGGCTGACGGCGGCGGGCCGGGCCTACGCCCTCGTCAGGACCTGGATGCACGGCAGATTGCGCGGCCACCACGGCAGGCCGCCGTGCCTCCGCGACGGCCACGGGACCTACGACTGCGTGGTGACGGACGCCGGCGGCACCAGGCACATCTACTGGAACCCGTTCCATCGGGCCCGCGTCCGGCTCCCGGCGTACGTCGGACACCGGCAGGGCGTCCTCGGCGCGACCGGTTCGGTCTCCGGTGGCTCTCGGGTCAGTGTCGACTTCCGCCCGGTGATGTACTCCCGCTGAGCGGGCCGCGGCGCCGTGTGACGAATGTGCGCGTGCCGACCGCCGGAGTGCTCGTGCTGACCGGGGGCCGACCTGAGCGTGCCCGCGGCCGGTCCACCGCGGGCACGCCGGGGGGTCAGGAGCCGAACCAGGTGAGCGCCCGGTTCATCAGGTCGGCCTTCTGCGACGCGCTGCCGTAGGCCTCGAACGGGAACGCCAGGAACATCACCTTGTAGCCACCGTCGGCGACAGTCAGTGCGTCGGTGTTGGTGGCGTCGTCGGTGAACGCTCCCGTGGCCGGACCGATCGGCGTGATCTCGTCCTCGAAGTTAGCCCCGAGCACCGAGTGGTCCAGCGGGACGTCCCCGATGCCATCGGTCACGGGGTTGCCGCTCACGCTGTGGACCGCGCTCGTGGCCTTGTCGTTCTGCCTCTCGGTGCCGTCCCAGTCGATGTGCAGGTAGTTCTGCACGAACGGCGTGGTGCCGGCCGCCTGGTCGAGGATGTCCTGTCCCGACATCAGCAGCCGCCCGCCGCCGTCGAGGACCGACGACAGCTCCGACTCGTAGGGCCCGATCGGCGCGGGGTAGCTGTTCCCGGTGAACCACACGACGTTCGAGTGGGCCGCGAGGTACGACTCCGGGATCACCGGCGACTGAGAGAGGTCCCAGTAGCCGAAGTCGACGTTGTCGGCACTCAACGCGGCCTCGTAGTACGGCGCCGAGTCGACCGGATCGTTGGTGTCGTTGTCGACCAGCAGTGTGTCGGTCGCGACCGCGATCGTGGTCAACGTCGCCGAGCCGGTCACCGACGAGTCGGCGTTCGAGGTCGCGCTGAACGTCGTGTCGTTGGTGTCGTTGTCGGCCGCGTCGGCCGGCACGTCCACCTTCACGCAGACGTCGACCGAGTCACCGGCCGCCACGCTCGGCGTCGAGGTCAACGGCGTCGTGCAGGTGGCGTCGTAGACGGACGCGGGCCAGCTTCCGCCCGTCGCCGTCACCGCGTAGGTGTCGGTCTGGTAACCGTCGTTGGTGAGGTGCTCGGTGAACGACGCGCTGTGCCCGACCTTCGCGCCCTCGGTGCCGGACGTCGGAGTCAGGCTCAGCCCGTGGGCCGGCGCGATGTTCGTCGTGTGCGGGCTGCCGGTGGTAGCCGTTCCGAGAGCGTCCTTGACGATGATCCCGTCGTCGACGATCTGCGTGACCGAGCCCGGCAGCGACGGATCGATGACCACGTCGTAGCGCAGCTGCACGCTGCCGCCGGCCGGGACCGTGAGGCCGTCCCAGTGGACGGTCTTGCCGCCGAGGTAGCCGCCGTCGCCGATGGTTCCGGCCGTGGTGTGGGCGGGGACCGGGTCGGTCACCGAGACCCCGGTGGCGTCGGCGTTGCCGATGTTGCGCACCGTGATCGTGTAATGGATCGTGCTCCCGGGTCCCACCGGCTTGCCGCTGTCGGCCTTGGACACGACCAGGGCGCGCTGCGGCGTTCCGTTGGTCAGCGTGTAGGCCCCGCGTCCGTGGGTGCCTGCGGCGAGGACGCCGTTGGTGGCGTCGTAGTCGAGCTGCCACACCGACACCCTCGGGAAGCCGCCGCCGAGGCCGTACCACTTCTTGCCGCCGTTGGTGGTGTAGAAGGGGCCGACATCGGTGCCGACGTAGATGGTCTTGGCGTCGCCGGGGTTGAGCACGACGGTGTTGACCGGGCTGTCCGGCAGGTTGCCGGTGATGTCGATCCAGTGGTTGCCGCCGTCGGACGTCGCGAAGACGTGACCGCTGTTGCCCGGCGTGGCCGCGCCGAAGCCGCCGTACGCCGCGTAGGCGATCCGCCAGTTGGAGCGGTCGACGGCGATCTGGTTGACCGGCCGGTCGGGCAGGGTGCCCTGGCCGACCCGGTGCCAGCTCGGGGAGTCGGAGACCACCGCGTCCGGGCTGACCTGGATCCAGCCCTCGTCGGTGCCGGCGTAGGCGCCTTCACCACCGTCGGCCACGCCGATCGCCGAGATCAGGCAGCCGCGGGCACCGTTGGGCGCGGCGCCGGAGCACCCACTGGTGAGGTCGGGGCTGATCGGTGTCCACGTGACGTCGGCCGCGTTGGACGTCTCGGCGTTGTCGGTGCGGTACATCCGGTAGGTGCCGAGGAACATCTGGTTGACGTCACCGCGGTTCTGCACCCACGGGATGTAGAACTCGGCGCGGTCCTTGGCGTTGATCCCGCCGTCGATGGCCTCGTTGCCGAAGAACGTGTTCGTCTCGGTCGGGTTGTACCGGTACGGCGTCGTCCCGGTGTAGGTCCCGAAGACGTACGCGGGGACCGTCGGGTTGACCTCGTTGGGCGTCGTCTGGTCGACGATCACCTGGCCGCCGTCGCCGCTTGCCTGGTCGAACCACCGGCTGTTGGCGATGGACTTGCGCAAGGTGCCGTTGTCCTGGGTGCCGCCCCAGTACTGACCCGGGACGTTCGGCACCGTGGCCATCGAGGAGTACTGCGTGATGGCCAGTCCGGTGGCGTGGATCAGGGACGCGGTGTTGGGGTTGACCTGACCGTTGAGGTCCTGCCAGTCGGCCGCGGACAGCGGGTCGCCCGCGACGTTGCGGCCTCCGCCGGTGTGCGACTCCCACACGCCGCCGTCGTTGCCGATCGCGATGTGCGAGGTGTCGGTGGGCTGGAACGCGAGGGCGTGGAAGTCGGGGTGCAGGTCGTAGCCGAGGTTCTTCCAGGTCGCGCCGCCGTCGGTCGAGCGGTACACGCCGCCGGACTGCGGGCTGTTGTTGTACCCGTAGGAGCCGAGGGCGTACACGACGTTCGGGTCGGTGGGGTCAGGCTTCACGACGTTGTCGTAGAAGCACTGGGTGCCGCAGTAGCCCACGATGCTGTTGGTCCCGGAGCCTGTTCCGGTCGCGGACCAGGTGGCGCCGCCGTCGGTGCTCTTGAAGATCTTGGCGTTGTGGTAGGTGTCGCTCAGGTCGAACCAGTCGAACCCGGTGTAGAGCGTCGGCGTTCCGCCTGCGGTCGGGTTGGAGATGCCGAGCGAGAAGCGGGTGCCGCCCTCGAGGTAGTTGCCGGCGGGGAGTCCGGTCATCGCAGTGGCCCAGGTCCGGCCGCCGTCGGTGGACGCGTAGATGCCGTCACCCCAGAACGACGCCCAGAGGTGGCTCGGGTCCTGGGGGTCCATCACGAGGTCGGTGGCTCCGTGGAGCTGGTCGGTGGTGCCCTTGCGGAGCACCCAGGTCGAGCCCCCGTCCGTCGACTCGTAGACGCCGTACGGCGTGTCGGTCGGGCTGGTGGTGCGGTGCGCGCCGCCGCGGCCACGCACGGTGGCGGCGTACACGTGCTGCGGGTCGGTCGGGTCGACCGCGAGCGCGGACACGGCCTGACCGGTGAACAGGGTCGAGACGTGCTTCCAGGTCACGCCACCGTCGTCGGAACGGTAGACACCGTCGCCGTAGTAGCTGTCGCCCGACAGCGCGCCCTCGCCGGAGCCCATGTAGACGACGCTGTCGTCGCTGGGAGCGATCGCCAGGGCACCCACCGACTGGGTGTCGGTGGCGTTGGTCCGCGGAGTCCAGGTGCCGGCGGCGGAGTCGTAGGTCCAGACGCCGCCCTGGGCCGCGCCGAGGATGATCGTGCCGTCGTCGCGGATCGCGAGCGCTCCGATGCGGCCGGAGACCGCCTCGAACGTGTTCGACGTGCGTCCGACCTGGACGATCGGGTTGGGCCCCTGGGTGGCCCAGTCTCCGCCCCGCGTCGTACCGGCCGGGGCCGCGACGGGCACCTTCGCGGCGTTCTTCGCCGCCTTGGTCCGCAACGCCGCGGCCTGGGAGAGGGTGAGCTGGTTGTCGCCGGCCAGCAACCGGCTCCAGTAGTAGGCGTCACGGAGCTTGTCGAAGCTCTGCTCGTCATCACCGTTCTCGTGCTCGCCCTTCGGGGTCAGCAGCACGGGGGTGTCGTCACCACCACCCGGACTGGCGCCGGCCGCGGCGGGGAGCGTCGTGGCGAATCCCGCGCCGGCCGACACGACTGCGAGCGCGACGAGGACACGGAGACGGGAGGGCAACATGACACGGGAAGGCAACATGACAGAGAGCTCCCAGAGATAGCGCCGATGACCTGACAGGCCAGGTCGGGGGTCAGCATCGTCGCGGGTCCCGGCGCCGTCAAGAGTCGGCCGAACGCCCCTTCCGGGGTCCTCCCCTCACCCCACCTGTGCGCGCGACGGCCGCCGGCCGCCCTGTTGTCACGTTTCGTCGTCACGTTTCGAGGAGCTGTCTCGACTCGGGTGAGAGAACGTCGAGACGAGAGGTGAGCAGCGATGCACGTGTTTGTCGCAGGGGGAACGGGCGCGATCGGACGGAGGCTGATCCCCCAGCTGGTCGCGCGCGGGCACCGGCTGACCGCCACGACCCGGGACGGGCGGAAGGCGGCCGGGCTCGAGGCGCTCGGTGCGCAGGCGGTCGTCGTGGACGGCCTGGACGCTGCGGCCGTCGGGGAGGCCGTGGCGAGAGCGGAGCCGGATGCCGTCGTCCACCAGATGACGGCGTTGTCCGGGAAGCCGGACGCCAAGCACTTCGACCGCTACTTCGCGATGACCAACCGGTTGCGCACCGAGGGCCTCGACCACCTCGTCGCGGCGGCGCAAGCGGCCGGCGTACCTCACCTGGTGGCGCAGAGCTACACCGGCTGGCCCAACGTCCGGGCGGGCGGCTGGGTCAAGGACGAGGAGGACCCGCTCGACCCGGAGCCGCCGAAGGCGCAGCGCGAGACGCTGGCCGGGATCCGCTATCTCGAGCAGACGGTGCAGCAGCTGGACGGCACCGTTCTCCGGTACGGCGCGTTCTACGGCGATGCCTCCGACGGGATGATCTCACTGGTGCGGAAACGGCAGTTCCCGATCGTCGGTGGTGGCACCGGCTACACATCGTGGGTGCATCTCGACGATGCCGCCGCCGCGACGGTGCTGGCGCTCGAGCAGCAGGCTCGGGGAGTGTTCAACATCGTGGACGACGAACCGGCCCCGGCCTCCGAGTGGCTCCCGTACTTCGCCGAGTGCATCGGCGCGAAGCCCCCGCTGCACCTGCCGGTGTGGCTGGCCCGGCTGGCGGCCGGCGACGTCGCGGTGTCGATGCTGACCCGCACGCGGGGGTCGTCGAACGCCCGCGCCAAGCACGTGCTCGGCTGGGAGCTGCGCTACCCGTCGTGGCGGCAGGGGTTCCGCGACGGCCTGGACCTGGAGCACTGAGAGCGTGGGCATCGAGGAGTTCGAGCAGCTGCGACCCCTGCTGTTCTCGATCGCCTACCGGATCCTCGGCAGCGTGAGCGAGGCCGAGGACGCCGTGCAGGAGACCTGGCTGCGTTACGACGCGAGCACCACGGTGCCGATCTCGCTCAAGTCCTTCTTGTCCGCGATCGTCACCCGGGTGTCGATCGACGTGCTGCGGTCGGCGCGGGTCCGTCGGGAGTCGTACGTCGGCCACTGGCTGCCCGAGCCGCTGCTCACCGACGACGCCGCCACGTCGTACCTCGACCCGGAGCGCGCGGCGGAGCTCGCCGACTCGCTCTCGATGGCCGCCCTGCTCCTGCTCGAGCGGCTGAGCCCCGAGCAGCGGGCGGCGTTCGTGCTCCACGACGTGTTCGCCTTCCCCTTCGACGAGGTGGCCGAGGTGATCGGGCGGTCGGAGGCCGCCAGCCGGCAGCTCGCCTCGCGAGCCCGGAAGCTGATGGAGGAGGGACGACCGCGTTTCGACGTCGACCGTCGCGAGCGCGACGAGCTGGCCGCGCGCTTCTTCGACGCCCTCACCGTCGGAGACGTCGACGAGCTGCGCGAGCTCCTTGCCGCCGACGTCGAGGTGTACGGCGACGGCGGCGGCAAGGCGCCGCAGTGGATGCGGGTCGTCGCCGGGCGGGAGAACGTCGCGCGGATGTGGGCCGGCCTGGGACAGCGGTTCGGTGGCTCCGGACTCCAGGTGGACAGGCACGAGGTCAACGGCCAGGCAGGTGCGGTCTTCCGGGACGCCGAGGGCCGGGTGATCAACGTGGTCGCGCTCGACGTGCTGGAGGGGCGGATCCAGGTGATCCGCTCGGTGATCAACCCGGACAAGCTGCGCCACCTCGGTCCGGTCGCCGACGCCTGGGCACTGATGCGCGACACGCCCCGTGGTCGCGACGACTGATCGTTGTCAGGTGTCGGGGAAGAAGTCGACGTCGGCGAACGTCGGCTTCGCGATCACGAGTCTCGGCGGCCACAGCTCGAGCTCCGTCTCCGGCGGCACTTCGTGGAACCAGACCTCCACGGCACGTCGGTACGCAGCGGTCTGGGGGTACGCGCTGTGCCCCTGGACGAGCGGCGTCGGATCCCCGGCTCCCTTCGACGGCACCTCGAGGACGTAGACGTCCCAGGTCGAGGTGTGGTCGGAGAACACCCGGAACCCGATCGGGTCGGTCTTGCGGAACAGGTTCACCCAGTGGGGCACAGCCGCAGCCTGGGGCGGCGGAGCCGGCGGAGCCGGCGGCGAGGCCCACCAGCCGGCGTTGGCCTGGCCCCATGTCGTGTTCCATCCCGGCAAGGCGGGCAAGGAGGTCGCGTCGGGAGGCGACGGGGCTCCCACCGGCACCGCGTCGGGCTGTGGGTCCTCGAAGCGAGGCGGCGTGGTCGGCACGTTGCCGATGACGTCCGGGCCGAGCACTCTCGGGAAGATGCGCCCGTACCAGGCGCGGATCTGGCTGCCGTAGGTGATCAGCCGGACACGGGCGAGGTCGTCCAGGCGATGGGTCACCGCCATCAGCACCGCCGAGCCCTGGCTGTGCCCCGAGAGGATCACGTGACTCCCCTCGGACCGCAGGGCCCACGTCGTGCGCTCGACCAGCTCGGGGACGACCCGCTCGGCGTAGCACGGGGGACCCAGCGGGTGTGCCGCCCGCGGCCAGAAGGTCGTCAGGTCCCACAGGATCCCGACGGTCTTGCGCAAAGACTCCTTCGTGCGCATCTGAGAGAGCAGCAGCACCAGGAGGAGGGCGATCCCCAGCGCTGCGCGCATGGCCAACCCGGACCACGCGTGCAGCCACGGCTCGACCTGCCAGGGAGGACGTCCCGTGCTCGAGAACACCAGCAGAGCAAGGACGATCGGCACCGTGAAGCAACCGATCCAGTCGACCAGCGTCTCTGCCCGATGAACGAACGCGGCGTTCAGACGTGCCCTCTCGCACAGCGGTCGGTATCGCGGCTCGATCTGCGCGTCGGTCGCGACCGCGTCGTCCACCGCTGCCCTGACGTACCGGCGGAGCCGCACCAGCAACACCCCGCTGACCAGCAGCACCACAGGGAGCCACACCAGCTGGGCGAGTGGTGCCCAGACCAGCACCTGGGGCAGCACCAACGGCGTCTGGGGTTTCTCTCGGGCGGAGACCTGCACCTCCGGAGGATCGGAACCACCCTCCGTCGTGGTCAGCACCTTCGTGGGCGCGTCCGGGACCGCGATCGTGCCACTGGCCAGGAACCCCGGGTCCGCTACCGTGCACGACGGGACGGCCTTGTCCTCCGGGGGCTTGGCGGCGGTGCCGGCCCGGATGCAGCTGTCCTTGAGCAGCAGGACGTCGCCCGGGATCACGACGTAGGCGTCGTGGACGGGTACGGTGCCGAGCCGCACGCTGATCCGCTTGAGCTCACCGGACGCACCCGGGAGCACCCGCTCGACGGAGTCGGCGGTCAGGCGGCCGGACCGGATCAGAACCCGCTCGGGACTGCCCGAGGGATCAGCCGGATCGGCGTACAGGATGTCGAGGGTGCCTCCCTCGAGAGTGACGTCCTTGCCGAGCACGTACACGTTCAGCGTGTCGGCCGGCGGGACCTTCGAGGCCGTGGCCAGGGCCTGGGGGTCGGCCAGGAGGCGGGCCGCGTCCAGGTCGGATCCGACCTGGGCCGCCTCGTACGTCGTCTGGATGTTGGTGACGCCGAGGTCACCGTTGAGGCGGTCGGCAGCCAGGGCCACGACTGCGGTGGTGAACAGGAGCGCGACCCAAGCGGCGCCGTTGAGCAGCACCGACACCCCGGCCCCGCCCCAGGCCACCGCCTTGTTCTGCGGCGCGGTGCGATCGTGCTTGTAGTGGATGAATGCCAGCCCGGCCCAGATGGCGAGGACGACGACCCAGATCCGGACTGCCCAGGAGGTGCTGAGGGGCGTGAGGACCCGGCCGCCGACATGCAGGCCGTCTTGTGGGAGCAGCTGCCACAGCAGAGCCAGACCGGCCACGAAGCAGAGCAGAGGCGTCAGGAACAAGACGGTGCCCCGCAAGAACCCCGACGCCGTGTGCTGGCGTTCGACGAAGTACGCGCCCGTTCCGACGATCGTGAGTGCGATGAACGTCGCCGCGAACCACGCGTTGTAGAGGTAGAGGTTCCCCGACTGGTCAAGGTGATCGGGGTAGGGCAGCAACCACAGCTGAGCGACGTGGACCGCGAAGATCGCAGCGCTGGCACGGCCGAGGAGCTTCGCGGTCGTGGGTGCCCGGAGCCACTCGGTCCACCAGCGTGTGGCCACTGGCGCGACGTACTCGACGTCCTTGGGCCCCAGTGTGCCGACCGCGAGCATGATCGTGATGCCGAGGAGGCAGGCCAGGATCACGACCACCCACAGCACCGCCAGGGTCCAGGACCCTTGCCACGGCGGCCAGAGCGACGCGCCCGCGCTGTGCAGCACCGGCGCGCCGGAGTACAACACGATGACGAGCAGGGCGAACCCGAGATGCAGCGTGCGCAGCCGGGCGACCGCTGCTCCGCCCGCCCACATGTTCTCGCGACCCAGGATCGGCGTCGTCACGGCCTGTGCCTGCCCCGATGGCACCTCGATCTCTTCACAACGCGCCATCGAACGGCCGGAGAGGTACCAGAGCACGACGACGACGCCGAGCGGCAGGAGCGTGGCCAGAGCAATCCGGCGTTGGAGCGTTCGGACCGGGTCGCGCGCCATCAGGTCGAGGACTCCGGGCAGCGCCGGGCAACCGGCGACTCCACCGCGGTAGCACTGCCAGGAGATCAGGTCGATCCCGATCAGGCACGGCGTCAGGACCAGCATCAGGGTCAGCAGCAGGGCGGCAGTCCGGACAACCCGGGCGCTCATGCGCGACGTACGACTGTTCTCGCCCAGGGTGGTACGGGCCCAGTACGCGAGGTTGACCATCGCGAACGGCAGGAGCGCGAGCCATCCGACGCGCGACAGCCAGCCGAGGAAGCCGCCTACTCCTGAGGTGAGCGTCCCCCAGGAGTACGCCTCGACGGAGACGTTGGCCGGCAGCTCGTGGTCGGTGAGCTTCCCGGACCTCGTGCGGTAGAAGCCGGTCATCTTGTCGCCGGCGACCTGGCCGATGTCCTGCGTGCCGAGCATCGCCGAGGGGGGCGTGCCATGGACGCCGTGCACGCGGATCTCGAGGATCCCCGGGCCCTCGGGTACCGCCATCGCAGGTTCCCCGTCCGCGTGTGACCGATGCGCTGGTAGAGCTGACCCACACCGTGGACCTCCGACGAGCTCCGCGCAAGGCCGGGGAACGCTTCCTGGTGCCTTACTCACGGTTCCTCCGCTAGCGTGCGCAGGGGTTCACGAGGGAGGAGCCGGCGACCGTGCTGTCGGACATCGAGATTGCCAATGCCGCGACCTTGCGGCCGATCACCGAGGTGGCGGCCGAGACACTGGGGATCGACGCCGAGCACCTGGTGCCGTACGGCCACTACAAGGCCAAGGTCGACCTCAGCTATCTGGCCTCGCTGGCCGACCGGACCCTCGGCCGGCTGGTGCTGGTGACCGCCTTGTCACCCACTCCCCCGGGTGAGGGGAAGACGACGACCACCGTCGGCCTCACCGACGCGCTGCACGGGCTGGGTCACCGGACGATCGCGTGCCTCCGCGAGCCGTCGATGGGCCCGGTGTTCGGGATGAAGGGCGGCGCGGCCGGCGGCGGCTACAGCCAGGTCGTGCCGATGACCGACATCAACCTCCACTTCACCGGCGACTTCGCCGCGATCGCGGCCGCCAACAACCTGCTGGCGGCGCTGATCGACAACCACGTGCACCACGGCAACGCCCTCGACATCGACGTCCGCAGCGTGAGCTGGAAGCGCGTGCTCGACATGAACGACCGGGCGCTCCGCCAGATCACGGTGGCCCTCGGCGGCCACGCCAACGGCTTCCCTCGCGAGGACGGTTTCGACATCGTCGTCGCCTCCGAGCTGATGGCGATCTTCTGCCTGACCGAGTCGTGGGCCGACCTCAAGCGGCGGATCGGCGACATCGTGATCGGCTGGTCCCGCTCGATGGCTCCCGTCACCGCGCGCGACCTCGGTGCGGACGGAGCCATGGCGGCCCTCCTGCGTGACGCGCTCGCCCCCAACCTGGTGCAGACGCTCGGGGGGGCGCCGGCGTTCGTGCACGGTGGTCCGTTCGCGAACATCGCCCACGGATGCAGCTCGGTGATGGCGACCCGGTCGGGGCTGCGACTGGCCGACATCGTGGTCACCGAGGCGGGCTTCGGCGCCGACCTGGGCGCCGAGAAGTTCGTCGACATCAAGTGCCGCAAGTCGGGCCTGCGTCCCGACATCGCGGTGGTGGTGGCCACGGTCCGGGCACTGAAGTACCACGGAGGGGTGGCTCTGGCGGACCTCGGCACCGAGGACGTCGCCGCGGTCGAGGCCGGCATGGCGAACCTGCGCCGGCACCTGAGCAACATCCGCCACGTCTACGGCATCCCCTGCGTCGTCGCCATCAACCGGTTCCCGACCGACACCGACGCCGAGATCGCGAGGGTGGTCGAGCTCGTCGACGCCGAGGGCGTGCAGGCGTTCCCGGCGACCCACTTCGCCGAGGGTGGTGACGGTGCCGTCGACCTCGCCAAGGGGGTGCTCCAGACACTGGACGAGCCCACGCCGTACGAGTTCGGCTTCACCTACCCCGACGAGGCGTCGCTCACCCAGAAGGTGGAGGCCATCGCCACCCGGTTGTACGGCGCCGGGCAGGTCACCTGGGAGGCGAAGGCCCGGCGACGGCTCGAGCGGATCGAGCGCGAGGGGTACAGCAACCTCCCCGTGTGCGTGGCGAAGACGCAGTACTCCTTCTCGACCGACCCCACGAAGCTCGGCGCGCCCAGCGGCCACGAGCTGCACGTTCGTGAGGTCAGGCTGTCGGCGGGCGCCGGCTTCGTCGTCCTGGTCTGCGGCGACATGATGACGATGCCGGGGCTGCCCAAGGAGCCGTCCGCGCAGCGCATCGACCTGGCCGACGACGGGACGATCCTCGGCCTCTCCTGAACCGCATGGCGGCGCGGTGCCGTGGGTACGACGCCGTACACCGTCATGTGAGGGAGCGCCATGTCCACCGACGCCATCGTGTTGCTGAAGGAAGAGCACCAGGAGATCCGCAAGGCCTTCCGTGCCTTCGAGAGGGCCGGCGAGAACGCCCACGTCCGTAAGGGCCAGCTGGTCGACCGCATCATCGAGCTGCTCACCGCGCACACCTACATCGAGAACGAGGTGATGTACCCGCGCATCCGTGAGCTGCTCCCCGACCTCGAGGACGACGTGCTCGAGTCCTACGAGGAGCACCACGTGGCCGACGTCCTGGTGATGGAGCTGGCCTCCATGAAGCCGACCGACGAGCGCTTCGACGCCAAGACCACGGTGCTCATCGAGAACGTCGAGCACCACATGGACGAAGAGGAGCAGGAGTGGTTCCCGCAGGTGCGGGCCGGTCTGGGCCGCAAACCCCTGCAGGAGATCGGCGCCGAGCTGATCCGCAAGCGCGAGCAGGCGCCGACCCGGCCCAGTCAGCTGAAGGCGCTGAAGAACGCGATCAAGGCGGTCACCGCGTAGCTACGGGCTACCACCAGGGGGTCACGAGTCGAACCCGAGGCCGAACCGGTCGAGCGTCCGCAGCCACAGGTTGCGCCGGCCCTGGTGCCGATCGGCCGCGGCCAGGGACCGGCGGGTGAGCTCGATCCCGGCCCACGCGAGCGGCTCCGGCGGGAACGGCAGCGGCTTGCTCCGGACCATCTCCAGGCGGGTCCGCTCGGAGTCGACGCCGTCGAGCAGGTCGAGCATCACGTCGGCGCCGAACCGGGTGGCGCCGACGCCGAGCCCGGTGAAGCCGAGGGCGTACGCCGCGCGCCCGCCGTACGCCGTACCGAAGAAGGCGCAGAACCGGGTGCAGGTGTCGATCGCCCCACCCCAGCGGTGGGAGAAGCGCAGGCCCTCCAGCTGCGGGAACGTCGTGAAGAACTGCCGGGCGAGCAGGTCGAAGGTCTCGGGGCGCTGGTCGTACGACGGGCGCAGGTGGCGGCCGAAGTGGTAGACGGCGTCGTACCCACCCCAGAGGATCCGGTTGTCCCGGGTCATCCGGAAGTAGTGGAACTGGTTGGTCATGTCGTCGAGACCCTGCCGGTTGCGCCACCCGATCGACGCCAGCTGGTCGGCGGTCAGCGGCTCGGTCATCAACGCGTAGTCGTAGACCGGCACGGTGTGCAGCCGCACCCGGCGCACCAGCGACGGGAAGGCGTTGGTCCCGAGCGCCACCCGGCCGGCGCGCACCACGCGCCCGGCGCCGGTGCGGACCTCGAGGCCGGCACCCGACGACGAGAGCCCGGAGACGTAGGTCCCCTCGTGGATCCGGACGCCCAGCGAGTCGGCCGCCGCCGCCAGCCCCCACGCGAGACGGCCGGGGTGGAGCAATGCCGTGTCCTGGGGCTCGAACACCCCGGCCAGGAACGTCGGCGAGGCGACCTCCGCCTGGATCGCGTCACGGTCGAGGTACGACGAGCCGGAGCGCTCCGCGACCATCTCCCGCAGCCACGCGATCTGGTGGGGCTCCGTCGCGACGGTGATCGCGCCCGTCCGCTCGAAGTCGCAGTCGATGCCGTACCGGGTGAGGGAGCTCTCCAGCTGGTCGAGGTTGTCGCGGCCGATCCGGTCGAGGGTCTCGATCTCCCCGGGCCAGCGCTCGGCGCCGTTGGCGTGCCCGTGGGTGATCGAGGCCGCGCAGAACCCGCCGTTGCGCCCGGACGCGGCCCAGCCGACCCGGTTGCCCTCCAGCAGCACGACGTCGCGGGCCGGCTCACGCTCCTTGGCCAGGATCGCGGTCCAGAGTCCGGCGTACCCGCCTCCGACCACGCACAGGTCGGCGGTGGTGTCGGCGTCGAGCCCCGGGCGCGGCGCCGGACGGTCGGGGTCGTCGAGCCAGTACGGCATCAGCGAGGCATCGACGAGCGACGGGTGGAGCTGCCCTGGCATGGCCGCATCGTGTCAGTCCTCCGGGACGTCCGCGTGACCGGGACCCGGGCCCCGGCGTCAGGCGGACGACCCCGAAGGCTGAGGTTTGCGGACCGACAGCACCAGCACCGCGGCCGGCACCATGGCGATCGCGATCACCAGCAGCGACCGCAGGGTGCCGACCTGGTTGCCGACGAAGCCGAGGAGCGGTGGGCCGGCCAGGAAGGCGCCGTACCCGATCGTCGAGATGACGCTGACCCGGCGCGCGGCCCGGGCCGGGTCGTCGCCCGCGGCACTCATCCCGACCGGGAACCCCAGGGCCGCGCCGAAGCCCCAGAGCACGATGCCGATCACGGCAACTCCGGGCACGCCGGTCCAGACCACCAGCAGGACGCCGGTGGTCGCCGCCACCGCCGAGACCAGCAGCGACCGGGCGCGCCCGAAGCGGTCGAGGGCGATCGGACCGCCCAGCCGACCGAGGGTCATCGAGGCGACGAACAGCGCGAAGCCGAGCACGCCGACCCAGTGCCGGGCGTCGTACCCGTCGACGAGCGACAGCGCCAGCCAGTCGTTGGCGCCGCCCTCGGCCAGGGTGAAGGCGAGCACCATGAACCCGATGGCGAGCGTTCGAGGCTCCAACCACGCGGACCCTCCCGAGGACACCGGTGTGGTCTCGTCGTCCCCGCGCGTGTCTGCCGGCAGCAGGCGCCGGCTCGCGACCATCGCCACCGCGACGCCACACGCGGGCACCACGGCGTAGTGCACGGCCAGGGGGACGCCGACCGCGGCGGCTACGGCTCCGACCCCGGCACCGGTGAACGTGCCCAGCGACCAGCATGCGTGGAATCGCGGCATGATGCTCCGGCCGAGCTCGCGCTCGACGGCGGCCCCGTCGACGTTCATGGCAACGTCCCAGACGCCGGCGCCGACGCCATAGGCGAAGAGGCCGAGGGCCGCGCCGGGTGCCGACCCGGCGGTGGCGAGCAGCCCCGCCACGACGAGTCCGCCGAGGTCGAGCCCCGCGCCGAGCCGGACCACGGCGCCGGCGCCCCATCGTTCGATCAGGTGCCCTGAGGCGGGCATCCCGACCATGGCCCCGACCGCGACCGAGAGCAGCACCGTCCCCAGCGCGCCGTTCGAGAGGTCGAGCGACCCGCGCAGGTCGGGGACCCGCGAGGCGAGGGTGGCGAAGCAGAAGCCGTTGAGCGCGAACACCAACGCCACGGCGTTGCGCGCCGAGATCGCCGAGACTCGCCCGGAGGTGGTGGTCACAGGTGTTGAACGCCGGGCGGGCCCGCCTCGAGCCAGGACTGGAATCCCGTCAGCGACGACGAGCCGAGGGCGAGCTCGACCGCACCGGCCGGGGTGTCACAGCGGATCACGACGTGGCCGGGATAGAGAGAGAGCTGCTCGACGCCTTCGGGCTCGCGGCGCCCGACATAGGTCAGCGACTGGCGCGGCCAGACCCGCTTGGGCCGTGGCGAGAGCGAGAAGATCCGGAACCACTCGAGCCGGTCGCCGGCGTACCGGCCCAGGCCGAGAAGCCAGCCGCGCCCGGGCGTGGTGGCCCGGGCGCGGTAGCTCAGCTCGAAGGTGCCGCCGTGGCGGGACAGCCAGCGGCGGCGGAGGATGAGGGTGACGCCCAGGACCAGGACGAGCAGGAGCACGAACGCCGCTGACTCCAGGACCCACTCCCAGACCGGCACCGCTCCCTCTCCCGTCAGCCCCCCGGTCAATGCCGGAGGGCGGTCAGTCCTCGCCCTCCAGGGCGGCCTTGCGCTCCTCCATCAGGCGCTTGGCCTCGTCGAAGTCGCTCTCGTGGGACAGCTCGGCGTATTCGCAGAGCAGTCGGACGTGGTTGTCGGCGACCGAGATGAACCCGCCGTCGACCGCGGCCACCCAGTGGCCGTCGTCGACCGTGCGGACGTCGACCTGGCCCGCGGCCAGCACCGACATCACCGGTGTGTGGTCGGCCATGATCCCGATCTCGCCCGCGAGCGTCCGGCAGTTGACCACGGTCGCCTCGCCCGACCAGACCTCACGGTCGGCCGCGACCAGGGACACCCGCATCGTCTTCGCCATCTAGATCACAGGCTCTTCTGGATCTCGTCCCACTTGCGCTCGACGTCGTCGAGACCGCCGCACATGAAGAACGCCTGCTCGGCCACGTGGTCGTACTCGCCGTCGGCGATCTTGTTGAACGCCTCGACGGTCTCGGCCACCGGCACGGTCGAGCCCTCCAGGCCGGTGAACTGCTTGGCGACGTAGGTGTTCTGCGACAGGAAGCGCTGGATGCGGCGGGCCCTGCTGACGATGATCTTGTCCTCCTCGGACAGCTCGTCGACACCGAGGATCGCGATGATGTCCTGGAGCTCCTTGTTGCGCTGCAGGATCTGCTTGATCCGGATCGCGCAGTCGTAGTGCTCCTGGCCGATGTACTGCGCGTCCAGGATCCGCGACGTCGACGTCAGCGGGTCCACGGCGGGGTAGATGCCGAGCGAGGCGATCTCACGCGACAGCTCCGTGGTGGCGTCGAGGTGGGCGAACGTCGTCGCCGGCGCCGGGTCGGTGTAGTCGTCGGCGGGCACGTAGATCGCCTGCAGCGAGGTGATCGAGTGACCTCGGGTCGAGGTGATCCGCTCCTGGAGCGTGCCCATCTCGTCGGCGAGGTTCGGCTGGTATCCCACCGCGGAGGGCATCCGACCGAGCAGCGTGGAGACCTCGGACCCCGCCTGGGTGAACCGGAAGATGTTGTCGATGAACAGCAGCACGTCCTGGTTCTGCACGTCGCGGAAGTACTCGGCCATCGTCAGCGCCGACAGGGCGACCCGCAGCCGGGTGCCCGGCGGCTCGTCCATCTGACCGAACACCAGAGCGGTCTGGCCGATGACGCCGGCCTCGGTCATCTCCTGGATCAGGTCGTTGCCCTCACGGGTGCGCTCACCGACGCCGGCGAACACCGACACACCACCGTGGTCGCGGGCGACGCGCGCGATCATCTCCTGGATCAGCACCGTCTTGCCCACACCGGCACCGCCGAACAGGCCGATCTTGCCGCCTTGGACGTACGGCGTGAGCAGGTCGATCACCTTGATGCCGGTCTCGAACATCTGCGTCTTGGACTCGAGCTGGTCGAAGGCCGGCGCCTTGCGGTGGATGCCCCAGCGCTCCTTGACGTCGAGCGTCTCGCCCTCCTCGAGGTTCAGCGGCTCGCCCAGCATGTTGAACACGTGACCGAGGGTCACGTCACCCACCGGCACGGTGATCGTGTCGCCGGTGTCGGTCACCTGCGCCCCGCGGACCAGGCCGTCCGTCGGCTGAAGCGAGATGGCGCGGACCATGCCGTCACCGATGTGCTGGGCGACCTCGAGCGAGAGCGTGTGCTTCTCGCCGGCGAGCTCGAACTCGCACTCGAGCTTGTTGTACATGTCGGGCATCGAGTCCACGGGGAACTCGATGTCGACGACGGGGCCGATGACGCGGGCGATGCGGCCGCCGGCGCCCTCGGGAGCGTCCTTCTTCTTCTCTTCAACGGTGGCAGTCATGTCTCTCAACTCATTAGGTTGCGGGTCTGGGTCTACTCGCTCGCGGCGTTCGCGTCGGCCAGGGCGTTCACACCGCCGACGATCTCGCTGATCTCCTGGGTGATGCCCGCCTGTCGGGCCTGGTTCGCGATGCGGGTGTACTTCTTGATCAGCTCCTCGGCGTTGTCCGTCGCGGACTTCATCGCCTTCTGCCGAGCGGCCAGCTCCGAGGCCGAGGCCTGGAGCAGGGCGAAGAAGATGCGGCTCTGGACGTACTTGGGGAGCAGCGCGTCGAGCACCTCCTCCGCCGACGGCTCGAACTCGTACAGGGGGAGCACCTCGTCCTTCTCCGGGCGCTCGTCGCTCTCGACGACCTCCAGGGGCAGCATGCGTACGTCGTGCGGCTCCTGCACGAGCATCGACCTGAACTGGGTGTAGACCAGGTGCACCTCGTCGACGTGCTCGGGGGCGTCCTCGTCGGCGGTGAACGCGCCGATCAGGGCCTCGCCGATCTCGCGGGCGTTCTCGTAGCGCGGCTGGTCGGAGAAGCCGGACCAGCTCTCGGCCACGTCACGTCCGCGGAACCGGTAGTAGGCCTCGCCCTTGCGACCGGTCAGGTAGGTGACGACGTCCTTGCCCTCGCCGCGCAGTCGCTCGGCGAGCCGCTCCCCCTCCTTGAGCACGCTCGAGGAGTAGGCGCCGGCCAGGCCCCGGTCGCTGGTCACGATCAGGATCGCGGCCCGCTTGGGGTCCTCCGGCTCGGTGGTGAGCGGGTGGTCGGTGTTGGAGTAGGTGACCAGCGCCGAGACGGCACGGGTCAGCTCCCGGGCGTACGGCGCAGCCTGCTGGGCCCGCTGCTGCGCCTTGATGATCCGGGACGCAGCGATGAGCTCCATGGCGCGCGTGATCTTCTTGGTCGACTCGACCGAGCGGATCCGGGCGCGGTACTCACGCAGCGATACGGCCATGAGTGGTCAGTCCCGCTTCTGCTTGACGATCTGCTCCTGCTCGAGCTCGTCGTCGGTCACCGGGTCGGCCTTGGCCTCCGTGCCCGGCTTGATCGACTGGCCCTCGGAGGTCTCGAACTGGTCGAGGAACGCGTCGTACGCCGAGGTGACGTTCTCCTCGGTGGCGTCGTCGAAGTTGCGCGAGTCCCGGATCGTTTCGAGCACGTCCTTGTGCTGACGGCCGAGGAACTCGAGGAACTCCTGCTCGAACCGCAGCACGTCCTCGACCGGCACCCGGTCGAGGCGACCGGTGGTGCCGAGCCACAGCGAGACGGTCATCTGCTCCAGCGGGTACGGCGAGTACTGCGGCTGCTTCAGCAGCGCCATCAGGCGCGAGCCGCGGTCGAGCTGCTGGCGGGACGCCGCGTCGAGGTCGGAGGCGAACATCGCGAACGCCTCCATCGCACGGAACTGCGCCAGGTCGACCTTGAGCGAGCCGGTGACGTTCTTCATCGCCTTGGTCATCGCCGCGCCACCCACGCGTGACACCGACACACCGACGTCGATGGCCGGGCGCTGGTTGGAGGCGAAGAGGTCGGACTGCAGGAAGATCTGACCGTCGGTGATCGAGATGACGTTGGTCGGGATGTACGCCGACACGTCGTTCGCCTTGGTCTCGATGATCGGCAGGCCCGTCATCGAGCCCGCGCCCAGGTCGTCGGACAGCTTCGCGCAGCGCTCCAGCAGCCGGCTGTGCAGGTAGAAGACGTC
>JAICSK010000004.1 GCA_025936915.1 Nocardioides sp.
CATCAGCGGGTCGTACGCCGGCAGGATCGCGCCGCCGGGGATCCCGAAGATGTCGCGGGTGCCCGCCGCCTCCAGCGACGCGATCAAGCTCTGGGCACCGGTCACCGTGGCGGCGGCCGCCTGTCCCGCGGTCACTGTGCCATCACCTGTGCCGTCACCGGAGTCATCACCGGAGTCATCACGTGTCCTGTCCGTACTGCCGTCTCGGGGGAACAAAAAACCCCTCGGCCCGGACGGCGAGGGGTGACGCGAGGGAGGAGCCTGGGCTCACCCCGCGCGCCGGGTGCGTACGAGAAGCGTGCTGCGCATGGAGCAACGGTCCCGGCACGTGTTGCCGTCGTCAAGCCGAGTCTGGCACCCGTCCCACTATCTGGTACGACGGTCTCGCTCGCCGGACGAGACCGAAGCCCTGAGCGGTCAGTCGCGTCCGGCCGGCGTGCAGATGCACGCCTTGTTCCCATCGGCGTCCGCGAGCACGGTGAACGCCGGAGCGCGGTCGTCGGAGACCAGCGTGCCGCCCGCCGCCAACGCGGCATCGATCCGGCGCTGCGCCTCCTCGGGCGGGACGACGATGTCGAGATGGAACCGCTGGCGGGGTTCGTCGTGCGGGTCGGTCTGCTGGAACCAGAGCGGGGTGAGCTCGGCGCCCGAGCCGTCGTCGAGGCCGATGACCGCTCGCCAGAACGGCTCGATCGCCGACTCGTCGGCGGTGTCCAACCCGATCTCCATCAGCACGAGCTGCGCGGGGTCCGCTGCGATCCCGAGCTCGGCCGCGACATCGCTGATGCCGCGGGCCAGGTCGACGTCCCGCGAGGTGACGCCGCCCGCGTCGTGGCTCATCAGGGTGACCCGCACGAACGGATAGCGCAGGTCGACGTCCGGGTGGTGGTTCGCCTGCTCGGCGAGCTCGCCGATCCGGTTCACGAACGCGAGGCCCGTGGCGAAGTCACCACTGCTGAAGTGCGCGTGGAGCGAGCCGAGGAGCCACCGCCAGTCGGTCAACCCGGCGCCCTCGGTCTCGGTGAAGGTCATCGTCTGTTGTGCGCTCATGCCTCCACCCTGCACCCGCACCGGTGGGCACGTCAGCCCAGGTTCGCGAACACCTCGCGCACGGTGTCGATACCGCGCTCGAGCTCGCCGTACGACGTCGAGAGCGGCGAGAGCCCGATCCGGAGGCCACCGGGGTCGCGGTAGTCGGGGATCACATCGCGCTCCCAGAGAGCCGGCACGACCTCCGCCATCCGGCTGTGGTGCAGGGTGACGTGACCGCCGCGCCTGGCCGGGTCGCGCGGGGAGGCCACGGTGACGCCGTACGACGCGAGGTGCTCGTCGGCGAGCTCGATCGCGTACGACGTGAGCTGCTCTGACTTCTTGCGCACCGCGTCGATCCCCGCCTCGTCGACCAGGGCCACCATGTCCTGGATCGCCAACATCCCCACGACCGCCGGAGTTCCCGAGAGGAAACGCCGGATCCCCGACACGGGGACGTAGTCGGGCCCCATCAGGAACGGGTCGGTGTTCCCCATCCAGCCCTGGATCGGCTGGGCGAAGGTCTCCAGGTGGCGTCCGGCGACGTAGCAGAAGGCGGGCGACCCGGGCCCGCCGTTGAGGTACTTGTAGGTGCAGCCGGCGGCGAGGTCGACGCCCCATGCGTCCAGCTCGGCGGGCACCGAGCCGACCGAATGGCACAGATCCCAGAGCACGAGTGCGCCGGCGTCGTGCGCGACCCGGGTGATCGCGGCCACGTCGGCGACCCAGGCCGAGCGGTAGGAGACGTGGCTCAACGCCACCAAGGCCGTCTGCTCCCCCACCGCGGCAGCGACGTGCTCGACGGTGACCCCGGCGCTGGTGTCGACGTCGATCCAGCGGATCGTCAGGCCACACTCGCCAGCGATCCCCATCGCGACGTAGCGATCGGTCGGGAAGTTGTCGCGGTCGATCACGATCTCGGTCCGACCGGGTCGCGCGGCGACGGCGGTGCGCATCAGCTTGTAGAGGAGCACGGTGGTCGAGTCGCCGACAGCGACCTGCCCGGGTGCGGCACCGAGGCAGACGCTGCCGATCTCGTCGCCGAGATCGAGCGGCAGGTCGAACCAGGCCTCGTCCCATCCACGGATCAGGCGCCCGCCCCACTCGTCCTCGACGAAGGCGCGCATCCGGTCGACGGTGACGGTCAGGGGTCGGCCCAGCGAGTTGCCGTCGAGGTAGACCAGGGGCGAGTCGGTGCCGACGAAGCGCTCGCGCAGCGGGGCCAGCGGGTCGGCGTCGTCGAGAGCGTGCGTCATGTCCGCAGTCTCCCCCCGGAGCATGACAACGGGAAACCACCCCGACAGATGGGGTGCAGCCCCGCGGGCGTTCCTACGTTGGGTGGGGTGCCGGCACTCCGGCCGGCGCGGCCGGCTCGTCCGGCCAATCGGGAGGGACTCCTCATGGAACTCGGGCACAAAGGAAGGACCACGATCGGTCTGTCACTGATCGTGACGCTCGCCATGGCGGCGATGATGATGCTGTACGACGGAGGGTCGTCCGCCGCCTCCACCGGTCAGGGAGCCGGTGCAGGTTCGGGATCGTTCACCAAGGTCGCACACGATGCGCAGGGCTTCGCCAAGTCGAAGATCGAGGGCGAGACCGCGAAGGGGAAGCCGGTCACCGGCTACTTCACGCCGTTGGGCTTCTCCAAGCACAACGGACATCTCCGCGCCCGCGGACTCGTCAGCGGGGTGATCCACCAGGGCAACGGGTCCACCCGCACGTTCAGTGTGATCCGGACCTTCCGGGTCAAGTCGATGAACGGGACCGTGCCAGAAGCCGCTCGCGCAGCGACGGCGCAGAGACAGCGCACCTGCGACATCCTCCACCTCGTCCTCGCTCCTCTGGACCTCGATCTGCTGGGTCTCAAGGTGCATCTGGACCGGGTGGTGCTGAACATCGTCGCCCAGTCCGGCGCCGGTCAGCTCCTGGGGAACCTGTTGTGCGCCGTCGCCGGGTTGCTCGACAACGGCGGCACCCTGTCGCAGCTGCTGACGAAGCTGGGGCAGATCCTCGACCAGCTCCTGATGGGTCTGTGACCTGACGCGACCGGACGGGGTGTCGGGACCGCCCGTGCCCCGCCCGGTCGCTCTACGCTGCACTCGTGAGAGCGGCCCGGGCCTGGCACCTGCTGACCGCCGTCGCGGCCGTCGTCGCGCTCCTGCTCCAACTGGTGTTGGTGATCCGCGGCGGTCGCGTCCTCGAGGAGGCAGCGCCTCCGCCCATGGGACTCCGCCTGGTGCGGTTCGTCGCCTACTTCACCATCCAGAGCAACATCCTGGTGCTGGTGTCGACCGCTGCGCTCGCCCTCGACCCCGAGCGCTGTTGGCGAGGGTTCCGAGCGGTGCGAACGGCGGCTGTCACCGGCATCACCATCACCGGGCTGGTGCACTGGTTCTTGTTGCGGCCGCTGCTCGACCTGCACGGCGCCGACTACGGCGCCGACAAGCTGCTGCACGTGGTGGTCCCGGTGCTCGCCGTGACCGGATGGCTGGTGTTCGGTCCGCGACCCAGCATGGCGACGCGGGCCAGCCTGGTCGCGTCCGCGTGGCCCCTGGGGTGGCTGCTGGTGATCCTGGTCGCGGGCGCGGTCAGCGGCTGGTACCCGTACCCGTTCCTCGACCATCGGGAGCACGGGTGGGAGCACGTCCTGGTGGTCTGCGCCGGGATCTTCGTCCTGTGGTTCGCCCTGATCGGCCTCGAGCTCGCCTATGACCGACGGATGCCGCCGGCACGTGGCGCCGCCCCCAGGTCGGCGGGCGTCACTGATAGCTGACGAAGCTGACCGCCGGCCGGATCCGTCGTACCTCCTGCGGCGTGAACCGGTGGATGTCCCAGTGGTAGAAGAGCTTGAAGCCCTGACGGAACTGCCGAGGCCGGGTGATCGTGTGGTACGTCGCCAGCTTCTGGCCGCGGGTGCCGAACCCGTCCGCGTGCTGCACCATCGCCAGGCCCGGCCGGTGCACGATCCGATCGATGTCCGGCAGCATCGTGAGCCGGAACTGGTGGAGCACGAACAGCTTCTGCGGGAGCCCCTCGCGCTGCACGAGTCGGGAGAGCCAGAGCGAGGTGCGGTTGACCTCGGCCGCGCGGACGGACCCGACCACCGAGGCCGGCACCTGGTGGGGCCCCATCCGCCACTCGGGGTCGAGCGCGAGCCCGACCCACGGCTTCTCCAGCGCCCAGGTCCAGCGCTTGGCGACGACCGGGAACGGCGACCGGCCGGTCTGGAGGTCGAGCAGCAGCAGTGCGCCGTTGGCGTGGGCCGCGCGCACGTACTCCTCGACCAGGCTCCGCGGGATGTCGTGGCTGTAGTCGTGGTCGGGTCCCGGTGACCGGTCGGCGACGGTGACGATCAGCTCGTAGACCGGCTGGATCCGCTCGCCGGCCTCGCGGAACGGGCGGGCCGCCCGCATCAGTCGACGCTGCATCGTCTCGGGGTCGGTCGCCCCGAGCACGCCCATCGCGCCGGTCTGGGCAGTGCCGTAGTAGGCGACCAGGAACCGGTGGTCGCCGAAGATCCGGTAGCCACCGCCCGGGAGCCGGGGCTTGGGCGCGATCGCGGGCCCCGCCGGCTCGACGTACGCCGGTGGGTCGGCGGCCACGGTCGGAGTCGGCCGAGTCGTCGGCGATGGCGTCCGCGGGGACGCCGGCGGAGTCGTCCGGGTCGCCGTCGTGGGGGGCGCCGGGGCCGCCGCGTTGGCGGCCGGCGAGTCACCGCTGCCGACGTGACCGATGATCCCGGCCAACAGCACCAGCACGACGATCCCGACCACCGCCAGTGACAGCGGGGATGCCGCACGTGCCCGCAGGCGGGACCGCACGTCCGGGCTCACCATGTCACTGTGACGCCTCAGGGCGGCACGGAGTTGTCGGCGCGCGGGACTCCCCTCCCTCACGGGGTGACCGCGCGGATGGCGGCCGGGTCGACGACCAGTCTCGGGTCCGTCATCGCACCCAGCGGGCGCCCGACCGTGTTGACCTCGGGACCGTCGATCACGTCGGCGACGAGGCAGGTCACGTTGTCGCGGCCACCCGCTGCGAGGGCGAGCCCGACCAGGGCCAGGGCCGCTTCGTCGGGGTCTGCCGTCGCCAATGCGTCGACGATCCCCGCCTCCGGCACGAAGTCGGTGAGCCCGTCGCTGCACAGCAGCAGCCGGTCGCCGACGACGAGATCGAGGTCACGCAGGGCCGGCTCCACCGGCTCGTCGCCGTTGACCGACCTCAGCACCACGTTGCGGTAAGGGTGCGTCGCCACCTCGTCGGGCTCGAGCTCGCCCCTGTCGACGAGCAGCTGGACGAGCGTCTGGTCGGTCGAGAGCCGTCCGAGCACCCCGTCCCGCAGGAGGTAGGCGCGCGAGTCGCCGACGTGCACGAGGGTCAGCCGGTCACCGCGCGCCAGCACCGCGGTCAGCGTGGTCGCCATCCCGTGCCGCGACTCGTCCTCGCGGGCCCCATGCTGGAGCTGGGCGTGCGCCGTGGCCACGGCCTCGGCCAGCAGGGTGGGCCCGTCGTCGTCGGGCCGGCCCATCGCCAGCGCGGTCACGACGTACGTCGTGGTCGCCGACGCCACCTCTCCCGCGGCGGCCCCGCCGACCCCGTCCGCCACCAGCTGGAGGTAGGGCCCGGCGAAGCCGGCGTCCTCGTTGTGCTCACGAACCAGGCCGACATGGGAGGCGGCCCCGTACGAGAAACGCAGCACCAGCGTTCCTTCCTGCTCGCCGGACAGACCCTGGGACGAAGCCCGCCATCGAAAGGTTGTCGACGCCGGGCGCGCCCGACCGAGAGAGTGTCGCCCATGGAAGCCCGATCCGCAGCCCTGGACCGTGCTCGGGACCGCGCGACGGCCTGGTTGGCGACCCTCGACGACCGAGCGGTGCCGCCCCTGGTCGACGCCGACGAGATGGTGCGCCGGCTGGGCGACCTCCCCGACGAGCCGACGCCCGCCGCGGACGTTGTCGACCTGCTGGCCGAGGCGTGCGAGCCGGGCTTGGCGGGCATCCCGTCCGGCCGGTTCTTCGGCATGGTGATCGGCGGGACGCTTCCCGCCGCCCTCGGCGCCGACTGGCCCACCTCAGCCTGGGACCAGAACGTCGGGCTACGCGCGCTCACCCCGGCCGGCGCCGCTGTCGAGGAGTTCGCCGGGCGCTGGCTGCTCGAGCTCCTCGGGCTGCCCGCGGGCTCGGCCGTCGGCTTCGTGACCGGGGCGACCATGGCGAACTTCACCTGCTTGGCGGCTGCCCCGCGACACCGTGCTGCGCCGGGCCGGGTACGACGTGCAGTCCGGCCTCGCCGGCGGGCCCCCGGTGCACGTGCTCGGTCGCGGCGGCCCTGCTGGCGGACGGCACCACGTGGATGTCGGGCTCCCGCTGGCACGACCGCGCCATCGTCCGCATCTCGGTGAGCAACTGGAGCACCACCGACGACGACGTACGCCGATCGCTCGAGGCGCTGGCCCTGGCGGCGGCGCTCTAGGCGAGCGGCAGGACCATCGTCGCGACGGTCTCGGCCACGCCGACCGCGACGGTAGCCCGGCAAATCCGGTGTCCTCGGCGTACGGCGCGCGGTTGGATGGCCGCGTGTTCCCCGCCCTCGTGCACCCGCCCAAGGCGAGGCCCGGCGACAAGGTCGCCGTGGTGTCACCCGCCTTCGCCGCTCCGGCCGTGGCGCCCGCCGTGCACGAGCAGGCGCTCGCCCGGATCCGCGACGTGCTCGGGCTGGAGCCGGTGGAGTACCCGACCACCCGCCGCCTCGAGGCCACACCGGAGGACCGTGCCGCCGACCTGAATGCGGCGTTCGGCGACCCCGAGGTCAGGGCGGTGCTCGCCACGATCGGCGGCGACGACCAGATCACCGTCATCCCGTACCTCGACCCGGACCTCGTCCGCGCCGACCCCAAGCCGTACCTCGGTTACAGCGACAACACCAACCTGCTCTCGTGGCTGTGGACCCAGGGGGTCGCGGCGTTCCACGGCGGCTCGACCCAGGTGCAGGTCGGCGCCGGCCCGGGCCTCGACGACATCCATCTCCGGTCGCTGCGGGCCGCCCTGATCGACGGTGGGCAGCTCGAGATCACCGAGCCTGGCGAGTCGGAGGACTTCGGCGTCCGCTGGCAGGAGCCCGCCGCCCTGACGTCGTACGGCGACCGCGAGCCGACCGAGCCCTGGACCTGGGACGGTCCGGATCGCCTGGTCATCGGCCCCACCTGGGGCGGCTGCATCGAGGTGCTGCAGTGGATCCTGACGGCCGGTCGGTTTCCGGCCGACCCGTCGGTGCTCGCCGGCGGCATCCTGCTGCTGGAGTCGTCGGAGGAGCTGATCCCGGCCTCGGAGTTCGGCTACATCACCCGCTCGCTCGGCGAGCGCGGGCTGCTCGCGGCCGTGGACGCGGTCGTCGTCGCACGCCCGCCCTCGTCGACCCACGAGCACCGGCCGGACGCCGCGGCCCGCGCCGCCCATCGAGCCGCGCAGCGCGACGTCGCCCTCGACCAGATCCGTCGCTACAACGCGGACGCGGTGATCGTCGTGGGTGTCCCGTTCGGGCACACCCGGCCGCAGTGGGTGCTTCCCTACGGCGGCGAGATGATCGTCGACTCCCGCGCCCGCCGGGTCTGGGCCGACTTCGGCTGAGGCGACGAGCGGCGCCTCGACCTGGCGCGAATCATCCTCATGAGGGATGTGTCCCGATCATCTCGGACGTAGCGTGCCGGCGAGGACACACGGGGGTTCCCGGTGTGTCCGGGCCTCCGTGCCACATCACAGAGGAGGCCAGATGCACGCCACATTACGAGTCATGACCGGTGCCGCCGCGGCGGCCGTCCTCGGTCTGAGCGCCTGGACACCCGCCCACGCCGATCCGATGAACGCGAAGAACGCGCTCCCGATCCAGGTCTCGTGCGACAACGGCCACACCTACGACGCCGTCGCGAACGGGAACGGCGCCTGGACTCCGGCCCACGACCTGAACAGTCAGGCGATCCTGGTCCCGGTCTCGTTCGGCGAGGTGACCTTCACCGTCTACGACCCCGCCGGCAACATCATCGACCAGGAGACCTCGCCGCCCACCGCGAAGCCGGGCGCCAGCGCGCACAACAAGCACGCCACGACCGGCTGCGACTTCGCCGGTGCAGTCACGGCTCCGGACGGCTCGTCGTTCTCGATCTCGGGCAGCGTGGTCGGCTTCGTCACCCGGTGACGGGCTGACCGCGTTCGACCGCGGGTGCGCGGCGGGGACCGGGGGGCTCCGCCGCGCCCTTCGGTGATCTCCCACGACTCGCTCCTTCGGCTGGTTACGGTGAGGCGGTGTCGTGGTTCAAGAAGTCACCGGACGGCGAGTCCCCCGCCGACATCCCCGCCACGACCGACGCTCCCGCCCCGGAGATCGAGCCGCTCACCGACGACGAGGTCGAGTGGGTGCGGACGACGATCGCCGGGCTCGACGCCCAGGGCGTACGACGCGGCGACATCGACGATCTGGGCCGGCACTACGACGAGCTGCTGACGGGCTGGCTGCGGCTCCGTGAGGCCGACCGCCCCGACCCCCACGCGGTGATCACCCAGATCGGGCTCGCCTTCGGCCAGCACATCGCCAACCACACCGGTCTCGAGTGGGGCGTGGCGAGTGGCCGCGAAGGGGTCGAGATCGCGCTGCACCGCTCGCCGCCGGCTCGGCCGGCACTGCTCTATCCCGCCGACATGGTGTCCGCGCGGTGGACCGCCGAGGAGACCGGCGTCCTGCCCGCTCTCGCCCGCGCCACCATCGAGGCCGTCGGCCCTGCGGGCCCCCCGATCTAGTGCCTTAGCCGCAGACGGCGCCGTGGGCGGCCGACTGCACGATCTTGGTGTACTTGGCGAGGACCCCACGCGTGTACTTCGGGGGCAGTGGCTCCCAGCCCTCGCGGCGCGACTCCCAGTCGTCTCCCTGCTCGACCTCGATCGAGCGGTTCGCGACGTCGAGGGTGATCCGGTCGCCGTCGCGGAGGAACGCGATCGGCCCACCGTCGACGGCCTCCGGTGCGATGTGACCGACGCACAGGCCCGTCGTACCCCCGGAGAACCGGCCGTCGGTGATCAGCAGGACGTCCTTGCCGAGACCAGCGCCCTTGATCGCGCCGGTGATCGCGAGCATCTCGCGCATCCCCGGTCCGCCCTTCGGGCCCTCGTAGCGGATCACCACGACGTCGCCGGCCGTGATCCCACCGGCTGCGAGCGCGTCGAGCGCGGCCCGCTCGCCGTCGAAGACCCGAGCGGTCCCCGTGAACGTCGAGTCGTCGAACCCGGCGGTCTTCACCACCGCGCCCTCCGGCGCGAGCGAGCCCTTGAGGATCGTCAGCCCACCGGTGCGGTGGATCGGCCGGTCCAGCGACCGGAGGACGTCGTCGTCCAGGCCGGGAGGGGCGAGCTCCGCGAGGTTCTCGGCCATCGTCCTGCCCGTCACGGTCAGCGCGTCGCCGTGCATCAGCCCGGCGTCGAGCAGCGCCTTCATCACGACCGGGATCCCGCCGACCTTGTCGACGTCGTTCATCACGTAGCGGCCGAACGGCTTGAGATCGCCGAGGTGCGGGACCCTGTCGCCGATCCGGTTGAAGTCGTCGATGGTGAGGTCGACGTCGGCCTCGCGGGCCATCGCGAGCAGGTGCAGCACGGCGTTCGTGGATCCGCCGAGCGCCATCACGACGGTGATCGCGTTCTCGAAGGCTTCGCGGGTCATCACCTGCCGCGCCGTGATGCCCTGGCGCAGCAGGTTGACCACGGCCTCGCCCGACCGGTGTGCGAAGCCGTCGCGTCGACGGTCGACCGCGGGCGGCGCGGCCGAGCCGGGCAGGCTCATCCCGATCGCCTCGGCCACGGCGGCCATCGTGTTGGCGGTGTACATCCCGCCGCAGGCGCCCTCACCGGGACAGATCGCGCGCTCGATCCGGTCGACCTCGTCGCGGCTGATCTTCCCGGCGAGGCAGGCGCCGACCGCCTCGAACGCGTCGATGATCGTGACGTCGCGGCCGTCGACCCGGCCGGGCATGATCGACCCGGCGTAGAGGAAGACCGCCGCCAGGTCGAGCCGCGCAGCCGCCATCATCATCCCGGGCAGGCTCTTGTCGCAGCCCGCCAGCAGCACGGAGCCGTCGAGACGCTCGGCCATCATCACCGTCTCGACCGAGTCGGCGATGACCTCGCGCGACACCAGCGAGAAGTGCATCCCCTCGTGCCCCATCGCGATCCCGTCGGAGACCGAGATCGTGCCGAACTCCAGGGGGTAGCCCCCCGCCGCGTGCACGCCGTTCTTCGCCGCCTGTGCCAGGCGCTGCAGCGAGAGGTTGCACGGCGTGATCTCGTTCCAGCTCGAGGCGACGCCGATCTGGGGCTTGGCGAAGTCCTCGTCGCCCATCCCGACGGCGCGGAGCATCCCGCGGGCGGCGGTCTTCTCCAGCCCGTCGGTGACGTCGCGGGAGCGGGGCTTGAGGTCCGGCGTGCTCATGCCCGGCAGCCTAGTGAGAGGCCTGTTGCGTCGGGGTTCGCGGTCGGGGTACGGATCAGACGCGGGGACCTCTCGGGAGCGTCCACGAGCGGCGGTGACCCCCGCGGCTCGGTCCGCGGGAGAAGGGACCTGCCATCACTCTCGATCCCCAGGCAGCCCCGCGAGCGACCCAGGCGGCACGCACCGGTCGGCACGACCGGCGCGACGCCGCCATGCCCGAGGCCGGGCCTGAACCCGTCATTCAGCCGCGACCGCCGCGGGTTCGCCATGGCTGAGGGAGCGGTGCAGCGCGGCCAGATCCCTGGCGGAAGCGAGCAGGTCGGTGACATCGGTCCGGGTGCGCCCCGGGGCGTCGTTCCAGCGCGTGAGGTCGAGCAGCCGCATGGAGCGGACCGGGGGCGAGGGGCACAGGACCGCCGGTGGTTCCGGGTCGTCGCGCAGAGCGTGCCAGGTGAGGTCCAAGGTGCGCCGGACCAGCTGCGTCGAGGCGTGGTCCGGGCCGCCGGCAGCGAGCACGATGGAACCCGCCAGACAGGCGCCCGTGACCGGGTATACGTCGACCAGCGTCACCTGGTGGGCGGTGAGCAGGCGCTCTCCGAGGGGTGTGGCCACCGCGAACCAGGCGTGTTGGACCCAGCCGCCGGCGATCACCGCGGTGGCGTCCGACAGCAGGTCGTCGATCGCGTGGAGCTCGGCCAGCCGGGCGGCGACGGCGTCGCATCGAGCCAGCCGTCGGCGTTCGGCTCGAGAGGGTGGAGCGCGCACGGTGGCCTCGCGAGGTGGCACGCTCGTGAGGGAGCCCATCAGCAATCTCCGCCGCTCTGAGAACCGTGTGACTCCACTGTGACCCCGGACCCGGTTCGAGACAACGGCTGCGTCGTACCGATTGTGCCTCACCCGACGGTGAGTGGCCGGACTCAGTGCGTGAACGGCCTCGGCGGAGCGTGCAGCACGATCTCCTCGGGGCTCTCCGGGGCATGTCTCTCGACATACACCGTGGTCGGGATGCGCTCAGCCCACGCACGGTTCACGACCCGTTCCGTCTCCGGCTCTCGCGCCACGAAGCGTCGATCGCCGTCCTCGGTGTCCAGGACGAATCCGCAGAAGTCGCCGAAGCGGTCGTAGACGAGGTCGACGACCTTGCCGGTCACTGCCAGCCGCGCCTCACCCGGCTCCCACGGCTTCCCCGGCCGGTAGCCGCCCAGCGAGGGTTGGATTCCGTCCGGGTCGACACCGATGCCCCGCAGCCGGCCGGCAAGCAGGTCGAGGTAGCGCAGCAGCACGGGATACCAGGGGTTGTCGTGCGACCAGCCCTCGAGCCGTGCCCGGAGGATCGCGTACGTCGTCTCCTCGGCGTGGCGCATGGCCGGTCCGGTCGAGACGGGAATCTTCACCTGGAACGACCCGGCGATGTAGCGCTCCCAGACCAGACGCCTCTCCACGGCCTCCTCGACGAGGACCGCGGTGGACCGCGAGGCAGGCTTGGCTGCGGCCGCCTTGGCCGTCTTTGCCGTCTTTGCCGCCTTGGCCGTCTTGGCCGTCTTGCCGCGGGCCGCGATCCTGGGTGGGGGTGGAGGTGGAGGCGGGGCGGCCGGTCGCAGCCTCTTGCCCACCCGGCGCACCACGATGTTGAACTCCTGCCCGGTCGTGACGGTGAGCGGCAGGTCGATGCTGAAGAGTCCCGCGTAGACCTCCGCCGTACCCACCGGAATGGGCACGAAGGTGACGCCCTTCAGGCTTGTGACCTCGATCAGGTGGGGCTCGACGGCGCGCAACGGATGGACGCCGTACATCCAGTCGGCGAGCTCGACCACCTCGTCCCCGGAGACGGCGGGCCAGTAGATCTGCGCCTTCGAGCCCGCCGGGGTGTCGCCCCAGAAGATGAGCAGCTCGTCGGGTCGTCCGGCGAGCGGTCCGGTCAGGGGCGGCGGTGCGCTCGGCTTGGTTGCGAAGGTCTGGGGTACGCGGTGCGCGGACATGGGGCCCGGGTTGTCCGACGTCGTCACCTGCAGGTTGCGCTGCGCCAGCAGACCGCTGCCCTCGGGGGTCGGAACGATGCCGTTGACGACGTGGATCGGCGTTCCGGCGAAGGCGATCTCCGCGACGAGGCAGTGGTGGGTCCCCGGGAATGCCTGCCAGATCGGCGTGCCGTTGACCACGTTGCCGGGGTCGTTGACGTCGAGATAACACCCGAAGTACGCCCAGCGGCTGTCACCCGAGGTGATGGCGATGGTCTGGTTGTTGGCGCCGGTGCCGGTGCTCCCTCCCGCCTTGAACTCCGGATCGTTGGGGTCGCTGAAGTCGGGCTGCTGGCTGGTGGCGAAGAAGGGGATCGTGTGGTCGTTGGCCGGTGCCTTGGGCCAGATCGGGTTGCCGCCGCCATCCGGCTGGCTCGGATAGGTGGCCACGGGATCCCAGTCGGTGTCGGCGGTCTGGGTGCCCCACAACCGGAAGAACACCTTGACGTTCGCCGCGCTCGTGGTGCCCGCGATGCCCTTCAGGCGCACCCGAGCGATGGCGAAGCTGTAGTTGTTGTGGAATGCCCCGTTGACGAAGCTGAAAGGCGTCACCGAGGAGTCGGCGTCGAGCTGCCCTGCCTGCTGGGGGATGACCCCACTGGCGGGATCGAAGGGGTCGACCGACCCGTCTGCGTAGTTCTGGTTGAGATGGGTCAGCAGCGCCTGGACGTAGGTGTACGCGCCGGCAGTGTCGAAGGTTGTCCCCGAGGTGTTCTCGACGAACTGGGGACCCCCGGGCACGGGAGTACGTGCGGCGACCGAGGCGCCCGGCGTCGCCGTGAACAGCCGGAGGTCCTCGCTGAGCCACGGCACGTTGACGCTGTTCGGGTGTGCGGGATCGGGCACGACGTTGGTGAAGTAGGGCGTCGCGCTGGCGGTGAAGAAGAACTCGGTCCTTGCCGACAGCGCCTCGCCGAGCACCGTGATGCCGGTGTCGACGGCCGCCGGCGTCTCACCCGACGCGGGAAACGTTCCGAGAGGGTTGGCGAACAGTACGTCGTAGGCGAACAGGATCTGCTGGGGAACCTTGACGTTGTCGCTCTGATGGAAGACGTCTGGCGTCGTCGCTGACAGGGCGGTCGTCACCCCTTGGAAGGCGATGGTCGGCAGGGACGGCCGGGTTCCGCCGACGACGTTCAGGCTGAACCCGTCGAGGGCGACCAGGAAACCGTCCGGATAGGTGCCGCCGTGGTTGATCACATCGGTGACCTCGTCCCGGCCCCAGGTGTCCTTGGCACCGACGTAGCTGAGAGTTCCGATCGGCCAGGGATCGTCGACGTTCGGCCCCGGGATGTTCGCCACCTGGTCGGGCGGATAGGCGGCAGCGAGCAGGCTCGCGAAGTAGGGGAACGGATCGGAGTCGTCGCCGGTCAGGTTCTTGTAGACGCCCTTCAGGCAGGACCCACCGATCACGTTGCCGCTGGAGTCGACTCCCGGCGCGTTGGCGATGATGTCCGGGATGGACGTGAACTGGAGCTGGTGGAACAGGTAGTAGAGGAACGCCATGCAGGCGCCGGTCGCCGGGCCGTTGCCGGCGAACGGCTTGACGCTGCCGACATAGTCCTGACGCGATCCGTAGTGGGTGCCCGTCGACGGCCCCCCGTTCGCACCCGTGGCGTCGAACTCGGTCGACGCCGGGTTGCTGGCCGGCAGGGAGGTGTTGAGCCAGGTCTTGGGGGTGTCGTTCATCAGCCAGGTCGAGCCCAGCCCCTGCGAGAGCTGGAACTGGACCGTCAGGAACAGCGAGAGCGCCTCGCCGCAGCTCTCCTCGTCGCCGACACCGTTGGAGTAGCCCCATCCCTTGTGCTGGGCCAGCATGAACACCTCGGACACCTCGGCGACGAACATCGAGCGCAGCAGCGTCGAGGCGCGGTTTCCCGCGTTCATCACCAGTGGCCAGCCCCAGCCGGCGTTGTAGCCGCCCTCGACGACGGCGGTCACGTGAACCGGGATCGGGAAGGGTCGCCCCTTGGTCATGTCGACCCCGGCGAACTGTGCCTGCAGCCAGTCGAAGTCGTTCTCGATGACCGGCTTGCTGTTCGCGCCGGTCGCGAGTACCTGGTTGATGCGTGCGGGCTCGACGCCTCCCGCCCCGCTGAGCGTGGTGTCGTAGAAGAAGTTGAAGTGCGTCGTCACGCCGCCGCCCGTGAGTCCCGTGGTGACACCCCAGACGGCGAAGAGGTTCAGGTTCGTGGACTGGTTCGGAAAGGTGCTCCCGCCGGGGCCGATGATCGTCCCGGTCCCGTCGGCCTTGGTGTTCCAGTAGAAGAACGGGCTGGAACCGTTGGTGAGGGTGCCGGGTCCCGCGATCGTCACGGCGGCGTTGGCGCCGTAGTTGGTGTTGTCGACCGGGGCCGAGCCACCGGTGCTCCCGTTTCCGTTGTAGATGATCTTGGGCATGAGCTACGCCTCCCCGTCGGGAGCAGTCGAGCGCGACGACCCGGCGTACCTCCCGGTCTACGACGTCCCCGTGGATGTCGTAGCTCTTGGTGTAACGCATCTCGATCGGGAGGGCAACGGGCAACGTGTCCCGTTCAGGGCGGTGACGTGCAGCCCCGCCGCATGACGTCAGATGACGGCCGCGCGCACCACGCAGATGTCGGGGAGGTCCTTGTGGATCTCCGACCAGGTCTGCCCCTCGTCGGGCGAGGCCCAGACGCCGCCGTTGCGGCCGCCGAAGTAGATGCCATGGGCGTCGTGGGTGTCGACGCACATCGCGTCGCGCATCACCGCGACGTAGTAGTCGTCGGGCAGGTCACCGTCGCCGAGGGCCGACCAGCTCTTGCCGCGGTCTGTCGAGCGCCAGACCCGGGCATGGCCGTCGACCGGCCAGCGGGCGCCGGCGTCGACGATCGGGAAGGCGTAGACGCTGTCGGGATCGTGCGGGTGAACGACGATCGGGAACCCGAACTCCGACGGCAGCCCGGGCGCGATGTCCTGCCAGCTGTCGCCGCCGTCCTCGGAGCGGTAGACGCCGCCGTGGTTCTGCAGGTAGAGCAGGTCGGGCTGTGCGGCGTGCCGGGTGACCTTGTGCACGCACTGACCGAACTCCGGGTAGTTGCGCTCGCCGGGGAAGAACTCCGCCTTCACGCCGGTGTTGGACGGGTACCACGAGTCGCCGCCGTCGTCGGTGCGGTAGACCCCACCGGTCGAGATCGCGGCGAGCACCTTCGCGGATTCGATCGGGTGGGGCAGGATCGTGTGGAAGGCCTGGCCGCCGAAACCGGCGTTCCACTCGGGGCGCTGGGGGTGGTCCCACAGCCCGCGCTCGAGCTGGAACGTCTCGCCACGATCCTCGGAGCGGAAGATCGCGCCGGGCTCGGTGCCGGCGTACACCACGTCGTCGTCGACGCCGGGCGTCAGCTGCCACACGCGCGCGACCGACGCGTCGGTGTCGTCGGGGAAGCGGACGGCCCCGTTGGGGGTCTCCTGCCAGGTCTCGCCGAGGTCGTCGGACCGCCACACCTGGGGGCCGAGCCAGCTCGAGCTCGCGCCGGCGAGCAGCCGCGGACGGTCGCCGCGGGTGTCGACCATGCAGGAGTAGACCTCCTCCATCGGGAAGTGCGGGCCGGTCCAGCTCCACTGCCGCCGGGACTCGTCGGAGCGTCCGATCCACAGTCCCTTGCGCGTGCCGACCATGACCAGGGTGTCGCTCATGAGGTGGTGCTCCCTCCGTCTGTCGACCCCTCATTGTTCCAATTTGGAAGAGTAGTCTCGACGTCTGATGAGTCAAGACCCTCGCGACCGGACTCCGGAGCTGCCGGTCACGTCGTACGCACTGCTCGGGCTGCTGACGTTCGGCGACGAGCTGACCGGCTACGAGCTCAAGCAGCGCGCCGACAACACGCTGCGGTTCTACTGGGTCGCGCCCGCGATGAGCCAGATCTACACCGAGCTCGGCCGGCTCACCGAGCACGGGTACGTCGAGCCGGTCACGACCCAGGGAGGGGCACGGCGGACGACGTCGTACCGGATCACGGCGGCCGGGTCCACCGCGCTGCGGGCCTGGATCGACGAGTCACGGGTCGGGTTTCCCACGCTCAAGCACACGGTCCTCCTCAGGCTCCTGATCGGACACGCCTCCGAACCCGACCGGATGCGGGCGATCCTCGAGGACTACGTCGCCGAACTCGCCGGCGCCCTCCGCGACCTCCGCGACGTACGCGACTCGCTGCGCGGGGCGGACGGACCCGGGGAGCCGTTCCACTACCCGTCGGTCGTCGCCGACTGGGGCCTGGACTACTTCGCCGCCGAGACGCGGCACACCCGCCGGGCGCTGGCTCGCCTCGCCGACGTCGCGCCCTGACCGCTCGGTAGGTTGCGGGGGTGCTGTCGAGGGTCCCGCCGGTGTGGCTGGTGGTCGGCGGGATCGCGTCGGTGCAGCTCGGCGCGGCGATCGCCAAGAACGTCTTCGACGACGCGGCGCCGCTGACCCTGGTCTGGCTCCGGCTGGCCACGAGCGCGGTCGTGCTGGCAGCCGTGGTGCGGCCGACGCTGCGAGGGCGTACACCGGAGGACTGGCGGGTGGTGGTGGCGTTCGGGGTCGTCCTCGGCACGATGAACGCCGCGATCTACGAGTCGTTCGCCCGGATCCCGCTGGGGATCGCGGTCACCGTCGAGTTCCTCGGCCCGCTGACGCTCGCGGTGGTCGGTAGCCGGCGGGCCCGAGATCTCGTCTGGGTCGTGCTGGCGGCGGTCGGCGTGGGGTTGCTGGGCGCCGAACGCGGCGACCTGAGTGCGGCAGGCGTCGGGTTCGCGCTGCTTGCGGCATCATGCTGGACGGCGTACATCCTGCTCAGCGCGAACACCGGACGGAGGTGGCCGGGGCTCGACGGCCTCACCGTCGCGAGCGTGATCGGCGCGGTCGTGCTGGCACCCGTGCTGGCCGGGTTCTCCGGCCGCGGGCTCGGCGACCCGCACGTGGTCCTGCTGGGCGCGATGATCGGGCTGCTGAGCTCGGTGATCCCCTACTCCTGCGAGATCACCGCGCTCCGCACCATCCGGCCGTCGGTGTTCGGCATCCTGATGAGCCTCGAGCCCGCCGCCGCCGCGCTCGCCGGGATCGTGATCGTGCACGAGTTCCTCTCGGCGCTCCAGTGGCTGGCCGTGGCCTGTGTCATCGCGGCCAGTGTCGGGGCGACCCGCACCGAGTCACGGTTGGCGGCCCCCGTCCCGGACTGAGCCGCCGGGGTGTGTATTCGCTTGCGGTTTGGCACCAATCCGCAACGAAAACGGCCGCGGGCATGCAGTTCTTGACCAATCGTCGGGGGTGACGACGATGGAGGGCATGGTCAGCCGGTGTGCACCAGGTCGATCCGGGTCTCGGTCTGCTGCCACCCGACGTCGGCGAAGGCGCGCGCCATCGGGACGTTGTCGTTGTCGGTGTCCGCGATCAGGGTCGTCGCGCCACCGGCCAGCAGCTGTCGCGTCTGCCAGGCGAGCAGCTGGCGCGCGTAACCCTGTCCGCGCTGGTCGCGCACGACGCCGACGAAGAGGACCACGGCCCGGCCATTGCGTCGTACGTCGCCGGAGACCAGGCCGACGACCTCGCCGCTCTCGTCGAGGGCCAGGTGGATCCGGTCGACCGGGTCGGAGGTGACCAGCTCCTCGAGGCTCTCCGCGCAGGCCGCGTCGAAGCCGAGGCGCTCGACCAGGTCGCTGTCGTGGGCGTCGAGGGTGTCCCGCATGACCTCGCGATGGCAGGCGACCAGCCGCGGGTCGTGCCGATCGCTGAGGTGGTCGAACCGCAAGGCGGTCGGTACGCCGGAGCCGATCCCCGGAGGAGGCTCGAACTCGTAGTGCCGGCGCTCGACGAGGAGCCGCCAGTTTGCCTCTCGCAGGGCATCGACGAGCGGAGCGATCGACGCGTCGTCGACGGTGGTCCCGGGTGGGGCGAACAGCAGGACCTCCTCGTCGTTGCCGGCGACGGTCTGCTCCGTGACGTGCCGGATCAGCGACCGCGCCACCTCCGGGTCGTCCGGTACGCCGAAGACGTCGAGCAGCAGTCGGTCGTCGGGGGTACCGAACGCTCCGACGACTCCGAGCGTCGTGGGGTCGCCGGCACGCCGGACACCCCAGACCCACTCGGGCCGCCGTCGGCCGGCACCGAAGTACTCGGAGAGGTTGTCGTCGGAGCGGATCCGGCGCTGGGTGAGCGAGTCGACCGGCATCGGGCTCGCAGCGAGCAAGGACCGGGCCTCCGCGACGCAGGCAGGGTGGAAGAACTCGAGATCGGACAACAGGGGTTCCTCAGATCTGGGAACCGGCCTCGCTGCGGAGGCCGGGAGACGGAGTGGACATCGTGGCCTCCTTCCTGTGCTCGTCGGGGCTGACGACGCTAGGGCTCCCCGACGACGGGGGCAACGCCTTTTCGACGGTGCCGACGACCACCACCCGACGGGCCGCCCGCCGCAACGTCGTGAGCACCGCCGGACCGAGTACGACGATCGCGACGGCGTTGGTGACCGCCCGCCCGGTGTCGAACGACCCGGTCGAGCTGATCAGGGTGTAGGCCAGGAAGCGATGCAGGTTCGCCGTCATCGGGTCGCCCGGCACGAACGCGAGCCCGGTGTGCCCGGGCACGGCGATCCCGAGCACGAACGGCCACGACGAGAGGTTGAGCAGCAGCCCGTAGACGTACGCCGCCACCACGCCGTACGCCGCCAGCATCGCGATCTCGGTCCGGCCGCCGACGCGTCGCGGCAGGAGGCCCGCGCCCATCCCGACCCACGCCGAGACCAGCATCTGGTAGGGCAACCACGGTCCGACGCCCCCCGTCAGCAGCGCCGATGCGAACAACGACGTGCACCCGAGGACGAAGCCGAACCCCGGCCCGAACACCCGTCCGGCCAGGATCAGCAGGAAGAACACCAGCTCCACTCCGGCGGTTCCGGGCGAGACGCCGCGGAGCACGGCGTTCACCGCTGACAGCACGCCGAGCACGGCCAGCACCCGCGGGTCGAGCCCGCCCTCGGTGACCTCGGCCAGGACGACCACGATCACGACGGGCAACAGCGCCAGGAACACGAACGGTGGTCCGACCTGTCCGCCCGACGACTGTCGCACCAGCAACGGCCAGAGCAGCATCATCAGCCCGGCGACCGAGGCCACCCCGAGCACCAGGGCGGAGCGTCTCGACAGCGGGACGGCGCGGTTCACCCGGTTCATCTCGGGGTCACCTCCGACACCCGGAGCCATCCCTGCCCGAGGATCTTGGTGACCTGGGGAGCGAACGCCGGCGACCCGGCCAGCACCTCACGCGTCGGACCGTCCGACACGACCTCACCCTCGGCCAGGACGACGACCTCGTCGGCCGCCTCGGCCGCGAACTCCACGTCGTGGGTCGCGACCATCACCGCGTGACCGTCGTCGGCCAGCCGACGAAGCACCTCGACGAGCTCTGCCTTCGCCGGGTAGTCGAGTCCTCGGGTCGGTTCGTCGAGCAGGAGCACCGGTGGCGACGTCACCAGGACGACCACGAGCGCCAGCGCCAGCCGCTGACCCTCCGACAGGTCACGCGGATGAGCGTCATCGGGTACGCCGGGCACGAGCCGGTCGAGCAGCTTGCGGCACTCCCCCGAGCCCGGCCGCCCGGCGCCGCTGTCCGCCGCTGCGCACTCCTCGGCCACGGACTCGAGGTAGAGCAGGTCCGCGGCGGTCTGCGGGACGAGCCCGACCAGCGCCCGTCGACGGGCGGCGGGCTCGTCGGCCGGGTCGACGCCACCCACTGCGAGCGAGCCCGAGCGTCGTCCCCGCGTCCCCTGAACCGTCCACAGCAGGGTCGACTTGCCGGAGCCGTTGCGGCCCATCAGCACGGTCACGGTGCCGGGTCGGAGCGACACCGACGCCTCGCGCAGCGCGACCGTGCCCCCGCGGACGACGGTCAGCGCGCGACCCGCCACCACCGGCTCCTGCGTCGACCGCGCCGCCACCGGGGGCGGCTGGCCCACGTCCACCCCGCGTGCGAGGCGGCGCGCGTCGCGCACCGTCAACGGCGGCGGCGACCAGCCCAGCGCGCGCCCCAGCTCCACGATCGGGGGTACGACGGGTGAGGACGCGAGCACGTCGGCCGGCGTACCGACGCAGACGGTGCCGTCGCCGGGCAACAGGGCCATCCGGTCGGCGAACGGCACGACCCGCTCGAGCCGGTGCTCGGCCATCAACACCGACACGCCGAGGTCGTGGACCAGGCGAGTCAGGGTGGCCAGCACCTCCTCGGCCGCCGTCGGGTCGAGGGCCGACGTGGGCTCGTCGAGCACGAGAACACGAGGGTGCATCGTCAGCACCGAGCCGATCGCCACGCGTTGCTGCTCACCACCCGACAGGGTTCGCAGATCCCGGGAGCGCAGCGAGGCGATCCCGAGCAGGTCGAGGGTCTCCTCGACCCGCCGACGCATCGTGTCGGGGGCGAGCCCGAGCTGCTCCATCCCGTAGGCGAGCTCCTCCTCGACGGAGTCGGTGACGAACCCGGACGCCGGGTCCTGGCCGACGTACCCGATGACGTCGGCGCGCTCGCGGGGAGGCTGGAGCACGACCGACCGCCCGTCGACCAACACGTCCCCGGACAAGGTCCCGCCCGAGAAGCGCGGCACGAGTCCCGTCACCACGCCCAACAGGGTCGACTTCCCGACACCGGTGCGGCCCGAGACGAGCATCAGCTCGCCCTCGTCGAGGACGAGGTCGACGTCGCGCAGGATGGGGCTGTGGTCGTACCCGAAGCCGACGTTGCGGAGCTCGATCACGACGCACCTGCCGGGAGCGAGGCGCCCTCGGGCCGGGGCGAGCAGAGGGCACCGCCGACCGCCACGACGGCCGCGACCAGTGCCAGCAGGCTGACCGTCGGCGACACGGTCACCGACGGGTAGGCGATCGCGAGCTGGTGCCGCGAGATCCACCACCCGGAGGTGCCGACCGCGACGCCCGAGGCCGCCACGACCAGCTCGGGCCACCGCCAGCGGTCGGGGCGGTAGCGGCTGCGCCCGACCCGACGCCCGGCCAGCCGGATCGCGACGACGGACACACCGACGCCCAGCACGAGCATCGGCCGGCCGAGCCAGGCGGGGGTGGTCCGGTCGAGGCCGCCGTACACCCCGACCGCGACGGCGCACAGCCCGAGCAGCATCAACCCGCCGGTGGTACGACGTTCGCGCGGCGTGGCACCGCTCGTGCGCCCATAGCCACGGGTGTCCATCCCGGCTGCCAGCGACAGCGACCGTTCGAGGGCGTCCTCGAGCACCGGGACCAGGAGGCGTCGGAGCTTGCGGACCCGCCCGCTGTCCCCGCCCCGCAACAGCTGGGCCGCCCGGACCCTGCGGACGCTGTCCGCGAGCTGCGGCAGCACGGTCACCGCGACCACGAGCGCGCTGCCGATCTCGTAGAGCGCCGGCGGGACCGAGCGCAGGAGCCGCTTCGGGTTGGCAAGGGCATTGGCCGAGCCGACGCAGATCACGATCGCCGCGAGCCGTAGCCCGTCGTACAGCCCGGCGAGCAGCGCCTCCTGGGTGACGGGCCCGAGCAGCCGCAGCCCGAGCGTCCAGTGCGGCAGCGGGATCTGCGGCAGGTGCAGGAGCACCCGTCCCCCGTCGCCGCCGCCGACGAGCACGCGGAACAGCACGCGCACCACGACGATCACGACGCCGAGCCAGAGATAGATCCGGAACGAGTCGGCCCAGGGCTGGGCGCTGCGTCGCGCCGCCACGGCCAGGCAGGCGACGCCGATCAGGAGCAGGAGGAGGTACGGGTTGGTCGTGAACGACGCCGCCGTCGCCAGCCCGAGCGCCCACAGCCACCACGCGACCGGGTGCAGGTCTCGAGGCAGCCGTGCGGCGCCGAGCGCGGCGACGCGGCGGTTCATCAGCCGCCGCTTCGTCGTCGTAGCAGCAGAACGGCCCCGGTGCCGGCGAACAACGCGGCGATCGCGACCGGCGCGACCCATCCGGGCAGACCTCCGGAGCCGTTCGACCCGTCGGAGGCAGCAGCCACCTGGGCGACCGACCCGGCGGCGACCGTGCCGTCCGCGCCGTGGGGACGGTGTGCCTTCGGGCCCTTCGACGACCGGTCGTGGTGCCGCTTGCCGTGGCCGACACCCGCCCGGCTCGCCGAGGTCGGGAGCGAGCCCGGTGTGGCGGTCGAGCCGGGGTCGGCGGCAGCCGTCGTCGACGGCCCGGATCCGGGCGAGCCGGACGGATGGGAGCCACCGGACGGCTTTGAGGTGGGACGCGTGCTCGGCGAGGACGACGGCGACGAGGTGCGGTGCGCGGTCGGAGCGACCCGCGGCTTCGCCTGGCTCGACTGGCCCTGCCACGAGAGGGCGACGTACCCACCGTCGGGCACCTTGAGCGAGCTCACCCCGACCGAGGCGTACTGCCAGGTGCCGGACTTCCCGTCCGACCACCACAGGGACCAGTACGCGTCCTGCGGTGGCGTCTGCGCGCACTGCGACTGGGGTACGCCGTCCACCTGGCACACGAACGCCTCGCCGTGGACGTAGGTCAGCGCGTGGCCGGCGTCGGTGAACTGGGCATCGGCGTACTCCCCCGCGCCCCCCGCGTCACAGAACGTCGACACCCCTCCCCCCAGCTGGTGGAAGTCGACGACGACCGAGACCCCTGACGCCGTGCTGCAGGTCGATGCGTGAGCGGGCGCCGGTACGACGACGCCTGTCGCCGCGACCGCGATGGTCGCGGCGACGAGGCGTACGGCGTGACGCAGCACGGGTCAGCAGCCGTGCCGGAACAGCAGAGCCGGAGCCGCTTGCGAGGTGGCGCGGCGCCACTGGTCCTGGGACTGGGTCGTGATGCCGTCCTTCAGGCCCGCCCGCAGCGCAGCGCGGTCGTAGGCGATCGCACCGCGCTGTCCGGCCAGCTTCGAGCCCGACGGCTGCGGGCCGACCTGGTAGGTCGCGACCCACGCCGCGGCCGCCTTCGCCGCCGAGCAGTGTCGCGTCAGTCCGAGCGCCCACCCGGCGAGACCGGTGCTGTTGGTGTTGGGCGTGGCCGTGCTGGTGCCACCGCTGAAGGCGCCGCTCCTGCGTTGCTGCGTCTGCAGCCAGGCCACCGCGTGCTTCAGCGCACCGCGGAGCCTGGCGTTCCCCTTGCTGGTCTTCCACAGCTGCACGACGGCGTACGACGTGGTGTCGGGGTCGGCGGGGCTCTTGGGGCCGCAGGACTGGTGGGACGACCTGGGCTTGGAGAAGTTCAGCCGGAAGTATCCCTGACGGCACTGCTGCTCGAGCAGGAACCTGCGCGCCTTCCCGGCCTGGGAGCTCTTGGCGGCGGTGAGACCACGGACGGCCAGGATCTGGCCGATCGTGTTGGCGTTGTCCGTGATCCCGTTCGCCGGGTCCGCCACGTCGTGGATCCGACCCCTCGCCGGCCCCGACGTGACCACGAGCCCGTTGAGCCGCTTGACCAGGTTGACGCCACCGAAGCTGCGCGGGTCGGCGTTGGTGACCTCGGTGAGGACGAGCAGCTTGGCCACGGCGCCGGCGAAGACCGCCGAGCTGCCGAAGTCGACACCGGTCGTGTAGCTGTCGACATGGGGCGCCAGGGCGTTCCTGATCTGACGCACGTCCGTGCGGTGACCTCCGACCGCGGTGAGTGCGAACGCGGTGTCGATGCTGAGCCCGTAGTCGTCGAAGTCGAACTGGTCGTTGTGGATCAGACCGTTGGTGAGCTGGTGCGAGAGCCAGTTGGCGGCGTGGTCCGCGGGAGCGGCCTGGGCTGCGCCCCCCGCGCCGATCACGGAGAGAACGAGGGCGGTCGCGACGACGCCGGAGCCGGCGCGTCGTACGACGGTGAGTCTGGACATGCTTTCCTTCCCGCTGCGACAGCGGGCAGGCGGCCCCGACGGGGCTGGGAACCCACCCGCTGCGTTCCTCGACAGCGTGTGTTCGGGACGCGGCGCAGCAGGTGCTCCGGCTCACCGCGTCTCCACGAGAAGGACACGGCCTACGGTTGCGGGTCAGCGCCGGACTTCGACCGGCTTCCCCCACCACGGGCGTGCTGGATGTTGATCAGGGGCAGGCTATCCCCTTCCCTGTCGCCGGGGACAACCGTGGTCACGAGGTGGGCGCCCGCCGGCCACGAGGACGGTTGGCAGGTGGGGTCATGCTGGCCGGATGCAGGCACGCACGCTCGGCTGGACAGGTCTGGAGGTCAGCCCCTTGGGCCTGGGCTGCTGGGCCATCGGTGGGCCCACCCAGTTTCGGGGCAGCCAGTTCGGTTGGGGACAGGTGGACGAGGATGAGGCGATCCGGGCGATCCGGGCCGGTGTCGACGCCGGGATCACCTTCCTCGACACCGCCGACATCTACGGGACCGGGCGCAGCGAGCGGATCGTGGGCCAGGCGCTGGCCGGCGTGCGCGATCGGGTCACGGTCGCGACGAAGTTCGGGCTGACCTTCGACGAGTACTCCGGCACCATGACCGGCCGCGACGCAAGCCCGTCGTACATCAGGCAGGCCTGCGAGGCTAGCCTGCGACGACTGGGCACCGACTACATCGACCTCTACCAGTTCCACTGGGGCGACTACGGCCCGCAGGCCGTCGACCCGGTGCTCGATGCTCTGGACGAGCTGGTGCGGGAGGGGAAGATCCGCTATTACGCCTGGGGCACCGGGCCCGAGGGCGCCATCCGGTTCGTGGAGCGCGGGCGGTGCCCTTCGGTGCAGTTCGGGATGAACATGTTGACGATGTCGTTCGGCGAGGCCGCGGACATGCTCGCGTTCTGTGACGAGCACGATCTCGCCGCGATCATCAACGGTCCTCTGGGCAAGGGTCTGCTCACCGGGAAGTTCGACCGGGCCACGACGTTCGAGGACGGCGACCTGCGTCAGCAGCAGGGGTGGAACATGCAGGAGGGCGTGGTCGCCACCGGTCGCCGGCTGGTCGAGCAGCTGCGCGAGATCCTGACCAGCGACGGCCGCACCCTGGCGCAGGCAGCCATCGGCGCTCTCTGGGCGCGAAGCCCGCGCTGCCTGCCCATCCCCGGCTTCAAGACGGTGGCCCAGGTGCGCGAGAACGCAGCGGCGCTCGAGTACGGCCCGTTGAGTCCCCAGCAGATGCAGGCAGTCGTGGACCTGGTGACCTCCTCGCTCACCGAAGAGGAGGCGCAGAGCCTCTGACCGGGCGCGGTGAACGACTGTGGGCGGTACGCGCGACGATGACGAGCGGTAAGACAGGCACCGTTCACGACGTCGAAACGGCGCCTGACTCACCGATGCCTGCGTGTGCACCACGCTGCGGGGTTCAGCAGAGGATCCGCGCACGCTCGGGGTCGAAGAACGGCTTCAGCGACACCTGGGCCGGGACCCGGGTGCCGGCGACGTCGATCTCGAAGGAGCCCGCCGCGACGTCGGCCCCGGTGATGGCCTCGTCGTGCGAGATGTGGGCGATGCCGACGGCGGCACCCAGGGAGTGCCCGAACCCGCCGCTGCGGACATGGCCGACGGGCTTGTCGTCCCAGTACACCGGCTCGTCGCCGAACAGGTCGTGGTCGGGAGAGGTGAGGAGGACGTTCACCAGTCGACGGTTGGGCGGGCCCGACTCCCGCTGCTCGAGCAGCGCGTCGCGCCCGACGAAGCCCCCGGGCTTGTCCCACGCGACGGCGAAGCCGAGCCCGGCTTCGAGCGGGGTGTCGGTCGAGTCGATGTCGTGGCCCATGTCGCGGAACGCCTTCTCCAGGCGCATGGTTTCCAGCGCGCCGACGCCCGTCGGGCGGAAGCCGAGGTCGGCGCCGGCCTCTCGGAGCTGCTCGTAGAGCGTGGCGCCGAACTCGGTCGGCACGAGCAGGTCCCAGCCCAGCTCGCCGACGTAGGTCACCCGGAGCGCCCACAGCGGGGTGTAGCCGAGCTCGACCTTCTGCGCGGTCAGATACGGGAAAGCGGCGTTGGACCAGTCGTCCGGGCTCAGGCTCTGCAGCAGGTCGCGCGAGCGTGGCCCTTGCACCGACAGCAGCGCGTAGCCGCTGGTGACGTCGGTGACCGTGACGAGCTCGCCCTCGTGCGTGTGCCGGCGGATCCAGGCCGGCACCCGTCGGTGGATGGTGTCGCCGCTGATCACGACGTACTGGTCCTCGGCGAGCCGGGTGACGGTCACGTCGGCGATGATCCCGCCCCGGTCGTCGAGCCACTGGGTGTAGACGATTCGGCCGACGGGGGTGTCGACGTCGTTGTCGCACACCCTGTTGAGCACGGTCGACGTGTGCGGCCCCTGGACGAGGTGGTGCGACATCAGCGACAGGTCGAAGATCGCGAGCCTCTCCCGGGCCTGGAGGTGTTCCTCGCGGGTCCGCTCGAAGCCCTCGCCTCGCGCGAAGCCCCACTCGACGGTGGGCGTGATCCCCGGCCCGGCGAAGTAGTCCGGGAACTCCCAGCCACTCGTGGCCACGAAGTGTGCGCCGTCGGCGACGTGTCGGGGGTGGTACGGCGACCGTCGTACGTCGCGACCGCGGCGGTTCTGCGCGTTGGGCCACGCCAGGTCGTTGAGCAGGAACCCCAACCGCTCGACCGTCCGCTCGCGCCGGAACAGCCGGGTCGCCTGGAACTCGTGGGCCCGGTCGACCGCCACCGCCGTCAGGTCGACCGGCGGGTGCCCGTCGATCAGCCACTGCGCCATGACATGACCGAGGCCGCCGCCGGAAAGGATGCCGACGGAGTTCAGCCCGCAGGCGAGGTAGAGGTTGTCGACCTCGGGCGACTCCCCCAGCATCGGCGACAGGTCGTCGGTGAAGCTCTCCGGCCCGCAGAACAGCGTCCGGATGCCGGCGTCCTCCAGGGCGGGGAAGCGCCGCATCGCGACCTCGAGGAACGGCGTGAGCCGGTCCCAGTCGGGTGGGAGGACGGCGAACGCGCTGTCGCGCGGCGTCCCGTCGAGCGCCCAGGGCGCGGCCACAGGCTCGAACATTCCGACGAGCAGGCCGCCGCCCTCCTCGCGGTAGTAGCTGTAGTCCTCGCTCACCTCGACCACCGGCACGGACTCCGGGGACACGCCGTCGATCGGCTCGGTGAGCAGGTAGTAGTGCTCGGCCGCCTGCAGCGGGACGGTGACGCCGGCCTTCGCCGCCAGCTCGCGACCCCAGAGACCGGCGGCGAGCACGACCTTCTCGCACTCGACGTCGCCGCGGGCCGTCCGGACGCCGACGACCCGGCCACGCTCGACCGCGAAGCCGGTGACCTCGGTGTCCTCGAAGATCCGCGCGCCGCGCTGTCGCGCACCCTTGGCCAGCGACATGGTCACGTCGACGGGGTTGGCGCGTCCCTCGTCGGGTGTCCAGAAACCGTGGGTGACGTCGTCGGTCCGGATCAGCGGCACCAGCTCGGCGACCTCGCGCGGCGACAGCACCTGCTTGTCCATCCCCACCGATCGCATGTACGCCGTCTCACGGCGGAAGCTCTCGTCCGCGCGCGGGGAGGTGGCGAGCTGGAGGTATCCGCACCGCCGGAAGCCCGTGGAGAGCCCCGTCTCCTCCTCCAGCCGCGCGTACAGCTGAGCGGAGTAGCGCGCCATCCACAGCGCGTCCTCGGTCGTGCCGCCGGAGACGACCTCGCCCGCGGCGTGCCAGGTGGTGCCGGACGTGAGCTGCTTGCGCTCCAGGAGTACGACGTCGGACGCCCCGAGCAGCGCCAGGTGGTAGGCGATCGACGTCCCGACCACGCCGCCACCGACCACGACGAACTGCGCCCGGCTCGGCAGGGCGCTCGACGAGGACGACTCGGCGGACTCCGCGCGCGCCGCGGCGGGGTTGATGGCGGTGAAGTCGAGCGACATGGTGGAACCCTGCCACCGATTGACTAACTGTTCAATCAGACCGCGACGGAGGCCGTCCTTCGACGTCTCAGGTGAGCCGCTCCAGGACCAGCTCGCGCACGCGGTTGGCGTCGGCCTGGCCCCGCATCTCCTTCATCACCGCGCCGATCAGGGCACCCGCCGCCGCGACCTTGCCGTCGCGGATCTTGTCCGCGACCTCGGGGTTGGCGGCGATCGCATGGTCGACGGCGGCGCTCAGCGCCCCCTCGTCGGAGACGATCGCGAGGCCACGGGCGGCGACGATCTCGTCCGGCGTCCCTTCGCCGTCGAGCAGGCCGTCGAACACCTGGCGGGCGAGCTTGTCGTTGAGACTCCCCTCGTCGACCAGGGCCTGCACCCGCGCCACGTCGCCCGGCGTCACCCCGAGATCGGCGAGCTCGGTCTCCGACTCGTTGGCGCGCCGGGCCAGCTCGCCGAGCCACCACTTGCGAGCGGTCTGCGGTGACGTCCCGGCGGCGATGGTCTCCTCGACCAGACCGAGTGCACCGGCGCCGACCGTGTCGCGCATCTCGAGGTCGGAGAAACCCCACTCGGCCTGCAGGCGGGCACGCCTCTCGTGCGGAGGCTCCGGCAGCTCGGCCCGCAGCTGCTCCACCCACTCCCGGCCTGGCGCCATCGGCACCAGGTCGGGCTCGGGGAAGTAGCGGTAGTCCTCGGCGTCGGACTTCTCCCGACCGCTGGTGGTGACGCCCGTGTCCTCGTGCCAGTGCCGGGTCTCCTGCAGCACCTTCCCGCCGTCGGCCAGGATCGCGGCGTGTCGCTGCATCTCGTAGCGGGTCGCACGCTCCACCGATCGCAACGAGTTGACGTTCTTGGTCTCGGTCCGGATGCCGAGCGTGCCTGAGCCCCGCGGGGCCAAGGACAGGTTGACGTCGCAGCGCAGCGACCCCTGCTCCATCCGGACGTCGCTGACGCCGAGGCCGAGCAGCAGCGCGCGCAGCTGACCGACGTACGCGCGAGCCACCTCGGGCGCCTTCGCGCCGGTGCCGAGCACGGGCTTGGTGACGATCTCGATCAACGGGATGCCGGCCCGGTTGTAGTCGACCAGCGAGTAGTCGGCCCCGTGGATGCGGCCGGTGGTGCCGATGTGGGTCGACTTGCCCGTGTCCTCCTCCATGTGGGCGCGCTCGATGCCGACGCGGTACGTCGTGCCCTCCACCTCGACGTCCATCCAGCCGTTGAAGGCGATCGGCTCGTCGTACTGGGAGGTCTGGAAGTTCTTCGGCATGTCCGGGTAGAAGTAGTTCTTCCGGGCGAACCGGCACCACTCCGCGATCTCGCAGTTGAGCGCCAGCCCGATCCTGATCGCCGACTCCACGGCCTTCGCGTTGACGACTGGCAGCGAGCCCGGCAGGCCGAGGCACGTCGGGCAGACCTGCGTGTTGGGGTCGGCGCCGAACGTCGTCGAGCAGCCGCAGAACATCTTGGTCGCCGTGTTCAGCTCGACGTGCACCTCGAGCCCGAGGGCCGGGTCGAACTGCGCCAGCACGTCGTCGTAGGACAGCAGGGTGTCGGTCATCCCTCTCCTCCGTGGTCCCGAGACCGGCGCAGGCCGCCTTCCTCGACCAGCGGAGGAGCCTGGTCGAGCAGCGCGCCGCCCCACTCGGCAGCGAGCAACGACTCGAGCGCAGCCCCGACCCGGTAGACCCGGTCGTCGGCCATCGCCGGCGCCAGGATCTGGACGCCGGCCGGCAGCCCGTCCTCGTCGGCGAGGCCGCTCGGGATCGAGATCCCGGGTACGCCGGACAGGTTGGCCGGGATGGTCGCCAGGTCGTTGAGATACATCGCGAGCGGGTCGTCGACCTTCTCGCCGATCTTGAACGCCGTGGTCGGCGCGGTCGGGCTGACCAGCACGTCGGCGTGCCCGAACGCCGCTGCGAAGTCGCGGGTCACCAGCGTGCGCACCTTCTGCGCCTGGCCGTAGTAGGCGTCGTAGTAACCACTCGACAAGGCGTAGGTGCCGAGGATGATCCGGCGCTTCACCTCGTCACCGAAACCGGCCTCGCGCGTGGCGCGCATGACGTCCTCGGCGCTCGGCCCTGCTCCATTCTCGGCAACGTCGGGCGTGACCCGCAGCCCGTAGCGCATGGCGTCGAAGCGCGCCAGGTTGGACGACGCCTCGGCCGGCAGGATCAGGTAGTAGGTCGCGAGCGCGTGGACGAACGACGGGCACGACACCTCGACGACCTCGGCGCCCGCCTTGGTCATCAGCTCGACCGACTCCTCGAAGCGGGCCAGCACCCCGGCCTGGTATCCCTCGCCGCCGAGCTCCTTGACAACGCCGACCCGAACGCCGGTCAGGTCCCCGTCGGCTCCACGCCGGGCCGCCTCGACCAGCGCCGGCAGCGGCTGCTCGATCGAGGTCGAGTCGAGCGGGTCGTGGCCGCCGATCACCTCGTGCAGCAGCGCCGCGTCGAGCACGGTGCGGGTGACCGGCCCGGCCTGGTCGAGCGAGTTGGCCAGGGCGACGAGGCCGTAGCGTGAGACCCCGCCGTACGTCGGCTTGACCCCGACCGTGCCGGTGACGGCGCCGGGCTGGCGGATCGAGCCACCGGTGTCGGTGCCGATCGCGAGCGGCGCCTCGTACGACGCGACCGCGGCCGCGCTGCCGCCCCCGGACCCGCCGGGGATGCGCGCGAGGTCCCACGGGTTGTGGGTCGGTCCCCACGCGCTGTGCTCGGTCGACGAGCCCATCGCGAACTCGTCCATGTTCGTCTTGCCCACGATCGGCAGGCCCCCGGCGCGCAGGCGGGCCACCACGGTGGCGTCGTACGGCGGCACCCAGCCCGCGAGGATCCGCGAACCGCAGGTCGTCGGCAGCCCCCGTGTCGCCATCACGTCCTTGACCGCGATCGGGATGCCGTCGAGCGGCCCCCAGGACTCGCCGGCGGCACGACGCGCGTCGGAGGCAGCCGCGTCGCGCAACGCGCCCTCGGCATCCACGTGGAGGAAGGCGTGGAGGGCGCCGTCGACCTCGTCGATCCGGTCGAGGTGAGCCTGGGTGACCTCGACGCTCGTCGCCTCCCCCGCCGCCAGCGCATCGGCCAGCGCGGCCGCGGTGCGCCGTTCGGGGCTCATTGCTCGTCCCCCAGGATCCGAGGCACCCGGAACCGCTGCTGCTCGACCTCCGGCGCACCGCTCAACGCCTCCTCGGCGGTGAGGCCGGGACGCTCGACGTCGTCGCGGTAGACGTTGGTCAGCGGCAGGGCGTGCGAGGTCGGCGGTACGTCGTCGCCGGCGACCCCCTGGATCGAGGCGATCGACTCCAGGATCACGCTGAGCTGGGGTGCGAGGTGGTCGAGCTCGGCGTCGGTCAGGTCGATCCGCGCGAGGGTGGCGAGGTGCGCCACCTCCTCGCGCGTGATCGTGTGCTCGGGAGTCTCGGGCATGCGTTCATCCTAGGGAGGCGGCCCGTCAGCCAACCATCCGGTTGTTCGGCGGAGAACGGCGACCAGGCGCCACCGCGACCACCGGCGTGCAGCGCCGGAAGACGCCACGAAAATTTGACCGTTCGGCCGCGTCACAGGTTGGCGAAACCACCCACGGGGGTGATCCGTGCGGGCTAGCGTGCTGGACACCACACGCAAGCCACCCCCCCAGGCTGACTATGAACACCGCACTCCACACGGTCCGCGAGACCGAGGTTTCCGGCGTCCTGTGCTTCTTCGTGGACATGGGCCGTCCGGCTTCCGCTGCCCACCTGATCTTCCGTCAGGGCATGGCCGACGAGCCGCTCCACGAGACCGGCTGGCTGCACCTGCTGGAGCACCTGGCGCTGCTCGACCGGCAGACGCTGAGCCGTCCGATCCACGGCGAGGTGTCGATGCTGCTGACCCGCTTCGCGGCGTTCGGCTCGCCCGAGGAGATCACGCTCCAGCTGGGCCGGCTGTGCCGCTGGGTCGCCGAGCCGGACTTCCGGCTGCTCGCCCGTGAGCGTGGCGTCCTCCAGGCGCGCGCCCTCCAGGGGCAGGACCCGCTGGCGCGGTCGCTGACCTGGCGGTACGGCGCGTCCGGCCCGGGCGTCACCAGCTACTCCGAGGTCGGCTCCCTCCGGGCCACGCCCGACCTCCTGGCCGAGCGTGCCTGGCGAGTGTTCAACGCGGCCAACGCGATCCTCGTCCTCGACGGTCCGCCGCCGGCCGACCTCACCCTCGGACTCCCCGGCGGTGAGTACCTGCCGCCGCCCGCGGCCACCCCGGTGCCTCGTCGCTTCCCGGCGGCGTACCGCGACGAGGCGGGCCTGACCCTGAGCGGCGTCGTGTCGCGCACCCACGAGGCGGGCTTCCTCGACGGTGTCCTCGAGCGGGCGGTGCATGACGGACTCCGCCAGCGGACCGGTGGCGCCTACGCCCCTTGGGCGAGCATGACCGAGGTCGACGACCAGCACCTCGTGGTGGGCTGCGGCTCCGACGTCGTACCGGAGATCAGGTCGACCGTCGCCGAGGCGGGGGTCGAGATCATCCAGCAGCTCGCCGACGAGGGCGTGCCGCGCGTCTGGGTCGAGGAGGCCGTTCAGCAGCGCCTCGCTCGGCTGGACACCCCGAGTGCCGTGGCCGACGTCGCGCTCGAGTCGGCGTACGCCGTGCTCAGCGACCGCGTGCCACGCAGCCACGAGGAGCTCATCGAGCAGCTGCGCACGACCGACCCGCAGCTGGTCGACACGGCCGTGCGCGAGCTCCAGGCGACGATGCTCGTCGGGCTGCCCGAGGACGCGAAGGTGCCGCGCGGACTCAAGCTCGTCTCATTCCCGGAGAGGGAGCCCACCGGCGAGGGGAAGCGGCACAGCCACGTGAACTGGCCCGCCGACCTCTCGACGTTCTCCGCGGACGGCCACGTGGCCGAGGAGGTCACGGGCTTGACCGCGCGGGCCATGCGGATGGAGGACGTCGTCGCCCTCTACTCCTGGCGCGACGGCACGCGTCGGCTGCTGGGCCGTGACGGCTCGGTGCTGGAGATGGAGGCGCGGCAGTGGGTGAACGGCGACCGGCTCGCGTCGCGGATCGACGACGCCGTCCCCGACGACCTGCATCTCCCGATGCCCGACCGTGAGGTGACGTTCAAGCGGATGGGCATGGCCGAGCGGTGCGCCATCGGGTTCGCCCGCGCGGCCAACACCAAGCCGGGTCTGATCGTGCTGATCTCGCTGATGCTGCTGCTCACGTTGTGGTCGGTCATCGGCGGCCACAAGCTGATGGCGCTGGTCCTCGTCGCGCTGTCCGGCTGCCTCGGAGCCCAGCTCTGGCGGATCGAGGGCGGCCAGCTCGGCCACACGGCGCCCACGCCGCCACAGACCCCCGACCCCGCCTGAGCCGGGATCAGAGACCGCTCGGACCGCTCTCGAGCAGCACCTTGAACCCGCCCTCGTCGAGGATCGGGACGCCGAGCTGCTCGGCCTTGTCGGCCTTGGAGCCGGCGTTGTCGCCGACGACGACGTAGTCGGTGTTCTTCGACACCGAGCCTGCGGCCTTCCCGCCGCGGGACAGGATCGCCTCCTTGGCGGAGTCGCGGGAGAAGTCGACCAGCGACCCGGTGACGACGACGGTGAGTCCCTCGAGCGTGCGCGGCCTCGACTCGTCGCGCTCGTCGGCCATGCTGACACCGGCGGCCTCCCACTTGTCGACGATCGCGCGGTGCCAGTCGACGGTGAACCACTCGATCACCGACTCGGCAATGGTGGGCCCGACCCCCTCGGCGGCCGCCAGCCGCTCCTCCGACGCGCGGCGGATCTCGGCCATCGAGCCGAACTCCGTCGCCAGGGCACGCGCCGCGGTCGGCCCGACGTGCCGGATCGACAGCGCCACCAGCACCCGCCACAGCGGCACCCGCTTGCGCTGCCCGAGGTTGACGAGCAGGCCTTCGCCGTTGGCGCTGAGCTGCGGTCCGTCCTCACCCTTCTTGGGTGCCCGGGTGAACAGCTCGGTCTTGAGCAGCTTGTCGCGGTCGAGGTCGAACACGTCGCCCTCGTCGGTGATCACTCCGGCACCGAGCAGCGCGTGTGCCGCCTCCGATCCGAGACCCTCGATGTCGAAGGCGCCCCGGCTGGCCACGTGGTAGACCCGCTCCAAGAGCTGGGCCGGGCACTGCCGGGTGTTGGGACACCGCAGGTCCTTGTCGCCCTCCTTCTGCTGCACGAGCGTGGTGCCGCACGACGGGCACTCGGTGGGCATCACCCACTCGGCCAGCCCGTCCGGGCGCAACGGCAGCACGGGTCCGACGATCTCCGGGATCACGTCGCCGGCCTTCCGCAGCACCACCGTGTCGCCGGGGCGGACGTCCTTCCGCCTCACCTCGTGGGCGTTGTGCAAGGTGGCCCGCTCGACGGTCGAGCCGGCCACCTTGGTCGGCTCCATCACCGCGAACGGCGTCACCCTCCCCGTGCGGCCTGTGTTGACCTCGATCGAGAGGAGCCTGGCGTTGACCTCCTCCGGCGGGTACTTGAACGCGATCGCCCAGCGCGGCGCCCGGCTGGTCGACCCGAGTCGACGCTGCAGCCCGACGTCGTCGACCTTGACCACGACGCCGTCGATCTCGTAGGGGACGATGGTGTGCCGGTGCTCGCCGGCGTGCTCGATGTAGGACTCGACGTCCTTCAACGTCGGGACCACGCGCACCTGGTCGGAGATCGGAAGACCCCACGTGCGCAGCGCCTCGTAGGAGTGTGACTGCGCCTCCGGCTCGAACCCGTCGCGCGCGCCGAGCCCGTGGCAGACCATGCCGAGCGCCCGACTGGCGGTCACCTTCGGGTCCTTCTGCCGCAGCGACCCGGCGGCGGAGTTGCGGGGGTTGGCGAACGGCTGCTTGCCGGCCTCGAGCAGCGAGTCGTTGAGCCGCTCGAAGGCCTTGACCGGCAAGAACACCTCGCCGCGCACCTCGACCAGGGCCGGAACGGGGAACTCCTTCGACGCCGTCAACCGATGGGGGACGACGTCGATCGTCTTGACATTGGGGGTCACGTCCTCGCCCGTGCGTCCGTCGCCGCGGGTCAGGGCACGGACGAGCCTGCCCCGCTCGTAGAGCAGGTTGATCGCCAGGCCGTCGACCTTGAGCTCGCAGAGCAGCGCCGGAGTGGCCACGCCGTCACGTTCGAGCCGGGCGTACCACGACTCGAGCTCGGCGTAGGTGAAGGCGTTGTCGAGGCTCTCCATCGGTCGCAGGTGGTCGACCGCCGTGAACTCCGTGGAGACGGCGCCACCGACCTTCTGGGTCGGCGAGTCGGGCGTGCGCAGCTCGGGGAACTCCTCCTCGAGGCCCTCGAGCTCGCGCAGCCGTACGTCGAAGTCGGCGTCGGACAGCGTCGGGTCGTCGAGGACGTAGTAGCGCCACCGCGCATCCTCGATCTCCTCGGACAGCTGACGGTGGCGCTCCTTGGCCTCGGGAGACGCCGATCGGGGTTCGGCCATGGGCACATCCTGCCAACCACCACCGACGTACGACGACCTGGCGGCGACCTGTCGGCGACCTGGCGGCGACCTGGCGACGACCACAGCGCGGCCGTTCCTCCGGAGTCCGGATGAAACTGATTTGTTTCATCCGCCGGAGTCCGCTAATCTCGCGATGGAACGAAACCGTTTCGTTTCATTTTGGTCACGAACAGGTGAACCCCGCATGACTCCCGAGGCCGCAGCAGCCGCCGCTCTCCGACCGCGCGTCGAGGGCGACCGCGAGCAGGAGATCCTCGACGCCGCGCTCGAGGTGCTCACCGACGTCGGCTACGACCGCCTGACGATGGACGCCGTCGCCCATCGGGCCAAGGCCTCGAAGGCGACGCTCTACCGTCGGTGGAACTCCAAGGCGACCCTTGTCGTCGAGGCGCTGGCGCGGACCAAGGGCATCCCCGTGGTCCCCGACACCGGTCACCTGCGCACCGACCTGCTCACCGCTTTCTGCGGAATGGGGGGGCTCACCGAGAACGGGACCACGGCCACGCTCGGCGCGGTGATGACGGCCGTCACCACCGACCCCGAGTTCGCCCGCGAGTTCCGCACTCAGGTGGTCGAACCCAAGGCGCGGGTGTCGCGGGTCATCTTCGAGCGCGCCCGCGGGCGCGGCGAGCTCCGCGACGACCTCGACCTCGAGATCGTCGTTCCGGCCCTGGCCGGGATCGTCCTCCACCAGGTCTTCGTCTACGGCGAGAAGCCCGATGCGTCGCTGATCGAGCGGGCCGTCGACCAGATCATCCTGCCGGCTGTCAGGCCGCAGTGCTGAATCCCGTCAAGAAGTCACGTAGTCACACACGTCAGAGAAGTTAGGAAACCCATGTCCGACCTGACCGAAACCGTCGGGGCTCCCGAGCCGGAGGTCGATGCCTCCGACCGGAAGCAGCACCTCGGCTGGGCGCTGGTGCTCATCTGCATCGCCCAGCTGATGGTCGTGCTCGACGCGACGATCGCCAACATCGCCCTGCCGTACATCGGCAAGGACCTCAACATGTCCGGCACGAACCTCACCTGGATCGTCACCGGCTACGCGCTCGCCTTCGGCGGCCTCCTGCTGCTCGGCGGGCGTCTCGGCGACCTCTACGGACGGCGCAAGGTCTTCATGACCGGCCTCACCGTCTTCGCCGTCGCGTCGCTGCTCGGCGGCCTCGCCCAGAGCGAAGCCCTCCTGCTCGGTGCCCGGGGCCTGCAGGGCCTCGGCGCGGCCCTGGCATCACCGGCCGCCCTCGCGCTGATCACCACGACGTTCCCGGCCGGACCGGCGCGCAACCGCGCGTTCGCGGTGTACGCCGCGATGTCCGGTGCCGGCGCGGCCGTCGGACTGATCCTCGGAGGCTGGCTGACGGGACTGAACGTGCACCTGTTCGACCCGCAGGACGGCTGGCGGCTGACGTTCCTGATCAACGTCCCGATCGGCCTGGTCGCGGCGCTCCTCGCCCCGCGCTTCCTGCGCGAGTCCGAGTCCCACCCGGGTCAGCTCGACGTGCCCGGCGCCCTGGCCGGGACCGGTGGCCTGCTCGCCCTGGTCTACGGCCTCACCCGCGCCGGCAACGCGTCGTACGGCTGGAGCGACGGCCTGACGATCGCGTCGCTGGTCGCAGGGGCGACGTTGCTGGTGCTGTTCTTCCTGGTGGAGTTCCGGGTGGAGCACCCGCTGCTGCCGTTCCGGATCTTCATGAACCGGACGCGGGCAGCCAGCTTCGTCGCGATGATGCTGCTGCCGGCGGCGATGTTCTCGATGTTCTTCTTCCTGAGCCTGTTCATCCAGAACGTGATGGGCTACAGCCCGCTCAAGGCCGGCTTCGCCTTCCTGCCGTTCAGCATCTGCATCATCATCAGCGCGACGATCGTGTCCAACCTCGCCAACCGGATCGACCCGCGCTTCATCGCCGGTGTCGGCACCCTGATGGCGTCCGCCGCGCTGTACGGCTTCTCGCGGCTGAGCGTGCCGGACAGCGGCTCGGACGTGCTGACCGCGGTCGGCCACGGGCAGTACCTGGGCTCGGACATCAGCTACTGGACGCAGATCCTGCCCTACGTCTCCCTGATGGCTCTCGGCATGGGCGCGGTCTTCGTGCCGCTGACCCTGACCGCCGTGCACCACGTGCGGGCCGAGGACTCCGGCGTCGGCTCCGGCGTGCTGAACACGATGCAGCAGGTGGGCGGTGCGCTCGGCCTGGCGATCCTGTCGACGGTGGGGAGCCACTTCACCAACGACCACGTCGCGAAGATCGCACCGACGATCCAGCAGGGGCTCGCGGGTCTCGACCCGAACGTCACGTCCGCGCTGATGGCCAAGCTGGGCGTCGGCTCACCGGCTGAGCTGGTCGGTCGCCTGTCCTATCTCGGCGGCTTCCCGACCGGCGCGACCCACGCCTTCATCGTCGGCGTCTTCCTGATGCTGGCCGGCTCGGCCATCGTCTGGCTGTTCCTCGACGTCAAGCACGAGGAGCTCGCCACCGACGCCCCCGAGCAGCAGAGCGTGCACGTCGGCTGAACGCGACACGACGTACGACGCCCCCGGAGCCTGGCTCAGGGGGCGTCGTGCTGTCCGTGGCTGCTGGTGGCCGGTTCATCACGCTGAGTGGACCGAGCAGCGCATGGCCAGGTGAACTCCGCTGGCCATGTGCCGGTTGACCCACTCAGCGTGATGAACCGTCCCCTCAGCGCTCAGCGCTCAGCGCTTCCGGGCCACGCTGACCCCGTCACGCACCGGCAGGAGTACGACGTCGACCCGGTCGTCGGCGACCAGAGCGTCGTTCAGGGCGTGGATGGCCCGGTCGTCGTCGTTCTCCGGCGCCAGCACCCGGCCGTCGCGGAGCATGTTGTCGAGCACCATCAGCCCACCCGGGCGCAGCCGCGGCAGGATCTCCTCGACGTACGACGCGTAGCCGGTCTTGTCGGCGTCGATGAACGCGAAGTCGAGAGGGGGCTCAGACGGCAGCGAACGCAGCGTCTCGACCGCGGGTGCGATCCGCAGCTCGATCTTGTCGCTCACGCCGGCACGCTCCCAGTACCGCCGCGCGACCGACGTCCACTCCTCGCTGACGTCGCAGCACAGCAGCCGGCCGTCGTCCGGGAGGCCGCGCGCGATGCAGATCGAGGAGTACCCGGTGAACGTCCCCACCTCCACCGCCTGCCGCGCGCCCGTCAACCGGACCAGCATCGTCAGCAGCTCACCCTCGTCGTGGGAGATCTGCATCGCCGCGCGACCACCGAGCTCGCGACGGGTCTCCTCGGCGAGGTCGCGGAGCACCTCGTCGGCGGG
>JAICSK010000060.1 GCA_025936915.1 Nocardioides sp.
CTCATGCCCGAGCCGCCGAGCACGTCGATGCCCTGCAAGAACCACACAGCGCCGACGATCACGAGCAGCGCGCCGACACCGAGGAGAAGTGGACGGGTCACGACGCCACGGTACGTCGCCCCCGGGAGAAGCCGGCCACCAGAATACCTTGACGCCGCTAACTTAACGCCGCTAACTTGACCGCGTGCTCACTCGTCTGGCCGATCTCGGCATCCGTGCTCCTCGCCGCGTCCTCGTGCTCGCCGGTCTCCTGCTCGTCCTCGGTGGCGTGTTCGGCAGCACCGCGGCCGACCACCTCTCCTCCGGCGGCTTCCGCGACCCGAACGCGCCGTCGACCCGGGCCGAGGACATCCTTCAGCGGGACTTCCAGGCCGGCGACGCCAACCTGATCATCGAGATCACCTCACCGGCCGGGGTCAACGACGACGCCACCCGGGCCCAGGGCCGCGCCGTGGTCCGCGCCGTACAGGCCTCGCCGTACGCCAGCCAGGTCGCGTCGTACTGGACGGCGCCGAAGACGCAGGCGGCCGGGCTGCGCAGCACCGACGGGAGGTCGGGCCTCGTCGTGGCCCGGATCGCCGGCGACGACAGCCAGGCGCCCGCGCGCACGGCGGCGATCACAGAGCCGCTGACCGGGACCCACGACGGCGTGACCGTGATCGGCGGCGGGATCGGCAACGCCTACCAGCAGGTGAACGACCAGACCAAGAGCGACCTGGCGAAGTCCGAGTCGTTCGCCATCCCGATCACGATGGTCGTGCTGATCTGGGTCTTCGGCAGCCTGGTCGCGGCCTTGCTGCCCTTGGCGGTGGGGCTCAGCGCGATCATCGGCACGATGGCGATCCTGCGAGCGCTCGCCGGCGTCACCGACGTCTCGATCTACGCGCTCAACATGACCACGGCGATGGGCCTGGCGCTGGCGATCGACTACAGCCTGCTGGTCGTGAGCCGCTACCGCGAGGAGGTGGGCGCCGGCTCGCCCACCGAGGAGGCCGTGAGACGCACCATGCGGACGGCCGGTCGCACGGTCCTCTTCTCCGCTCTCACAGTCGGCCTGTGCCTGGCCGCGATGCTGGTGTTCCCGGTCTACTTCCTCCGCTCGTTCGCCTACGCCGGGATCGCGGTGGTCGGACTGGCCACGGTGGCCGCCTTGTTCCTCCTGCCCGCGCTGCTGACGCTGCTCGGCGCACGGGTCAACTCCCTCGACCTGCGTGCGGGGATACGCCGCCTGTTCCGCCGGCCGGCGCCGGTGGCCCGTGCGCTCGAGCAGACCTTCTGGTACCGCTTCGCCACCGCGGTGATGCGCCGGGCCTTGCCGGTCGGTCTGGTCGTCACCGCCGCGCTCGTCGTGCTGGGTCTGCCGTTCCTGCACGCGAGCTTCGCCTACCCCGACGACCAGGTCCTCCCCCGCTCGGCCCAGGCCCATCAGGTGGGCGACGACCTGCGGCAGCGCTTCGGCTCCAACGCCGCCTCGACCATGTTCGTCGTCGTCCCCGACGTCGGAGAAGGGGCCGACGGCCTCGGCGGGTACGCCGCCCGGCTCTCCCGGCTCGACGACGTCACCGCGGTGTCCTCGGCGGCAGGCACGTTCGCCGACGGCGCCTCCGTCTCCGCCGCGGAGCCGTCGATGACCAGGGGAGGCTCGACGTACCTCGTGGTGCACACCGGCACCGATCCGCAGTCCGGTACGGCCAAGGCCCTGCTGTCGAAGGTGGAGGCGACGCCCGCGCCCTGGCCGACGCTCGTGGGTGGTGAGACCGCCGACAACAAGGACAGCCTCGACGCGCTCGCCGGCGCCCTGCCCTACGCACTGGTATGGATCGCGGTCGCGCTGTTCACCGTGCTGTTCCTGTTCACCGGCAGCATCGTGCTGCCGCTGAAGGCGCTGGTGCTGAACACGCTCTCGCTGTCGGCGACCTTCGGGGCGATGGTCTGGATCTTCCAGGAGGGCCACCTGTCAGGGTTGTATCCCGACCTCACCACGACCGGGTACCTCGTGCCGACCATGCCGCTGCTGATGTTCTGCGTGGCGTTCGGGCTCTCGATGGACTACGAGGTGTTCCTGCTCTCGCGCATCCGCGAGGCCTGGCTGGCGTCCGGTCGGACCGCGGCCGACAACACCCGCGCCGTGGCCGTGGGGCTGGGACGAACGGGCCGGATCGTCACCGCGGCCGCGCTGCTGATGGCGATCGTGTTCGCGTCGATCGCGACGTCGGGCATCGCGTTCATGATGCTGTTCGGCACCGGGCTGACCCTGGCCGTCCTGATGGACGCCACGGTCGTCCGCGGCACGCTGGTGCCGGCGTTCATGCGGCTGGCCGGCCGGTGGAACTGGTGGGCTCCACGACCGCTCTCGCGCCTCCACGGGCGGATCGGGCTCTCCGAGGAGCTCGCCTCCCAGCCCGAGCCGGAGCCGACCGGTGCACACTGACGCCGAACGTTCGCCGACGGAAGGACCAGTGTGAGCGCACCCGCCGTACGACGGACTCGGGCCAAGCGCGGCTCCGGCGACCTGTTGCGCGAGGAGATCGTGGCGGCGGCCAAGCGGCTGCTCGCCGAGGCCGACCGAGCCGACGACGTGTCGATGCGGGCCGTCGCCGACGCCGTCGGCGTGACCACGCCGTCCATCTATCTGCACTTCGCCGACAAGCAGGAGCTGCTCGGTGCCGTCGTGGCCGACGTGTTCCGCGAGCTGGACGTCGCCATGCTCGCGGCCGCCGCCGACGAGTCGACGCCGATGGCGCGGCTCCGCTCCTACGGGTTGGCCTACATCCGGTTCGCCCTCGACCACCGCGAGCACTATCGGCTGGCCATGCTCGATCCCTGCCCCAAGCCCAACGTGGAGGTCGACGAGGTGCTGCACTCTGCGGCCTTCTCCCACATGCAGGCGACCGTCGAGGAGTGCGTGGCGGCGGGCATCTTTCAGGGCGACCCACTGGCGATCACCTTCGAGATGTGGGCGGCTGCCCATGGTGTCGCCGGTCTCGTGATCGCCAAGCCCTACCTCCCGTTCGGCGATGTCGAGGAGTTCGCCGACCGCTGCTTGTGCGTCGCCGCGCTCGGGCACGTCGTACGACCGCTGCTCGGGGCCGACCCGGCCCCCGAGGCGATCGTGGGGTGGCTCGCGCGACAGCGCGCGTGAGCCCTGCCCCGACAGCCCACAGCTGCGGCGCGGCTCAGAGCTGCTGGGCGAGCCCCTCCTGCACCGATGCCGGGCCAGGAGCACCGAAATCGACAGCGGCAGCGGCTCAGCCGAGCCCGGCTTCGTGGGCGACGATCGCCGCCTGCACCCGGTCGCGCAGACCGAGCTTCATCAGTATCCGGGCGACGTGGGTCTTCACCGTCGTCTCGCCGATGAACAGCACCCGGGCGATCTCGCCGTTCGACCGTCCTCGACCGATCTCCGCCAGTACCTCCAGCTCGCGAGCGGTGAGCCGGTCGAGGCCCTCGACGACGGGACGCGTCGTCGCGGAGGCGAAGCGATCGAGGAGCCGGCGGGTGACGGCCGGGGCCAGCAGGGCATCGACGCCGCGGGCCGCCTGCCGGACGGCGGTGACGATGTCCTCGCCGGACATGTCCTTGAGCAGGAAGCCGGAGGCTCCAGCGCGCATGGCACGGTAGACGTACTCGTCGAGGTCGAACGTCGTGAGCATCAGGACTCGGGTGGCCGCATCGGATGCGGCGATGCGCTCCATCGCGGCCATCCCGTCGACCTCCGGCATCTGGACGTCGAGCAGCAGCACGTCGGGCTGGAGCGCGACGACGAGGTCGGCTGCCTCGGCGCCGTTGGTCGCCTCGCCGACGATCCGGAGGTCGGGCTCGCCCTCGATGATCATCCGCAGCCCGCTGCGCACCAGCGGCTGGTCGTCGGCGATGGCGACGCTGATCGCCGGCGTACTCATGAAGCGGCCACCCGCGTCGGCGGCAGCCAGGCACGGAGCTCGAAACCGCCGTCGGCGCCCGGGCCCCACGCCACCTCACCGGCGCACGCGAGCACCCGCTCGCGCAGGCCCGCGAGGCCGCGGCTCGTCCCCGCCCCCGCTCCGGACTGCTCCGGGACGGAGTTCGCGACGGCGACCAGGACGCCGTCACGCTCGCGGCGTACGACGACGCTCACCCGTGAGCGGGGTGCATGCCGGAGGGCGTTGGTGAGCCCCTCCTGCACCACCCGGTAAGCGATGAGTCGCTGCTCGGGATCGACCCACGCCTCCTCGGCGAGCTCGAGGTCGATGACCGTGCCGGTGGCGCGGACCCGCTCGACGAGCGCGGCGACGTCGACCGACGTCTCACTGGTCAGGACCGCAGCACCCTCCGCCGCCACCTCGGCGACGGTGAGCATCACCTGCCGGGACTGCGCTGCGTCGTGATCGGCGAGCCGGCGGGCGGCACCGGCCTGGAGCGCGACCACGGTCAGGCTGTGGCCGATCGCGTCATGGATCTCGCGCGCGATCCGGAGTCGTTCGTCGAGGACGGCCCGCCCCGCCGCCGTCGCCTGCTCACGAGCCAGCAGCTCGTTGTTCGTCCGGGCCTGCTCGACCAGCCGGCTGACCTCGTTGACGGCGACGCCTCCGAGCCAGGACAGGGTCAGCAACAACCCGTCCCCGAACGGGTCGCTCGTGCCAACGCCGGCGACGTGACCGAGGAGGCACACCATGAGACCCACCGCGGCCGCACGTCGCGAGGAGAGGGCGGCGACCGCGAACGCGAGCGACATCGTGATCGCCGTACCGCTCAGGCTGTCCCCGAGGGGTGCTACCGAGCGGGAGTACGCCGCAGCCGCCACCCATGCCAGCGCCACGGCGGGCAACGGCCGCCACCACGTCATCGCCATCGGAATCCCGACCGCGAGGGCAGCAGGCACGACGACCCACTCGGGGGCCCGGAGAGACAGGGTCGATGCCGCCTCGACCGACAGTCCCACCACGACCGCCCCGGCCCCCAGCACGGCCCAGCGCTGGGCCGCGACCCGGAGGGAGGAGAGGTGGTCCAGGTCCGGCACGTCCTCGGTCGCCGACGTCGCGAGCGGAGCGGTCAGCGCCACCACCTCCTCGCGGGTGCGGCCGAGCAGGGCACGCGCCGACGCTTCCACCTCACCGGGAGGGACGCCGGCCTCCGCGGCGCCGGCCAGGTCCCGGAGACCTTCCACCAACGTCGGCTGGAGTCGCTCTGTGGCACGCAACCGCTCGGCCAGGACCGCCGACTCCTGCTGGGCGTGCTGACTCCACACGATCCGGTCGTGCTGCTCGTGCAGGACGACGAGGCGTGTGCGTCGTACCCGGACGAGCCGACCGACGGCCGTCGGAAGCAGCCCGACGAACACGGTGACGAAAAGGATGCCGCTGATCCGGTCCCACCCGCTGCGCGTCGTGACATCCGCACTCGAGACGACCACCAGCGGCAACACCGCGCCCAAGGCCAGGGATCGAGCAGCACCATGGGCACCGAGCGAGTACGTCGCCAGCAGCAGCGCCAGGATCCAGACCCCACCACTGTCGGGCGCGTCGGGCCAGAACAGGGCGGTGCACGTCGTACCGACGACACCGGAGACGGTGATCACGCCGAGGGTGACAACCGGCCGGGTCCGGCGTACGACGAGCGAGGCCAGGCCCAGAGCCCCGAGGACGTCGAACGCGACGAGCCCCGGCCTGGCGAGCTCCTCGAGCACGGCCTCGACCATCGCGGCGACGATGAAGCACGTGGCCACAGCCGCGTCCACCCTGGTCACCCCGCGCACCCGCACAGGGTAAGAGGCCTGGTCGATGTCTCGGGTCCTCCTGGGGGAGGACCCCGAACGACGGACCGCCGGTGGCTCTCCGGGCTGACGATCTCCGGGCGCGATCTTCCTAACGTCCCGGTGAACCTCGGATACCGAGAGAACACCGAAAGGACCGTGCCATGACCATGTCCACCGTCGCCGCGCCGGCAGTGACCGAGGCCGACGCCTCGTGGCTGCGCCTGATCAAGGCGTCCATCGCCGTCGACCTCGTCTTCCTGCTCGTCTTCGCCTACGTCGGGACGTTCGAGACGACGATCAGCGAAGGCGACTTCAAGTACACCGCCGACTACTGGTACACCGGCGTCGGCGTGCCCATCTCGTTGGCCGGCATCGCGATCGTGCTGGGCCTGCACCGACTGCAGCACGGCGCGGACGGCCGCCTCGGCCGCATCGGGACCTGGATCAACACGCTGGCGCTGATCGAGCTCTGCGTCCAGCTCGGGGTCTCCGTGCTGGTGGGCAGTGAGGTCCGCTGGGGACCGTCGTACCCCGTCTTCGCTGCGCTGGCGTTCCTCGGGGTCGCCCTCCTCGCCGCAGGCTCCTGGCGCACCGGGCTCCTTCCTCGCTGGATGCTCGGCGTGTTCCCCGTCGTCTGGCTGCTCGGCTCGTTCGCGGCGGTCGGCCCGACCCCGGTCGTGCTGTGCGCCTTCCTCGTCGTGGTCGGCGCCACCGTGTCACGCCGGGTCGGCCTCTCCCGGCGATGACGGCGACGGGTCGGGGCCGCGCCGTTCACGCAAGCCGCTCGGCGAGTGGCACCGACCCGAACACACCGGGGAGGCCACCGGTGTGCAGCAACACGGTCCGCTCGCCGGGTCGGACGTCGCCGTCACGAACGGAGGCGACCAGTCCGGCGAGCGCGCGGGCGGTGTACACCGGGTCGAGCACGATCCCCTCCGTGCGAGCCGCGAGCAGCATCGCCTCGGTGACCGGCCCGGGCAGCGTGCTGTAGCCCTCGCCCACCAGGTCCCGGCGCAGCCGGAGACCAACCGGGTCACCGCCCAGGCCCTCGACCAGGGAGGCCGTGCGCTCCGCGGGATCACCGGTCGCGCCGGTGTCGACGGCGAGCACCCGAGCCGCGCCCAGGGCGGCGACGAGGCCGGCCGCCGTACCCCCCGAGCCGAGGGCGACGACCACGTGGCGCAGGTCCGGCACCTGGTCGAGCAGCTCCGTCCCGGCCTCGACGTAGCCCCGGGCGCCGGTGACGCTCGAGCCGCCGTACGGCACCTGGTACGCCGGTGTCCCGGCCTCCACCAGTGTCGCGACGCGATCGGCGGCGACCTCCTCGAGGGCCTCGTGAGGTAGGGCGCCGGCCCACACCAGACGGGCGCCGAAGAGGTGGTCGAGGAGCAGGTTGCCGGTCGTGGGCGCGTCACCGGTGCCGGCCAGGACGAGCTCCACCTCCAGCCCGAGTCGCGCGCCCGCAGCAGCAGTGAGCCGAGCGTGGTTGCTCTGCGCGGCGCCGGTGGTGACGAGCACCCGGGCTCCTCGGTCCAGGGCCTCGGCGCAGGTGTGCCGGAGCTTGCGGACCTTGTTCCCCCCTCCGCCGAGCCCGAGCAGGTCGTCGCGCTTGACCCAGAGGTCGTCGGATTCCAGCCCGATCGCCGCCGCGAGGCGCGGTGCCGGCTCGACGGGAGTGGGGACGGTGGCCAGGTCGAGCGGCTGCATGAGCAACATCCTGCCCGGATCGGGGCCGGTGACGGCCGCGTGACCGGGTGCTCGACACGACATCGGGCCGAATGGGGACGCGCGGGCTGCGACCTCGTACACTGGATCCATCGGCACCGCCGGGTGGCCGACCGATCTGGTCCCCATCCCGCCGGGTGTCCGCCGGAGCCTTGGCGTGACACGGCCGATGGGGGCTCGATCTCGCAGGCGCGGATCGGGCTGCCGAGATCAGCCCGCCGTACGACGGTGGGACGCCGCATGTCGGGGGCGAGACCCGTCAGCGGCAGAGCTGAACGCTTGAGGAAGAGAGCGGCTGGTTGGCCACACAGCGTCGACGCCGGTCCGGGGGCACCCGGACCCCGCAGCGGTCCGGCAACCGCGTCCGTAACCGCGACAACGAGGGCATCATCCCGGTGCTCGCGATGGCGGTGCGCGAGGTCGAGCGCGCCGTCGCGGGCCGGGCCCTGACGTCAGGGCAGCGCGCGCGGTTCCAGGCAGCGGCGCTACTCGCGCGCGCGGAGCGGGCCAACGTCCGCGCCGACGACTCGCTGACGCCGGCCCAGCGCGACACCCAGCTCAAGCGGCTCGAGGGTCTGGCCACGATCCTCGCCCAGATCGCCACCCGCGAGCCCTCGCTGTTCGCCCTCCTCCAGGAGGACGCCGAGGTGTCCGACGCGACCCGGCGGCTCGAGCGCGAGATGCAGAAGCAGGCCGGCATCGAGCTCGAGGACGAGCCCGAGCCGGAGCCGACGTTCTCCAACGTCGGCCGCGACCGTACGGCGCTCCCGCAGTCGGTCGTCCAGGCCCAGCTGGCCAACCCGTTCCTGGTGCCCGACTTCAGCCAGCCCACACCGAAGGTGCACGGTTACCTCGCCGGCTGGGAGCTGATCGAGCCGCTGCTGAACTCCTTCGAGCAGGCCGCCCCCGGCGCACCGGCGAGCATGGCGCTCCCCGAGCCACGCTCGGTCCTGCTGCCCGAGGGGCTCGACCTGATGGCCCACCAGTCACGGGTGTTGGCGTCGGTCGCCGAGGGACACCGCACCTTCCTGCTCGCCGACGAGCCGGGCCTCGGCAAGACCGCCCAGGCGCTGCTCGCTGCTCAGGAGGCCGAGGCGTTCCCACTCCTGTGCATCGTGCCCAACGTGGTGAAGACCAACTGGGCCCGCGAGGCGAAGATGTGGACGCCGAGCCGCTCGGTCACCGTCGTTCACGGCGACGGCCTCGACGTCGACGGTTTCGCCGACATCGTGGTCGTCAACTACGAGGTGCTCGACCGGCACGTCGGCTGGATGGGCGAGCACGGCTTCCGCGGCCTGGTCGTCGACGAGGCCCACTACATCAAGAACAAGAAGTCCCAGAGGTCGCAGAACGTGCTCGAGGTCTCCGACCGCATCCGTAACCGCGTCGCGCGGCCGCTGATGATGGCGCTGACCGGCACTCCGCTGATCAACGACATCGACGACTTCCGCGCCATCTGGCAGATGCTCGGCTGGATCGAGGAGAAGAAGCCGGGCAACGCCCTGATGTCCCTGCTCGAGCAGAGCGGCTTCACCCCGGCCGACCACGCGTTCTACCCGGCCGCGCGTCAGGCCGTCGTCGACATGGGCATCGTGCGCCGCCGCAAGGTCGACGTCGCCGCCGACATTCCCGCGCGCCGGATCGCCGACCTCCCGGTCGAGCTCGAGGGCGCCATGGGCCGCTCGATCCGCGAGGCGGAGGCGCAGCTCGCCAAGCGGCTCGTCGGCCGCTACCAGGCCGCTCTCGAGCACCGCCGCGCCGGCTACCTGGCGCTCGGCGAGGACGGCATCGACCACGAGCTGGTACGACGTGTGGCCGAGCGCGAGGTCGCCGAAGGGTCGGAGTCGCGGGCTGGTGGCGACGGGGCCGGCGACAACGTCTTCACCATGGTGCGCAAGATCGGCCAGGCCAAGGCCGAGCTGGCCACCGACTACGCCGTCCAGCTCGCTCGGAGCGCGGGCAAGGTGGTGTTCTTCGCCAAGCACCTCGACGTGATGGACACCGCCGAGGAGATCTTCGCCCGGCGCGGTGTCGGCGCGACGTCCATCCGGGGCGACCAGACCCGCGCCGCCCGTGACCAGGCGATCGACTCGTTCCAGAACGACCCCGACACCCACGTCATCGTCTGCTCGCTCACCGCCGCCGGCGTCGGGATCAACCTCCAGGTGGCGTCCAACGTCGTGCTCGCCGAGCTCTCCTGGACCAACGCCGAGCAGACCCAGGCGATCGACCGGGTCCACCGGATCGGCCAGACGATGCCGGTGACGGCGTGGCGGATCATCGCCGCCCAGACCATCGACGCCAAGATCGCCGAGCTGATCGACGCGAAGGCCGGACTCGCCGCGCGTGCTCTCGACGGCGCCGACGAGGAGTCGACGGCGACCGTCGACGTCCAGGTCGAGACCCTGGTCGCGATCCTCACCGAGGCACTCACCGGCTCCGCCGAGGTGGCGTGACGCTCGTCCTCGACGACGCGGCCATCCGTCCCGACGGGCCGACGACGTGGGTGCTCTTCGACCGCGTCCTGGTCCGTGCGGACGACGTCATCGACGACGGCCGGACGGTCACGGTGCATGCGCGGGTCGGCTCCGCCGACGTCGTCGCCGCGCTCGAGGCTCTCCGGCCCGGCGTCGTACGACGTCCCGAGCGGCGGGTCACCTGGAACGGCATCTCGGTCGCCGGCCGCCAGACGACGGTCGAGATCCGGCCGGGGCCGGCCGGCTGGACCGTCGACTTCTCCGTCGAGCGACCCACGCGCGCCGGATGGCGCGACCTCCCGGGCAGCGTGGTCACGACCACGACCGGGACCTACTCCCACGACCAGCGCGCGGAGCGCACGCTCCGCCGGCTGCTGTTCGGCGAGCCGATGCCGCGCGAGCCGTTCGGGATGAGCGAGGCCCTCCCCGACTTCACCGCCGACCTGCCCCCGCCCGGCACTCCCGAGGAGACCTACGCCGCGGCCTTCCGGCTCCTCGTCACCGAGGCACTGGTCGCCTCCGGCGCCGCGCGTCGGGTGTCCACCGTGGAGCTCTCCCCCGCCGGTCCGGAAGGACGGCACGTCCGCATCACCTGGCTCTCGGCCGTGCACTCCCGTGACCTGACCTCGGTCGACGTGGAGGGTCGCTGGCAGCAGCGCCGTCAGTAGGGTCGGGCGCGTGAGCACTCCTCTCCCCCTGCTGCCGACATCGCTGGTGGGCAGCTACGCACAGCCCGACTGGCTGATCGACCGCGCCAAGCTGGCCGGGCGTTTCCCGCCGCGGGTCCGGGCCCGGGAGCTCTGGCGGGTGGAGCCGGCGTACCTCGAGCAGGCGCAGGACGACGCGACGATCCTCGCGATCCGGGCGCAGGAGGAGGCGGGCCTCGACATCGTCACCGACGGCGAGATGCGGCGGGAGTCGTACTCCAACCACTTCGCCACCGCGCTGGACGGCATCGACATCGACAACCCCGGGACGGCGCTCGACCGCAGCGGTCACCCCAACCCCGTACCGCGGATCGTCGGGCCGATCGAGCGGCCACGGCCGATCGAGGTCGGCGACCTGGCGTTCCTGCGCTCCCACACCGACCGCACGGTCAAGATGACCGTGCCGGGTCCGTTCACCATGTCGCAGCAGGCGCAGAACGACTTCTACCCCGACGCCGAGGCCGCCGCGATGGCCTACGCCGCAGCCGTCAACGCCGAGATCAAGGACCTCCACGCCGCGGGCGCCGACATCGTGCAGATCGACGAGCCGTACATGCAGGCCCGGCCGGAGCCGGCCCGCGCGTACGGCCTGGCGGCGCTCAACCGGGCGCTCGAGGGGGTGACGGGGACGACGGCGGTGCACATCTGCTTCGGGTACGCCGCGATCATCCACGAGCGCCCCGAGGGGTACTCGTTCCTGCCCGAGCTGGCCGGCTGCCCGGCCGCGCAGGTCTCGATCGAGACCGCGCAGTCCCGGCTCGACCTCGGCGTGCTGCGCGACCTGAGCGAGAAGACGATCATCCTGGGCGTGATCGACCTGTCCGACCACGAGGTGGAGACGCCCGAGCTGGTGGCCGACCGGGTGCGTCGCGCCTTCGCCCACACCACACCCGACAAGATCACGATCGCCACCGACTGCGGGATGAAGTACCTCCCCCGCACCAGCGCCGAGGGCAAGATGCGCTCGATGGCCGAGGCGGCCCGGATCCTCCGGGCCGAGCTCTGACGGAGAACGGCTCAGCGCCGTCCGGCGCTGAAGGTCGCGGCGCTGTGGCCGCCGCCCGCGGACTGATGAGCAGCGGGGTGGCGCGGCCGTCGGCGTGAGGGAGCGTTCGGCGACTGCTGAGCCGCGCCACGCGGGCGGCGGCGACGGTTGCGGCCGCCTCCGCCGTTGCCACCGGAGCGCGTGCGGGGCGACGGGGCGGCAGCCGGTTCGAGTCCCGCGGTCAGCGTGCGCTCGCCGGGCGCGAGCTCGAGCAGGACCGGGTGGGCGGTGCCCTGGATACGGGTCGTGGTCGGCTTGATGCCCGCTGCCCGGGTCAGGTCGCGGACGTCGCGGGCCTGCTCGGACGTCATCAGGGTGACGACCGTGCCGGAGTTGCCGGCCCGCGCCGTACGACCGGAGCGGTGAAGGTAGGCCTTGTGCTCGGCCGGCGGGTCGGCGTGCACGACGAGGGAGACGTCGTCGACGTGGATCCCACGTGCGGCGATGTCGGTGGCGACCAGCGCGGCGGCACGGCCGGAGTGGAAGGCGTCGAGGTTGCGGGTGCGGGCCCCTTGACCGAGGTTGCCGTGCAGCTCGACGGTGGGGACTCCGCTGCGGTTGAGCTGGCGGGCCAGCGCCTTGGCGCCGTACTTGGTGCGGGTGAAGACGACCGTGCGACCGGGCGCGCTCGCCAGGTCCACGAGGACGGACAGGCGGTGCTCGCGGTCGACGTGCAGCACGTGGTGGGACATCTCCGCGATCGGCGACCGGGCCGAGTCGGCCTGGTGGGTGACCGGGGCGTGCAGGAACTGTGTGACGAGGGTGTCGATCGCCTTGTCGAGAGTGGCGGAGAAGAGCAGGCGCTGGCTGCGCGTGGGCGTGCGCCCGAGGATCCGGCGTACGGCGGGAAGGAATCCCAGGTCGGCCATGTGGTCGGCCTCGTCGAGGACGGTGATCTGCACGTCGTCCAAGGTGCAGTGGCCTTGACCCATCAGGTCCTCGAGTCGCCCGGGGCAGGCCACGACGACGTCGACCCCGCGTCGCAGAGCCGACACCTGCGGCCCTTGGCCCACGCCACCGAACACGGTCCGTGTGGACAGCCCGGCCGCCTTCGCGAGCGGCGCCAGGGCGGCGTCGATCTGGCCGACGAGCTCGCGGGTCGGAGCGAGGATCAGCGCGCGCGGCGCGCGCGGTCGCGCGGGACGACCCTTCTCCAGTCGCGCGACGAGTGGGAGGAGGAAGGCATAGGTCTTGCCGGAGCCGGTGCGACCGCGGCCGAGGACGTCACGGCCGGCGAGCGAGTCGGGCAGGGTCGCGGCCTGGATCGGCGTCGGGACCTCGATGCCCTGGCGGGCCAGGACGGCGGACAGGCGTGCGGGCACGCCGAGTGAAGTGAAGGAAGACAAGGGAAAGCCGAATCTGTGTGGTGTCTCACCGAAGCCTGGAGCCGGCACGTCGCCGGGCGGCTACGCACGGAGCAGGTATGAGCTACGACGTGCGGACAACTCGCGGCGAGAGCTCGACGAGCTGAAGGCGCCAGCCTATCGGAGCGCGGCCCGAAGGACGGAATCGCCGGCGCGGCGGCGCCTGTCGTGGCTACCGGTGTCCGGCCGGGGCGAGGACCACGTCGAAGTCGATCCGGGCCCACGGGCCGGCCACGTCACGCCCGTCGGGGGTCGGCGTGGTGGGGATCTGCTGGTGCACGTCGACCACCAGGGAGTCGCGGACGCCGAAGACGCTGTCGGAGTCGAGGTAGGCGTCGCCGCGCGGGAAGACGTGGGTGACCAGGGTGCGGTAGCCCTCGGCTCGGACCATCAGGTGCAGGTGCGAGGCGCGCATCGGGGACCGGCCGGTGGCACGGAGGAGCTCGCCGACGGGGCCGTCGTCGGGGATCGGGTACGGCGTGGGCGTGACCGCCCAGAACCGGTAGCGGCCCCCGTCATCGGTGTGCAGGTGACCGCGCCCGGCGACCCGGTCGTCGCCGTACTGCACGTCGTACTGCCCGTCGGCGTCGGCCTCCCACACCTCGACCAGCGCGCCGGCGACCGGTGACCCGTCGGTGTCGGTGACGGTGCCCGAGACCCAGCACGGCTCGCCGCGAGCGCCGCCGGCGACGTCGCCGCCGAGGCCGACGTCGGGCGAGCCCTCGACGAAGAACGGCCCGAAGACGGTGGCCTCGGTGGCGTTCGCGTACGCCTGGTTGTCGACCGTGATCGTCTGCATCGAGACCCCGAGCACGTCGGAGAGCAGGATGAACTCCTGCCGCCGGTCGTCGGTGATGTGACCGACGGCCGTGAGGAAGTCGATCCCCCGCTTCCACTCGGCCTCGGTCAGCCGGGTCTCGCGGACGAACGCGTGCAGGTGCCGGGTCAGCGCCTCGACCAGCTCCTTCGTGCGCGGATCCGGCGTGCCGGCGAAGGACGTCAGGACGCGTTCGACCAGCGCCTCCTCGCGTTCCTGCTGCTCGGCGGAGGGTTCGCTCATGCTGGGTCCTTCCCTTCCCATGCGGCACGCAGGAGTCGCTCGATCTTCTCAGCGGTCACCGTCGTCGGGTTGTCCGGCGGGGCCGCGTCGAGGATCGGCCGGACCGCCTGCGGTACGTCGTCCTCGGCCAGGCCGAGCTCGCGCAGACTGCGCGGCGCCCCGAGCTCGGCCTTCAGCGTCAGGAGCCCGGCGAGCGCAGAGTCCGCACCGAACGCCTCGGCCATCCGCCGGTCGAGATCGGGTACGGCGGGTGCGTTCAGGCCGAGGACGTGGGGCAGCACGACGGCATGGGTCTCGGCATGGGGCAGGCCGAACATGCCGCCGAGCACGTGGCAGATCTTGTGGTGCAGCCCCGAGCCGGCCGAGGCGAAGGCGACGGCCGCGAGGTAGGCGCCGTACACCGTCTGCTCGCGGCCGCCGGGCTCCATCGGCTCCTCGACGACGAGCGGGAGGCCGCTGGTCAGGGCGCGGATCCCCTCGACCGCGAGCGCCCGGTCGACCGGGTCGGAGCGCGGCGCCCACATCGAGTCGACGCAGTGCGCCACGGCGTTCAGGCCCGAGGCGACGCTGGTCGGCACCGGCAGGGTGAGCATCAGCCCGGCGTCGTACACGATCGCGCGCGGGAGCACGCGAGGGTCGGAGCCGGTCGTCTTCCGTCCGTGCTCGGTCAGTCCCCAGACGTCGGTGGCCTCGGACCCGGCGTACGTCGTGGGGACGGCGACGATCGGGAGTCCCGTCGTCAGCGCGACGGCCTTGGCGAGGCCGGTGGTGGAGCCACCGCCGACGCAGACGAGGGCGTCCACGTCGTGGTCGGCCGCCACCGAGCGGGCGCGCTCGGCCACCTCGACCGGGACGTGCATCGCGATGTCGGTGTGCAGGACCTCCACTGGTACGTCGGTCAGCACCGGCTCGGCGCGGGTGCCGTCGGACGCGATCGCCATCACCCGCGACGCCCCGAGCCGTCGTACCTCCTCGGCGACCGCCTCCGCCGCACCGCCGCCGGCGAACACCACCCGCTGGGGGAGCCAGTCGTGGACGAACCGCACGGACCCTCTCTACCGCACGACCGTGCCTGCATGGCAGGGGTACATCTCAGGCGGCGGCGCCCTCCACCACCTCGTCCGCCAACGCCGGTCGGTCCTCGAGCGACGATGTGCGGTGCCGGCGGATGCCGAGGGCGGCCAGCGCTCCGAGCACCGAGATCGCCGCCGCGGTGACCAGCGCCGGCTCGTACCCCGAGAGGGTCGCGGAGGGAGTCGCGAGCGACCCGTGCGCGTCGAATACCACGGTCACCACGGCGACACCGGCGGCCTGGCCGATCTGCTGGAGCGTGTTCACGACGCCGGCCGCGCGGCCGAGCAGCTCCGGTGGAGCGGCGTTCAGCCCCGCGGCGGACGGGGCGGGCAGCGCCATCGAGATCCCGACCCCCGCGACGACGAACGGCACCACGAACCCGGCGTACGACGCGTGTGTGTGCGCCTCGCGCAGCAGCCAGACGAACCCGGCGGCCTGGAGCACCAGTCCCGGCGCCGCCAGCGCCCGCGCCCCCAACCGGTCGACCAGCTTCCCGGCGACGGGGGCGACCAGGAGCGGCGTCATCGTCCAGGGCAGGAACCGCAGTCCGGTGCCCAGCGGTGAGTCACCGCGGGAGATCTGGAAGTACTGGCTGGTCACGTACGCCGTGGCGAAGATCGACGCCGCCATCAGGAACTGCGTCAGCGACGCGGCCGCGAACACCCGCGAGCGGAACAGCGACAGCGGCACCATCGGCGCCGGCGTCCGGGACTCCCAGCCCAGGAACGCGGCGAGCAGCACCACGCCGGCGGCGAGGGCGACGATCACCTCGGCCGACCTCCAGCCGGCTTCCGGCGCGCGGAGCACACCCCACACCAGCGACGCCATCGCACCCGAGGCGGTGAGCATGCCGAGGGGATCGAGCCGGGTGCGCGGTCCGTAGGTCTCCGGAAGCAGCCGGAGGACCAGGAACGATGCGGAGAGGCCGAGGGGCACGTTCACCCAGAACACCCAGTGCCAGTCCAGGCCCTCGGTGACGACACCACCGACGAGCGGCCCGGAGGCGACACCGAGCCCGGCGACGCCACCCCAGATGCCGACGACGGCTCCACGCCGGTCCGCGGGGAACGACGAGGTGAGCAGGGTCAGGCCGAGCGGCATCACGATCGCCGCGCCGAGACCCTGGACGGCACGGAAGCCGATCAGCAGACCGAGGGTCGGCGCCAGGGCACAGGCGGCCGAGGCGAGGCTGAACAGGACCAACCCCACGGCGTAGGTCCGGCGGCGGCCGAGTCGGTCGCCGAGCGCGGAGGCGGTGATGATGCCCGACGCGAAGGTGAGGGCGTAGGCGTTGATGATCCACGGCAGGTTGCCGGCGCCGCCGCCGAGGTCGGCGTGGATCGACGGCAGGGCGGTGACGACCACGAGCGCGTCGAGCGTCACCAGCAGATACGCACCAGCGGTGAGCAGCACGGTCAGCCGGCGGTGCTCCGCGGGAGTGGGCCGCGATGGCATGGGGACTCCTCTCTCCCGCCGGCGACGCGGTGTCACCGGCGTACGAACGGGCAGACGGGAGGTACGCCGAGAACTGGGCGTGGCCCGACCGCCCAGTTCCGGCCGCACGCGTCGTCTACCTGGACGGCCACCGCTGTCGGTGGTCTGCGAGAGGGTCGAGGAGAGACGAAGGTGACGACATGGAGACAGACCCGGCGGCCGACCTGCTCGAGCGCGCCAGAGGCGGGGACCAGGACGCGTTCGGCGAGCTGGTCGCGCCCTACCGACACGAGCTGCACGTGCACTGCTACCGGATCCTGGGATCGTTCCAGGACGCCGAGGACGTGCTCCAGGAGACGCTGCTCTCGGCCTGGCGCGGCCTCGCCGGCTTCGAGGAGCGATCGTCGGTGCGCACCTGGCTCTACCGCATCGCGACCAACCGCAGCCTCGACGCGATCCGGGCCGGCGCTCGCCGGGACCGTGACGTGAGCCCGCGGATCAACGGCCTGGTGCCGCCCGAGCCCACGCACCTCGGCGAGGTGCCGTGGCTGACGCCGTTCCCCGACGACATGCTCGACGTACCCGACCCGGCGCCCGGGCCCGAGGCGGTCGTCGAGCTGCACGAGGCGACGTCCCTGGCGTTCGTCACCGCCCTCCAGCTGCTGCCTCCGCGACAGCGGGCGGTGCTGATCCTGCGCGACGTGCTCGGCTATCGCGGGGCCGAGGTCGCCGAGATCCTCGAGGCCACCGTCGAGTCGGTGACCAGCGCCCTGAAACGTGCCCGGGCGACGCTCGACGCCGACCAGGCCCTGACCGAGCAGCGCCGCCAGCCGCCCGGGCCCGAGATCGGGTCACCGGAGGAGCGCCGGATGATCGAGGCGTACGTCGACGCCTTCACCACCCACGACGTCGACAAGCTGGTCGCGATCCTGAGCGAGGACGTGTGGCTGAAGATGCCGCCGCTGCCGTTCGAGTACCACGGCGTCGACGCCGCGCTCGACTTCTTCCGCACGATCGTCCATCCGATCGGCCGTCGGCTGCGGTTGGTGCACACCCGGGCCAACGGCTGCCCGGCGAGCGCGATGTACGCCCACGACCCGGTCACCGACACCTGGCGGGCCAACGGCCTGATCGTGGTCGGCTTCTCCGGTGACCGCATCCACGAGGTGACCCGCTTCGAGTCAGGGGTACTGGCGAGCTTCGGGCTGCCGCGGATCCTCGACTGATCCGTCCTCCCCAGGGATCCAGCCGAGCTCCCGTCGGCCGCCGGGGCCTTCCACCCGGCGGCCCGCGGGCCACGTCAGGGGCGGCACTAGGCTCGCCCGCGTGACCGCGCTGCAGATCGTGCTGGGTGTGGTCGCCGTCGGCGTGGCGGTCTGGCTCGTCGTCCTGATGGTTCGCGACCGACAGCCGGACGACTACCTGTACGCCGCGCTGGGACTGCTGGAGGTCGGGCTCCTGGCGCAGCTGGTGGTCGGGCTGGTGCTGGTCTCCGGTGACCACGGCGGCGTGAACGTCGCGGCGTACGTCGGCTACCTGGTGGGCTCCTTGATCATCCTGCCGGCGGCGTTCCTCTGGTCGCTGGGGGAGCGCACCCGGGCCGGCACCGGCGTCCTGCTGGTCGCGGTGCTCGTGCTCCCGGTGCTGTTCACCAGGCTGCACCAGCTGTGGGGCGCTCGGTGACCGCGTCGACCCGCACGTCGACCCGCACCGGGTTCGGCCGGATCCTGGTCTTCGTGTACGGCGTGTTCGCGCTCGCCGCGACCGCCCGCGCGCTCGTGCAGCTCGCGACGCAGGCGTCGGACGCGCCGGTGGCCTACTCGCTGTCGCTGTTCTCGGGCCTGGTCTACATCGTCGCCACCTGGGCCCTCGCCACCGACCGGCGCCGGATCGCCCTGGTCACGATCTGCGTCGAGCTGACCGGCGTGCTCGTGATCGGGACCCTCAGCCACCCCTCCGA
>JAICSK010000027.1 GCA_025936915.1 Nocardioides sp.
CGTTGCCGGTCTTCCCCTGAGGGGCGTCGGGGTAGTCGCACGAGGCGTTGCTCGTCGAGCCGCTCTGGCTCTGGCTGGGGGACTGGGGCCCCTGATCCTGGGCAGTGGTGCTCGAGGAGCCGCCACCGCAGCCGGCCAGCAGAGGGATCAGGACGACGGCGGCCACCGGCAGCGCACGGCGGCGCAGCGCAGATGTCAGCGCGAGTTTCGGCACGGGTTTCGGCACGGCGTCGAGGATAGGAGGACGGTGGTGACCGGGCGCGAGCCGACCCCGTTCCGGCGACCTGCTAGACAGGACACCATGGCTACCACCTCGTTGCGGGGCAATCCCGTGCACACCCTGGGCGACCTCCCCGACGTCGGCGACAAGGCACCGCCGTACACCCTGACCGGGGCCGACCTCTCCGAGGTGTCCTCCGACGGGTTCGCCGGGTCGCGCGTCGTCCTGAACATCTTCCCGAGCCTGGACACCGCGACCTGCGCCGCGTCCGTACGCCGGTTCAACGAGCTCGCAGCCTCGCTCGAGGACACCGTCGTCGTGTGCGTCTCGGCCGACCTCCCGTTCGCGATGCGGCGCTTCTGCGCGACGGAGGGGATCGACGACGTCGTCACCGGGTCGGCGTTCCGCTCGAGCTTCGGCACCGACTACGGCGTGGTGATGACCGACGGGGCGATGCGCGGCCTGCTCGCGCGTGCCGTCGTGGTCGTCGACACCGACGGCTCGGTGCTGCACACCCAGGTCGTGTCCGACATCGGTACCGAGCCCGACTACGACGCGGCCGTCGCGGCCCTCGGCTGACCCCGCCCGTCCATGTCCCGGGCGTTGCGAAGGCTGGTCCTCTTCGTCGCCGGGCTGCTGTTGATCGTCTCCGGCCTGGCGCTGATCGTCCTCCCGGGACCGCTCACGATCCCGCCGATCCTCCTCGGGGTGTGGCTCTGGTCGCTGGAGTTCGAGTTCGCCCGCCGCTGGATGCGGCCGCTGCGGGAGAAGGCCGCGCTCACCTGGGAGAAGGCGAAGGAGAAGCCGGCGCACACCACCGTCGTCACCGTGCTCGGCCTCGTCGGGGCGGCGGTCGTCGTCTGGGCGGCGTTCCGTTACGACCTGATCGACCGGGGTCGCGCCGCCATCGGCCTCGGCTGAGGACGCCGAGGACGACAACGACCCCGGGACCCTGACGGGCGCCCGGGGTCGTCGTACGACGTCGCTCAGCTCTGCGGGGCGAGTGCGAACTGCACGTGGCCCGCCTCGTCGACCGAGGCGTCGAGGATCTGGTCGTCGAGCTGCTCGGACGCCGGGGGATCGAGGTAGACCACGGCGCCGTGCGACTCCACGGTCTGGTCACCGGGGTGAGGTTGCTGGGCCGCGGTCACCATCAGACCCTGCTGCGGGTCCTCGGTGCTGATCCGTAGCCCCGTGGACTCCGTCCCGCCCTGCTGGGCGGCGATGTCCTTGACGATCGTGCTGGCGTTCTCCGTGAGGGTGAGCACGTGCTCTCCTTCGTCGATTGCTGGCAGGACCCGTTCCACCATTCCGCGCATCGGCCACGCATGCAAACCGAGCGTGTCGGATCGCGGACGACGGCGTCAGGGGGGAGCAGCGTCCAGGTAGACTGACATAATGTCAGTTATCGGCGAACTGGTCGAGCGGGCGTCCGCTCGACCGGTTCATCACGCTGAGTAGGTGAACCCGCCCTGGGCTAGCGGAGTTCACCTGGCCATGCGCCCGTTCGTCCACTCAGCGTGATGAACCGTCTCACCACGCGCGCCCAACCCAGAACAAGCCCCGGATCACGCTTCGACGTACGCCGCGAGGTGCTGCCCGGTGAGCGTCGACCGGCCGGCGACCAGGTCGGCCGGCGTCCCCTCGAAGACCACGCGTCCGCCGTCGTGGCCGGGGCCGGGCCCGAGGTCGATGATCCAGTCGGCGTGCGCCATCACGGCCTGGTGGTGCTCGATGACGATGACCGACTTCCCACCGTCGACGATCCTGTCCAGCAATCCCAGCAGCTGCTCGACGTCGGCCAGGTGCAGCCCCGTGGTGGGCTCGTCGAGGACGTAGACCCCGCCCTTCTCGCCGAGATGGGTGGCCAGCTTGAGCCGTTGGCGCTCGCCACCGGACAGGGTCGTCAGCGGCTGACCCAGCTTGACATAACCGAGCCCCACGTCCCCCAGGCGGCCCAGGACGGCGTGGGCCGCCGGCGTACGAGCCTCGCCGTCGCCGAAGAAGCCGGTCGCCTCGTCGACCGACATCTCGAGCACCTCGGCGATGTTCTTGCCGCCGAAGGTGTAGTCGAGCACCTCGGCCTGGAACCGCTTCCCCTCGCACACCTCGCACGGCGTCGCGGCCCCGGCCATCATCGCGAGGTCGCTGTAGGTCACGCCGGCGCCCTTGCAGCTCGGACACGCACCCTCGGAGTTGGCGCTGAACAGCGCCGGTTTGGTGCCGGTGGCCTGGGCGAAGGCCTTGCGGATCGGGTCGAGCAGCCCGGTGTACGTCGCCGGGTTGCTGCGGCGCGAGCCGCGGATCGCGCTCTGGTCGACCGTCACCACGCCGTCGCGTCCCGACACCGACCCCCGGATCAACGAGCTCTTCCCCGACCCGGCCACCCCGGTGATCACGGTCAGTACGCCGAGGGGGATGTCGACGTCGACGTCCTGGAGGTTGTGGGTGCTCGCGCCGCGCACCTCGAGCACGTCCGTAGGTTCCCGCACCGCGTCCTTGAGCGCGGCCCGGTCGTCGAGGTGGCGTCCGGTGATCGTGTCGCTGGCCCGGAGCTCCTCGACCGTCCCCTCGAAGACGATCTCCCCACCGGCGGCGCCGGCGCGCGGACCGAGGTCGACGACGTGGTCGGCGATGGCGATCGTCTCGGGCTTGTGCTCGACCACGAGCACGGTGTTGCCCTTGTCGCGCAGCCGGAGCAGCAGGTCGTTCATCCGCTGGATGTCGTGCGGGTGCAACCCGATCGTGGGCTCGTCGAAGACGTAGGTGACGTCGGTCAACGACGACCCGAGCTGCCGGATCATCTTCACCCGTTGCGCCTCGCCGCCGGACAGGGTTCCCGACGGACGACTCAGGGAGAGGTAGCCGAGTCCGACCTCGACGAAGGAGTCCAGGGTCTCCCCCAGAGCCACCAGCAGCGGCGCGACCGACGGCTCGTCCAGCTTCTTCAGCCAGTCGGCCAGGTCGCGGATCTCCATCGCACCGAGGTCGGCGATGGTGAGCCCGGCGATCCGCGACGACCGCGCCTCCGGGGTCAGCCGCGTGCCGTCGCAGTCGGGGCACGTCGTGAACGTCGCCGCCCGCTCCACGAACGCCCGCACGTGCGGCTGCATCGAGTCGACGTCCTTGGACAGCATCGACCTCTGGATCTTGGTGATCACGCCCTCGTAGGTGAGGTTGATCCCCTCGACCTTGATCTTGGTCGGCCCTCTGTAGAGCAGGTCCTCCAGCTCGCGCTCGGTGTACGACGACAGCGGCTTGTCCATGTCGAAGAAGCCGCTGCCCTCGAAGATCCGCCCGTACCAGCCGTCCATCGTGTAGCCCGGCACCAGCAGCGCGCCCTCGCGCAGCGACCGGCTCGCGTCGTAGATCGCGGTCAGGTCGAAGTCGTTGACCGACCCCCGGCCCTCGCACCGCGGGCACATGCCGCCGAGGTACACCCGCTTGCGGACGACCTTGCGCTCTCCGCGCCCCTTCTCGACCTCCAGGGCGCCGCTCGCGATCGTCGTCGGCACGTTGAACGAGAACGCCGTGGGCGGCCCGACGTACGGATCGCCGCGTCGGCTGTACAGGATGCGCAGCATCGCGTAGGTGTCGGTGGCGGTCCCGACCGTCGAGCGCGCGTCGCTGCCCATCCGCTCCTGATCGACGATGATCGCGGTGGTGAGCCCGTCGAGGACGTCGACGTCGGGGCGTGCCAGCGACGGCATGAAGCCCTGCACGAAGGCGCTGTAGGTCTCGTTGATCAGGCGCTGCGACTCGGCCGCGATCGTCCCGAACACCAGCGAGCTCTTGCCCGATCCGGAGATCCCGGTGAAGGCCGTCAGCCGCCGCTTCGGCAGCTCGACGCTCACGTCCTTGAGGTTGTTCACCCGTGCTCCGGTGACCCGGATCAGGTCGTGGCCGTCGGCGACGTGGCGCGTCTGGACCGGGCTCATCGTTCTCCGTCCGTGAGGGTTCCTGGAGCCACGCTACGGGCCGCGACCAGCACCATCGCCGCCACGGTTCCGAGCAGCACGGTGGTCGCCCCCGAGCCGGCCAAGGTGGCGCGCGGTCCGAACGCCGCCGTCAACGGTCCGCCGAGCGCGGTCCCGAGCGGCGCCGCGGTGAGCAGCGCGGCGCTCCGGGCCGCGAGCATCGAGGTGAGGTGGGCGGCGGGTGACCTCGCCTGCATCAGGGTCACCGACAGGGGCACGAACGGACCGTAGACCACGCCGCCGACCGTGAACGACGCCACCGTGACCACCGTCGGGACGTCGAAGGCGAACGGCACCAGGCACAGCCCCCAGCCGACGACGATCGCCAGTGTCACCGGCCACAGCGGCAGCTGCCGCAGGGTCCCGACCGCCAGGCCGCCGACGACGGCGCCGATCCCGAACAACGCCCAGTACAGGCCCAGCACGGAGCCGGCCGCGTGCAGGTCGTCGGTCACGTGGAGAGGCAGCGCCACCTCGACCGGCCCGTAGAGCAGGTTGAACAGCCAGGTCAGCGCGAGCAGGCCGAGCAGCTCCGGGTGGCGACGGAGCAGGGCGAAGCCACCACGAGCCGCCTCGCCCTCGACCGGCGCGACCCGGTCGCTCCCGGTCGCGGGCGTGCGGGCGACGACGACCGCCAGGACGAGGTAGCTGACCGCGTCCAGGCCGAGCACGTACGCCGGGCTGACCATGCCCACGAGCACGCCGGCGAGGGCCGGTCCGGCGATGGTGGCGGCATAGGTGAGCGTCGTGACGAGTGTGTTCGCCGCGAGGCGGTGCTCGTCGGGCACGAGGTCGGCCAGGAGGCTGTACGTCGCCGCACTCCCCCAGGCGTGCAGCAGGGACGAGACCGCCAGCAGGACGACGTAGGACGCCGGCGTCAGGGCACCGAGCGCCGAGAGCACCGGGACCGCGCCGATGAACACCGCGCGCAGGAGGTTGTCGGCGAGCAGCAGCCGCTGCGCGGCCGCCCGGCGGAGCCGGCGTCCCAGCGCGAGCGCGCCGATCACGCCGGGCAGGGTGTACGCCGCCACCGCGCCGCCGACCCAGAGCCCGGTGTGGGTGGGTGCCAGGACGATGGCCAGCCAGGCGACGGCGACGAAGCTCATCCCGTCACCGAGGTAGGAGACGGCGAAGCCGGTGAACAGCCGCCGGAAGGTCCGGTCACCGAGCACCGGCCGGTAGGCGGCGGGGACCAGCCCCGCCGCCCGGCTCACGGGTGCCTCATTCCGCGAGGGCCTCCCAGGCGAAGCCGTCGGGGTCGGTGAAGGTCCCGCAGCCGCCGACGATCGCCAGGCCGTGCGACCCACTGCCTTCCGGCGGGACGCCCGCGTCCTTGGCCAGCGCTCGGCGGCCGTAGAGCGCGAGCTTCAGCCGAGAGTCCGGCAGCTCGAACTCGACGTACTTGCTGCCGTAGCTCTTGCCGACCTTCAGCCCGCGGCCGGCGTAGAACCTCTTGGTCGCCTTGACGTCGTCGACGCCGAGCAAGAGGACGACGTCGTCGACCTCACGCGTGGGCGGCCCGCTGTCCTTCTTCGCCGACGAGGCCACCTTCCAGATGCTGCCGTCGGGCGCCTGCACGACGCCGCCGTACCCCCAGAACGACGTCGCCACCGGCTTGAGCGCAGCGGCACCGGCCGCGAGAGCGGCGCCGACCAGGCGGTCGACGGCGCTGGGCTGGGACACGACGAGTGACAGGGTGAAGCCGCGGAAGCCGGATGTCGGCCGTCGCGACTCACGCACCCGCACCACGTCGTCGAGCTCGAACGCGGACTTGTAGAACACCTCGGCCTCGGTGGTGTCGGGCACCTCGAGGACGACGTGGTGGATGGCCTGTTGGATGGCCTGGTGGATAGCGGGGTCGCTGGTGGGCATGACAGCTCCTTGTCTCGTGGCGGGGCTCAGTCGGGGCCCGGTCGTGGCCGCGCACCTGACGGCCGGGTCGAGACCGGGATGGCACATGGCGGCGCGGCGCTACGGCCGCTGCTGGATGCGGACGAGATTGCCGGCCGGGTCGCGGAAGGCGCAGTCGCGGATCCCGTACGGCTGGTCGGTCGGCTCCTGCACGACCTCGACGTCGTGTGCCGCGATCTCCTCGAAGGCGGCGTCGACGTCATCTGCGGCCAGCAGCAGGACCGCGTAGGTGCCCTTGGCCATCATCTCCGAGATCGTGCGGCGTTCGTCCTCGGTCATCCCGGGGTCGACGGCCGGCGGGGTCAGGACGATGCTGGTGTCGGGCTGGTTCGGCGGGCCGACGGTGATCCAGCGCATCGTGCCGTCGCCGACGTCGAGGCGGATCTCGAAGCCGAGGGCGTCGCGGAAGAACGCCAGCGAGGCCTCGGGGTCGGTGTGCGGGAGGAAGCTGGAGTGAATCGTGATGTCCATGGCCGCCACGCTAGGCGCGCCCGGGCACCGGTGCTTCTCCATTCCTGATCGATCCCGCGGTCGCGGCTCGAGCGCGCAGCGGCCGGGCCACCTGCTTGGTGATGCACGACGGTGTCTCCCCGACGTTCTCCCGGCCCTGCTCGGCCATCTGCTCCCGGTAGACGCTGGGGGACATCCCGACCAGCTCGGTGAACCGGGTGCTGAACGTGCCGAGCGACTGGCAGCCGACCTCGAAGCACACGTCGGTCACGCTGAGGTCGCCCCGACGCAGCAGCGCCATCGCGCGCTCGATCCGGCGCGTCATCAGGTAGGAGTACGGCGGCTCGCCATAGGCCCGTTTGAACTCCCGGCTCAGGTGTCCTGCCGACATGTGCACCCCGCGCGCGAGGGCCTCGACGTCGAGGGGCTGGGCGTACTCGCGGTCGATCCGGTCGCGCACCCGTCGCAGCAGTGCGAGGTCCTTCAACCGCTGCTCGTCGGTCGCACCGTTGGCCACCCCGTCATCGTGCCATGCTCTCGGAGCGCGCGAGCGGCGACGAGTCACCCGCCGGGACCCCCGCGCCTGCGGTCGCTGCAGGACGCTGGGACGCGGTGGGCGGCTCGCCACTGGCGGTCAGCAGCCTCTGCCCGAGCTGCGCCATCGCCGCCCGCACCTCCGGTGAGCCGACCAGCCGGAAGGACATCGGCACGTTGCCGAGCTGGGCGGCGTACCACTCGGGCTCGTCGGTGGTCGCCACCAGCCGGGTGCTCGTCGCGTCGATCTCCTCCAGCCGGCCGAAGCTCCGCGGCAACCAGTGCCGACACTCCTCGACCGGCGCGTCGATGACGACCTCGACGGCGTAGCGCCAGCCCATGGACAGCTGCTCCTCGACGGCCGCCAGGGCGTCCAGGCCCGCCGGCGGCTCGAACCGCTGGGGCAGGACGTCGACCGACCGCACCCGGTCGACCCGGAACACCCGGCGGTCGTCCTTGTCGTGCGACCAGCCGAGCAGGTACCACCGGCGATGCCGCACCACGACCGCCCACGGGTCGAGCTCCACATCCCACTCGCGGTCGGGGCCGTGGCCGTAGCGCAGCCGCACCCGCTGGCCGGCGTCGGAGGCCTGGACCAACCGGAGGGTCACGTCGACGTCGGGGACGACGACGTGCCAGCCCCGCGCAGGCACTCGGCGTACGGCGTCGGCCGGGCGGGCGAGCGGCTCGGGCAGCGCCCGGACGATCTTGCCCAGCGCCTGCCCGACCGGGTCGTCCTCCCCCGCCGGGTGGCCTTCGAGCACCGCCATCACCAGGCCGAGCGCCTCTGCCGCGGTGAACATCAGCGGCGGGAGCCGTAGCCCACGGCCGATCCGGTACCCGCCGTACCTCCCCCGGGTCGACTCCACCGGGATCCCGGCCTCGCGCAGGATGCCGACGTGTCGGCGGACCGCACGGTCGCTGAGCCCGAGCCGGTCGGCCAGGCGGTCGGCGGTGATCCCGGGTGCGTTCTGGATCAGCTCCAGCACCAGCAACGCCCGGGCGGCGGGGCTCGCGTCGTGCACGACCACAGATTGCCTCGTTATCCGGAAGAGAAACGTCCGGAAAGAACCTTAGCGTCGCCGTCATGCCCCCCGCACCCGGATCCGAGCACCTCGGAAAGGAGTCCCATGTCCCAGCATGAGTTCCCGCCCTGGGAGCCGCCGTTCGCGGGCACCGAGGTCGAGCACCTGCTCGGCTCGCTCGACCGGCTGCGAGCGACGTTCCGCTGGAAGGCCGACGGCCTCGACGCCGCTCAGTTCGGCACACGGCTGACGTCGTCGGCGCTGACCGTCGGTGGCCTGGTCAAGCACCTCGCAGCCCAGGAGGACTACTCCTCCGCGGTCAAGGTCGCCGGCGGCGAGATGCCCGCGGTCTGGCACGAGAACGGCTGGGACGGTGACGACGACTGGGAGTTCACCACCGGAGCGGTCGACCCACCGGAAGAGCTGTACGGGCTCTACGACGCGGCGGTCGAGCGGTCGCGGGCGACCATCGCGGCGACCATCGCCGAGCGCGGCCTCGACGGCGACTCCGGTGTGACCCTCGACGACGGCACCCGGGCCAGCGTCCGGAGGATCCTGTTCGACCTGCTCGAGGAGTACGGTCGACACACCGGCCACCTCGACCTGGTCCGCGAGGCCGTCGACGGCCGGACCGGCGAGGACCCGCCACCCGACTGGCGTGCCTGACCGCGGGGCACGACGGACGCCCGCGGTGCCTCCAGTACGCTGATCCCCTCGGCGGTGGGGCTCGCCGACACACCGGTGGAATCCGGGTGTGAACCGCGGACGGTCCGCCGACAGTCCCTACCTGATGGGTAGGAGTCTGCATGCACGCGCCCGAACGCCGGGAGCCCCACGAGGAGTCCGACCACGGGCGCCACGACCACCACGACCCGTTCCCCGGGTTCCCGGTCGACCCCGACGTCACCCGCGAGGCGGACCTCCCGCCACCGTGGATCCACACCAGGGTCGTCGGCGTCGTCGCCCTCGGGGGTGCGCTGGGCGCGCTCGCACGTTGGGCGGTGGCCCAGGCACTCCCCCACGACCCTGGCCGTTTCCCGTGGGCCACGTTGCTCACCAACGTGCTCGGCTGCTTCCTGATCGGCGTACTGATGGTGCTGGTCGTCGAGCACTGGCCCGAGCACCTGCTCGTCCGGCCGTTCATCGGCACGGGGATCCTGGCGGGCTTCACCACGTTCTCGACGTACGTCGTGGACACGCGCACCCTGGTCGCGACGGGTCGCCCGGCCGTGGCCGCGGCGTACCTCGCCGGCACGCTGGCAGTCGGGCTGCTGGCGGTCGTCACGGGTCTGCGCCTGACCGAGCGGGTCGTCCGATGACCATGCTGCTGGTGCTCCTCGGCGGCGCGGTCGGCGCCGCGACCCGCTATCTCACCGACGTCACCGTGCAGCGCGCCCACGGGACCGAGTTCCCGTGGGGCACGTGGACGGTCAACGTGGCCGGGTCGTTCGTCCTCGGAGTGGTCGTGGCCTCGGGGCCGGGTTGGCTGGTCACGCTGGCCGGGACCGGCTTCTGCGGAGCCCTGACGACGTTCTCGACATTCGGGTACGAGACGGTCCGCCTGGCCGAGGAGGGCGAGTCGACGCTCGCTGTGTCGAACGTCGCCGGCAGCCTCGCCGCGGGACTCTGCGCCGCGGCCCTCGGCTGGTGGCTCGGCTCCGCTTTCTGACCGCACCGAACCGGTCGGTGTTGGATGGGCCCATGCAGCCTGAGTCGGCCGAGGACTTCCACGCCCGCGTGCTCGCCGCGACCGGCCCCGACGGCCGGCTGGCGGTCAACATCGAGGAGATGCCCGGCTGGGACATCTTCCCCTTCGAGATCGACTCGCTGCGGATCAAGCCGCTGGAACCGCTCGCCGACGACGAGCCGCCTCGGGCCGGGGAGGATCCCGCGACCTGCTGGTGCGCGCAGCCGCCGAAGGACGAGCCCGACGACCATCTCGTCTGGAGCAACGAGAGCTGGACGCTCCGTCTCTCCACCGACATGAAGCTCCCGATCGGCCTCTCCCTCGGCTGCCGCGAGCACTACGACCTCCCCACCCTTCCGCCCGACCTCGCCGGCGAGATGGGCCGGCTGGTGGTTGCCGTCGCCGCCGCCGTGGAGTCGCTGCCGAGTGTCGGTCGGTGCCAGATCGCCAAGTACGGCGACGGCGGGGCCCATCTGCACCTCTTCGTCCTCGGCCGGCCCGCGAGGATGCTGCAGCTGCGCGGCTCCCCCCTCCTCGACTGGGAGGAGAACCTGCCCGTGGTGCCACTGGAGGTGCACCGGGCGAACGCCGAGCACGTCGCGGCGCGCCTCCTCGCCGGCGTCGGGGGCGCCGGGCCCACCTGGCTCTGAGTTATACAAATCCTCTTGTACGTCGGGCGGTGACGCCATCAGGCTGCCCCCATGCCCCGTCGTACCGCCGCCGAGCGACACCTCGCCACGCCAACAGGCCCCCCACGCGATCGCAGTGCCTCCGAGGAGCTCGCCGAGCTGCTCGTCGCGTTCCACCACCCGATCCGCCGGTGGCTGACCGAGCTGCTCGGGATCAACGGCCCCGCGAACGTGGGGCAGCTCGCGGCGCAGACGGGGCTGGCCGTGGGCTCGATCAGCCACCACCTCAAGGTGCTCCACCAGCAGGACCTGATCGAGCCGGCGCCGGAGCTGGCCCGCGACACCCGCGAGAGCTGGTGGCGGCTCAAGCCGCGCTCGATGTCCTGGAGCGTCGAGGACTTCGACGAAGGATCGCTCGGTAGACGGGTCGCGGAGACGGCCGAGGTCGAGAACTTCCGGTTCCAGACGCGTGCGATCCAGGACTGGCTCCGACGGTCCGCGGACGAGACCCCCGCGTGGCGTGCCGCCGCCGGGTCCGTCGACACCTACGTGTCCGCGACCGAGGAGCAGGTGCACGAGCTCGGCCGCCGGCTCAGCGGGCTGGTGAACGAGTGGAGCGCCGGCTGCATCCGCGACGCCGAGGAGCAGCCGGACACCGAACGCCGTCCCGTCCGCGCGATCGCGCGGGTCTTTCCGAGCGAGCCGGTGCGGCCGTGAGCGACGTCGCCACCCAGCCCGAGCTGATCGGCCCTCCCCCGCCGCCGGCCCGCCGCGACCCGATGGTCATCGTGTGGATGGCGGGCGTCGGGCTCTCGTGGTTCGGCGACTACGCGTGGAGCGTCGCGCTCGCCTGGACCGCGGCACACCAGTTGGATCCGGTGCTGGCCGGTGTCGTGCTCGGAGCGCAGATGCTCCCCCAGGCACTCCTGGTGCTCCTCGGCGGAGTCCTCGCCGACCGGCTCGACCCGCGCCGCGTGCTCGTCGCCGGGCAGGTGGGGCAAGCCGTCGTACTGCTCGCCGGCGCGGCCGTCTGGGGATCCGGCCGGCACGGGGCGATCGTGCTGCTCGCGGTCGCGGTGTGCTTCGGCGTGGCCAGCGGCTTGACGCTGCCCGCCGGCAGCACCCTGATCCGCCAGATCGTGGCCGGCGACGACCTGGGCACCGTCCAGGGCTGGAACCAGATCAACAGCCGCGTGATGAAGCTCGCCGGAGCGCCCGTGGGCGGCGTCCTGGTCGCCCTGGGCGGGCCGGCGGTCGTGATGGTCCTGGACGCCGTGACGTTCCTGGTGATCGCAGCAGTGCTCACGCTCGTCGTCCGGCCCCGCTTCCGCGTGCCGCGGGCCGCCCACGACCGGTGGCGCGACTCGTTCGCCGACGGGCTGCGGTACCTCCGGCGCCACGACACCGCCCGGATCTTCGTGATCGGCGGGACTGCCCTCAACGTCTTCGTCACCCCGGTCACCGGGCTCGGCGTGGCGCTCCGGGTCAACGGGTCCGGCTGGGGCGCGCATTGGCTCGGCATCGCCGACGCTTGCCTGGCCGCCGGGGCGATCGCGGGCAGCGTCCTCGCGATCCGGAGGCAGCCGACGTACGGCGCGGCCGCCGGCTTCCGGGTGCTTGTCGTCCAGGGCCTGGCGATCGCGGGCGTGGGGATCGGATGGCGGCCGGCTCTCGTGGTCGCGATGACCGTGCTGGGGTTGACGGCCGGTGCCGGGTCGGTCTGGCTGAGTACGGCGTTCGTGCGCGCGATCGACGCTGCTCACCTGGGCCGGGTCTCGTCCGTGACCGGCCTCGGCGACCTGACCCTGCTGCCGCTCTCGGTCCCGGCCCTCGGTGCCGTGGTCCGCGCGAGCAGCGTGCTCACGGCGACGCTCGTCTTCGGACTGGCGATGTCGGTCCTGTGCCTCTGGTTCGCGACCCGGCGGGCCATCCGCACGCTCGAGGCCTGAGCCAAGCGCACCATGCCCCCGGCCGATGGTCCCGACCTGCTAGTGCGTTGTGACCATTTGTCCCCTTTCCGACTGTCGCCGCCCGCAGACCGGGACAGCATGGGTGCCACTCCGGGTGACACCGCGAGCCGGGAAGGACGGACAGGGACATGTGGGACACGGTCACCGACAACGACCAGCATCTCTCGCACGACCTGCCCTGCCCCCGGTGCGGCCACGCGATGCACACCTTCTTGGTGTGCGACGAGCACTGTGACTGCGCCCCGTGCCAGATGCCGGGCAGTCACGTGCTGAGTGCGCGGGGTCGCTAGCGCCACCCGGACCGGCCTCCCCGGTCTGAGCGAGCACACCCCGCATCGACGACGTCGGTGCGGGGTGTGCACGCTGGCCCCACCCGGATCGGCCCTCCCCCGGCCACCTCGAATCCAGCTCGGCCCTCGCGACAACGTCGCGAGGCCGAGCTGTGCCCGCCGATTGGTGACAAACCGCACGTCCCGGGCCCGGGGTGATGCGGATTGGCAACAAACCGCAACCATGTGCACAACGGCTCGAGGGGCCCCGGTACCGCCGGACCTTCGGGAGGGAAGTTGCAGCCGTGGCCGGCTTGGGTACCCTCGTGCCGGTCATCCTGACCCGACCGGACACGCCGACCAGGGAGTGTGGACTTATCTCACACATGAGATACCGTGGCACCATGACGGAGGACTTCAAGGGTCGCATCGGGAAGCTGATCCGCGACGCTCGCACGCACCGCGGGCTGACCCAGCAGCAGCTGGCCGAGCGTCTCCAGACCAGCCAGAGCGCGGTCAACCGGATCGAGAAAGGCCATCAGAACCTCTCCCTCGAGATGGTCGCCCGGATCGGGTCGGCCCTCGACTCCGAGATCGTCGCACTCGGCGCCGGGCCCACCCACCTCAGGATCACCGGCCCGACCACGCTGTCGGGCGAGATCGACGTCAAGACCTCCAAGAACGCCGGGGTCGCGCTGCTGTGCGCCTCCCTGCTCAACAGGGGCCGGACCACGCTGCGCAAGGTCGCCCGGATCGAGGAGGTCAACCGGCTCCTCGAGGTGCTCGGGAGCCTCGGCGTCCACACCCGCTGGATCGGCGACGAGGGTGACCTCGAGATCGCTCCGCCCAAGGAGCTCGACCTGAGCTCGATCGACGAGGCCGCTGCCCGTCGTACCCGCTCGGTGCTGATGTTCCTCGGTCCCCTGCTCCACCGCGCCGACAGCTTCGAGCTGCCGTACGCCGGCGGCTGCAACCTCGGCACGCGCACCGTCGAGCCGCACCTTGCGGCGCTTCGTCCGTTCGGGCTCGAGGTGAAGGCCACCGAGGGGTACTACCACGCGACGGTCAACCGCAGGACCCAGCCCCGGCGGCCGATCGTGCTCACCGAGCGCGGGGACACCGTCACCGAGAACGCCCTGCTCGCCGCGGCCCTGCACCGCGGGACGACCGTGATCCGCAACGCCTCGTCCAACTACATGGTCCAGGACCTCTGCTTCTTCCTGCAGAAGCTCGGCGTCGACGTCGAGGGCATCGGCACCACGACCCTGACCGTCACCGGTCGCGAGGAGATCGACGTCGACGTCGACTACGCCCCGGCCGAGGACCCGATCGAAGCGATGTCCCTGCTCGCCGCGGCCATCGTCACCGAGTCGTCGATCACCATCCGCCGAGTGCCGATCGAGTTCCTCGAGATCGAGCTGGCCGTGCTCGAGGACATGGGTTTCAAGTACGACCGCTCCGAGGAGTACGTCGCCAGCAACGGGCACACCCGGCTGGTCGACCTCACCACCCATCCGTCGTTGCTCACGGCGCCGCTGGACAAGATCCACCCGATGCCGTTCCCGGGCCTCAACATCGACAACCTGCCGTTCTTCGCGTTGATCGCGGCCGTGGCCGACGGCCAGACGCTGATCCACGACTGGGTCTACGAGAACCGCGCGATCTACCTCGTCGAGCTGAACAAGCTCGGCGGCCAGGTCAAGCTGCTCGACCCCCATCGGGTGATGGTCGAGGGACCCACCCGCTGGACCGGCACCGAGATCGTCTGCCCGCCCGCGCTGCGGCCCGCGGTCGTGGTGCTGCTGGCGATGCTCGCCTCGAAGGGCACCTCGGTGCTGCGGTCGACCTACGTCATCCACCGCGGCTACGAGGACCTCGCCGAGCGGCTCAACCAGCTCGGCGCCCAGATCGAGACCTTCCGCGACTTCTGAGGGGAGCATCCGGGCGATCCGGCGACGGTGCCCAGGGCCTCGACCGACCGGCGTGGCCCGACGGACACCCCGGCGATACTGCTGCCATGCGCACCGGGTTCCCGTTCCTCGACGACGGGGCACCGGTCCTGGCCTTCGCCCACCGTGGCGGCGGCCGGCACCCCGAGATCCTCGGGCTCGAGAACACCCGGGTCGCGTTCGCCCATGCCAGGGCGCTCGGCTACCGCTACCTCGAGACCGACGTCCACGTCACCCGTGACGGCCTCCTGGTCGCCTTCCACGACGCCTTCCTCGAACGGGTGTCCGACGGCGCCGGGTCGATCGAGGACCTCGACACGAGCGCGCTCGCCCGGGTGCGAGTCGGCGGTCGTGAGCCGGTGCCGACGCTCGCGGAGCTCGTCGCGGACTTCCCGGACGGGTGCCTCAACATCGACCTCAAGTCGAGCGATGCGGTGACACCGCTGGCGACGTTCGTGCGCGACCACGGGCTGCAGGACCGCGTGCTGGTCGGCTCGTTCTCCGGCCGGCGGATCCGCCGGTTCCGCCGGCTCGCCGGGCCACGGGTGGCCACGTCGGCGTCCCCAGGTGAGGTCGCGGCGTACGTCATGCTGCCGAGCAGGCTCGCCCGGCTCGTGACCCGCGCCGGGCCCGCGGCCCTGCAGGTGCCGCATCGGTGCGGCCCGTTCGTCGTGGCCTCGGCCCGCGTCGTACGGCGTGCCCACGCGGCGGGGCTGCACGTCCACGTCTGGACCGTCGACGACCCTGAGGAGATGGGCCTGCTCCTCGACCGCGGTGTCGACGGGCTGATGACCGACCGCACCGACATCCTCCGACACGTGCTGCGCCGGCGCGGCCTGTGGCCGGACCGGTCACACCGGGCCACCGAGGAGGCTTGATGGGGCAGGGCATCGCCGACCTGGAGCCGTTGAGGCGGTCGAAGGAGCAGAAGGCCTGGAACTGGTACGACTGGGCCAACTCCGCCTACTACACGACCGTCCTGGCGGTGCTGTTCTCGCCGTTCATGATCACCGTCGCCGGCCGGGCGGCCGGGTGCGGCAACTCGGCCGACGACACCTGCAAGAAGACCGTCGACCTCCTCGGCATCCACGTCGCCGCCGGCTCGCTGCCGTTCTACCTGACCAGCTTCGCCACGATCTCGAGCGCGTTCCTGCTCCCGCTCGTCGGCGCCGTCGTCGACCGCTCCTCGCGCAAGCGCCTGCACATGGCGGGGTTCGCCTGGTCCGGCTCGCTCTTCGCGGCGCTGCTGTTCCTGCTGCACGGCAGCCAGTGGCAGCCGGCCGCGTTCGCGGTGGTCGTGAGCAGCATCCTCGGGGGCTGCTCCCTGGTCAGCTACTACGCGATCCTGGTCGACATCTCGACCGAGGAGGAGCGCGACCGGGTCTCCTCGCGCGGCTGGGCATGGGGCTACCTCGGCGGCGGGCTGCTGCTCGCCGTCAACCTCGTGATGGTGCTCGCCCACGGCGTCCTCGGCCTCGAGAAGGAGCTGGCAGTGAGGCTGTCGCTGCTCTCGGCTGCGGTCTGGTGGGCCGGGTTCACCTTCATCCCGTTCCTGCGGTTGCGCGACCATCCGGCCCAGGAGCCGGCTCCCGGTCGCGAGGGCCTGTTCCGTCGGTCGTTCGGGCAGCTGTTCACCACGTTGCGTGAGATGCGCGGGTTCCCGATGACCCTGACCTTCCTGGTCGCCTTCCTCTTCTACAACGACGGCATCCAGACCGTGATCGGCGTGGCGTCGACGTACGGCTCCAAGCAGCTCGGCTTCGGCGACAGCGTGCTGATCGGGACGATCCTGCTGATCCAGTTCGTCGCCTTCGGCGGCGCCCTGCTCTTCGGCCGGATGGCGGCCCGGTACGGCGCCTACCGCTGCATCCTGTGGGGCACGTATGCCTGGATGGTGATCGTGGTCCTGGCGATGTTCCTGCCACGCAAGAACGTCGTGGCCTTCCTGCTCGCCGGGGTGGCGATCGCGATCGTCCTGGGTGGCACCCAGGCGCTGTCCCGGTCGTTCTTCAGCCTGCTCATCCCCCGCGGCCGCGAGGGAGAGTACTTCGCCCTCTACAACGCCTGCGAGCGCGGGACGTCGTGGTTCGGCACCTTCCTGTTCGGCGTGGTCTTCCAGATCACCGGTTCCTACCGGCCGGCCATCGTCGCGCTGGTCGTGTTCTTCGTCCTCGGCGCGGCGTTCCTGCTGCGTCTCGACCCGCGACGCGGCATCCAGGAGGCGGGCAACACCGTGCCATCCGTGGTATGAGTCTCATGTGAAGTCGTGAACGGCCGCGAACCGTTGTGACCCGTCTCGCGTCTTCATGGCGGAACAGTGCGCGACCGGCGTACGTTGAACAAGGCAACCGTCCGTGCAAGAACCCGTGAGTGTGTCCATCACGAACGCGGGGTACGGACGTCTTGTCGATGTACGCCTCGTCGTTGTCGGGGGCGCGTACCGGGGGCTACAGAACGCTGGAGGTGAACCTTCATGGCAGAGCGCACACTTCGTGGCGCGCGGCTGGGAGGACAGAGTTTCGAGGACGAGCGCGGCATCGAGTTCGCCGCTCGTCAGCAGGCGGGTTACCGCTGCGTGAACGGACACGAGTTCGAGGTCACGATGTCGGTGGAGGCCGAGATCCCCGCCGTGTGGGAGTGCCCGCGCTGTGGGGCCGAGGCCCTCAGCACCTCGGGCATCCGGCCCGAGCAGAAGGCCGAGAAGCCGGCTCGCACGCACTGGGACATGCTCCTGGAGCGTCGTTCCGAGAAGGAGCTCGAGGACATCCTCAAGGAGCGGCTGGAGCTGCTCCGCGAGGGTGAGATCGGTCCCGCCCACCTGCACCGCGCCAACGCCAAGCGACGCGTGAAGAGCAAGGCCTGAGATCGCTACTCGTCGACGACTTCGCCGCGGATGACCGGCCCGTCCGGTCCGGGGCCCCGTCTCCCGTCGTACCTCACCGTCAGCCGACGGGCGACGACCCGGGTCAGCAGGGCCCGGGCGACGGGCCGGGTGACGGGCAGGATGAGCAGGATCCCGGCCACGTCGGTGACGAACCCGGGGCTGATCATCAACGTGCCTCCGACCAGGATCAGCGCTCCGTCGGCGAGCTCCTTGGCCGGCATCCGGCCCGAACCGATGGCGGTGGTCAGGGCCAGCCAGGCCCGTCGGCCCTCGTGCCTGACCAGCCAGGCGCCGAAGATGCTGTCGGCGATCAGCAGCAGGATCGTCCACCACGGCCCGATGACCTGACCGACCTGGATGATCACGTAGATCTCCAGGATCGGCACGATCACGAACGCGGCGACCAGCAGACCCCACGGGAACCGACGCCGCCGGCCGCGTGCCTGTGAGGAGCCTCCGAACGGGCGTTGGCTCATCGCCGCCCCCAGCGAGAGGCGACCTGCCGGCGACGTTCGCGCAGCCCCCAGGTCGTCACCCGGCGCAACGACTCGACCGCGACCTGGCCGCTCATCTTGGAGTCGCCCCGGATCCGCTCGACGAACTCGATCGGCACCTCGCACACCCGCAGCCCCAGCCGCAGGCAGCGGGTCACCATGTCGGTCTGGAAGACGTATCCGGTGCTCTCCACGCTCGCCAGGTCGATCGCCTCGAGGGTCGTACGCCGGAACAACCGGTAGCCGGCGGTCGCGTCGCGCACCTTCACGCCGAGGAGCAACCGGACGTAGAGGTTGCCGCCGCGCGAGAGCAGCTCGCGCCGGAACGGCCAGTTCACGACGCTGCCGCCCGGCACCCAGCGTGATCCGATCACCAGGTCGGCATCTCGCAGGGCGTCGAGCAGGAGGTGGAGCTGCTCGGGCTGGTGCGAGCCGTCGGCGTCCATCTCACCGATCACGTCGTAGCCGGCGTCCAGGGCCACCCGGAACCCGTGCTTGTACGCGGCGCCGAGGCCGCCCTTCTCGGTGCGGTGCACGACCGAGACGGCATCATCGGCCGCCGCGAGCTCGTCGGCGATCTTGCCGGTGCCGTCGGGTGAGTTGTCGTCGACGACGAGCACGTGCACGTCGGGCTGGGCCGCGCGCAGCCGGCCGACGATCCAGGCCAGGTTGTCGGCCTCGTCGTACGTCGGCACCACCATCACGACCCGGCCGAGTCCGGGCACACTCGCGTCGGTGCTCATGCGGGGATCCTGTCGGTGAGGGTGGGAGTGGCCGCCTCGTCGCCGCGGCCGGTCGGCGCCATGCGCGTCCGACGATACTGACCCAGGGCCAGCAGCCAGCCCAGGGCCACCAGCCCGAGGCAGGCTCGTCCCAGCCACGGCCCGATCCGCACGGCCGGGGTCACCGCGTCGTACAAGCCGACCGTGGCGTCGACGTACGACTCGGTCCGCACCGGGACCGAGGTGACCACCGAGCCGTCGGGCGCGATCACGCCGGTGATCCCGTTGATGGCCGCCACCACGACGTACCGGTGGGTCTCGATGGCGCGGAGCCGGCTGATCGCGAACTGTTGGTCGATCTGCGAGGTGTGGATGAACATCGCGTTGCTGGTCTGGACGACCACCAGTTGCCCGCCGTGCGAGAGCTGGGCGTACAGGCCGTCGTCGTAGGCGACGTCGAAGCAGATCGCATCGGCGACCAGCGTGCCGGCGACGTGCAGGGGCTCCACCCGGGTGCCCCCGACCATGTCCCGCGAGACCTGGTTGAGCTGGGCGAGGTGGGACCCGAACAGCCAGCGCCACGGGATGTACTCGCCGAACGGCACCGGGTGCCACTTCGTGTAGCGGTCACCTGCGCCGGTCACCGGGTCGAACACGATGCCCTGGTTGAGCACGTGCCTCGGCCCGCCGTCGATGACGACACCGGCCAGCAAGGGCACGTCGACGGTGTCGACGGCATCCTGGATGTCGGCCCTCATCTGTTGGTCCTCGAAGGGGTCCACCGCGGTGGAGTTCTCCGGCCAGACGACGAAGTCGGGCTCGGCCGTGCGCCCCTCGCGCACGTCGGCGGCGAGCCGGTCGGTCTCGTGCAGGTGTTGCGCGGTGATCTGCCGGAAGTGGGCGAGGACGTCGGTGCCGTTGCCGGGAACGTTCCCCTGGATCGCGGCCACGCGGGTGTGCCCGATCTCCGCGGCGGAGTACGGCGCCACCAGGGGCACCGAGGCAAGCGCGAGGACCCCGAGGGCGACGACCAGCGGGACGGCTCGGGCACGTCGGCCACGGCGGGTGTACGCCGAGGCCAGCAGCGTGCCGAGCAGGGCCAGCACCAGGCTGAGCCCGGTCGACCCGACGAACGGCAGCGAGCCCGCGACCGGGGTGCCGACAGCGGCGTAGGACAGCCTCCCCCACGGCATCCCGCCGGCCGGCCAGGTGCACCGCACAGACTCCATCGCGACCCAGGCCGCGGCCAGCCAGGCGGGCGCCAGGGGAAGCCGCCGCAGGGGTACGGCGGCCGCGCCCAGCACGCCGTACCAGAGGGTCTGGGTGAGGGACAGGCCCAGCCACGGCACGGTGCCGACGACGTGCAGCCACCACAGCAACGTGACCTGGAACGACGCGCCGAAGACCAGTCCCGGGATCCACGCGCGGCGCATCGGCAGGCCGTCGGTGACCAGGAAGAACGCCGCGACCGCGAACGGCAGCAGCCAGGACACGTCGGTCGGCGGGAACGACAGGGTCAGCGCCACGCCGGCCGCGAGGGCCACCAGGCAGCGCGTCCGCATGCGAAAGAATCTAGCCGCCACGCCCGTATCGAGAGGCGATGTGCCTGACCGGAGGGGGGTGCGGCCCTTCGGGCCGACCGGACCACGACTGGCTGCCGTGCGCCCGGAAGTTGTCTAGGGGGACCGCCTCCCCCTCCGGTCTCGCTCTCGCGGGGCAAGAACCGACCTCCGCGAACCGGCTCCCCCGATGGGCGGACTCCCACCGGGCGACCCGGTCACTCGGACGTCGGTCTTGCTCCCGCGAATGGCTGAGCGAATGGCGGCACCCTTGGTCATCCGACCGCCTGTTGTCAACCGGTCGCTGACCTGCGAGGACTCGCGAACTCGCAGGTCAGCCGATGCCGCGTCGCGCGAAGTTCACCCGGAATTCGCCTCGATTCGCGGCGTGTCCGGCATCGACACGCCGACCAGGTGAATGTTGGTTAACCACCGGCCGGGGGCACGACCACCGTGCCCGTGGCGGTCGTGGCCACGAGCGGCGGGTCGAGGACCGTGGCCGCGCCCGGTCGGTCGGCGGTGGGGTTGCCCCGGGCCACGACGGTGACCGAGAGCTCGAGCACGCGGCTGCGGGTGCCGACCTTCACCAGCTCGCAGGCGATCTCGAGCACGTCGCCGGCCCGGACCGGCTCGCGGAACTGCACGTCGTCGTACGACGCGAACAGGCCCTCGTCGGAGTCGGTCACGATGCACATCTCGGTGGCCACGTCCCCGAACAGCTTGAGGCTGTAGGCCCCGTCGACCAGGTTGCCGGCGTAGTGGGCGTCGCTGGAGGGGACGTATCGCCGGTGGACCACGCGGGTGCCGACGTCGTGGCCGTTGCTGGTCGCCATCTCAGCTCGCCTTCTGCTCGGGCGGCGCCCCCGGGGCCAGTCGGTGCACGAGGTACGACGCGACCTCGCCGGGCGTCGTACCCCGGGTGAAGACGCGGTCGACGCCGAGGTCGGTAGCCATCGTCTCGTCGAAACGCGGGCCCCCAACTATCAGCAGGGGCCGCTTGTCGGGCGGGTAGGACTCTCGGAAGGCCGCCGACATCTCCCGGGTGTTCAGCAGGTGGGCGTCGCGCTGGGTGACGACCTGGGAGACGAGGACCGCATCGGCCTTCTCCTCGCGCGCGGCCTCGACCAGGTGAGGGACACTGACCTGCGCACCGAGGTTCACGACCTTCAGCTCGCGGTAGTACTCCAGGCCCTTCTCCCCCGCGAACCCCTTGATGTTGAGGATCGCGTCGATGCCGACGGTGTGGGCGTCGGTGCCGATGCAGCCGCCGACCACGACAAGCCGGCGACGGAGGCTGCGTTTGATCGCGGCGTTGGCCTCCTTCGGGGTGAGCAGGGGGTAGTCGCGCTCCACGACCTCGACGGTGCTCGGGTCGACGAGGTGGTGGACCCGGCCGTAGACGACGAAGAACGTGTAGTCCTCCCCCATCTGCTTCGCGTGTACGACGAGTGCGGGATCCATGCCCATCTTGTTGGCCAGCTGGGCGGCTGCCCCTTCGGCGATCTTGGAGTGCGGCATCGGCAGGGTGAAGCTCAGCTGGACCATCCCGTCGCCGGTGGTGTCGCCGTAAGGGCGGATCGGGGAGCTCATCTCTTCTCCGGTTCCTGACGAGGCGCGCCAGCGCCGTCTCGACGGGCCAGGATCTCGCTCGCGGGGTTCCAGTAGTCGCTCGCCTTCGCGGCGACGCCCTCGAGCCCCTTGCCCTTGTCGGCCGGGCGCTTCATCAGCCCGAACGTGCCGTCCGCGATCGCCTCGAGCAACGGAGCCTGTCCGGGCTCGTCGGCGATCTTCTCCAGCAGCTCGATCGTCTCGGCGAGCACCTGGCGGGCGCGCTGGGCGATGAAGCCCTCCGGTTCGGGTCGGAAGTCCTCGCGCAGGTTGCCCGCGGCGTTCATCACGTAGCGGACGTTCTGCAGCGCCAGGTCGCGGTCGGAGAGCCACGGCGTGACCACGGCCTCCGTCATCATCCCGACCAGCAGGATGCCCTGGCCGGTGAGGGCGCCGACCAGGTTGAAGAACCCGTCGAGGAGGTAGCCGCGGAAGACGTCGCCGGTCATGTGACGGGTGGGTGGCATCCACTTCAGCGGCGCCTCCGGGAACAGGTCGCGCGCGAGCATCGCGTGGGCCAGCTCGAGCCGGAACGAGTCGGGGAGGTCGGGGTCGATCTCGAAGGCGTGCCCGAGCCCGAGCTGCCAGTCCTCGAGACCGGCCTCCTTGGCGAAGTACTCGTTGAGCAGCTGGCTCGTGGTGACCGTGTGGGCGGCCTCGACGGCGTCGGCGGTGGTCAGGTAGTTGTCCTCGCCGGTGTTGATGATGATCCCGGCCCGGGCGTGCACCTGCCGGCTGAAGCGCTGGTCGACGAACGTGCGGATCGGGTTGATGTCGCGGAAGAGGATCCCGTACATCGAGTCGTTCAGCATCATGTCGAGCCGCTCGAGCCCGGCCAGGGTGGCGATCTCGGGCATGCACAGGCCGCTGGCGTAGTTGGTCAGCCGGACGTAGCGGCCGAGCTCCTTCGAGGTGTCGTCGAGGGCGGCTCGCATCAGCCGGAAGTTCTCCTGCGTGGCGTAGGTGCCGGCGAAGCCTTCCCGGGTCGCGCCCTCGGGCACGAAGTCCAGCAGGCTCTGTCCGGTCGACCGGATCACCGCGATGATGTCCGCGCCCTCGCGGGCGGCGGCCTGGGCCTGCGGGATGTCCTCGTAGATGTCGCCGGTGGCGACGATCAGGTAGATCCACGGCTGCCGCGGCGCGTCGCCGATGCGCCGGACCAGCCGCTGGCGTTCGCGCCGGCGGAAGTCGATGCGCTTGATCCCGGCTCCGACCGCACGCGTGGCCGCCGTACGGGCCCGCCTCGCGTCCGGGCCCTCGGGCAGCCGGAAGGTGACCGAACCGGCGGAGGCCTTCTCGGCGAGCTCGCGCAGGTCGGCGCCCTCCGCACGACGCAGGGCGTCCCACACCGGCAGGGCGACGCCGTGCTCCAGCCCCACGTCGGCTCGGACCACGTCGACGAGACGGTTGACCCAGGGCGTGCCCTCGGCGTCGGCCCCCTCGAGACCGGCGAGGCGCAGGGTCGCCCGCTCGACGGAGACCGTGGTGTGCTGCTGGGCGATCCGCACGATCGGACGGCCGACCTTGCGGGCCAGTGACCGCGCCTGCCGGACGGCGGCCGGGTCGAGGTCGAGCTTGCCGCGTCGTCCTCGCGTGGTGGCCACCATCAGAGCCTCCGCTCGAAGAGGCGGCGTACGCCGTCATGGGAGCGCAGCAGGTCCATCGCGTACGCCGCGTGGCCCGGCGCATAGCCGTTGCCGATCAGCATGGTGACATCGGCCGCGACTCCTTCGGCGCCCAGGGCCGCCGCCGAGAACGAGGTGGCCATCGAGAAGAAGATGACCGTGCCGTGTTCGGCGGTGGCGAGGATCGCCCCGCCCTCGCAGCCCGGGACGTCGACGCAGACGACCGTGACGTCGGCCGGGCGGCCGGCCGAGGCGACCGCGTCGCGGAGTGCGATGGGGTCGCGGGCGTCGGCGACCACCACGTCGTCGGCGAGGCCGCTCTCGCGGAGCAGATCCGCCTCGACGTCGGTCGGAACCACGCCGACCGTGCGCCGTGCTCCAGCCCGTGCGGCGGCCGCGAGGCTCAGCGAGCCGGACTTGCCGGCGCCGCCGATGACGGCCACGACCGGCTCGTCGTACTCCGCGACCACGCGGTGGGTGAGAGCCGGTGCGCCGCAGACGTCCATCACCGAGAGGCTCAGTGCCGGCGGCAGGTCGTCGGGGATGCGGGCGGCGATGGAGCGACCGAACAGGATGGCGTACCCGTCGGCGGGGACCCGCTCGCTGGTGCCGTCCCAGCGCTCGAGGCCGTCCTCGATCACCAACGGGGTGAGGCTCAGCGAGACCAGGGTCGCGATGTGATCTCCCACCTCGAGCCCGAGCGTCGACTCGGGGCCGACCTCCTCCACGGTGCCGATCAGCATGCCGCCCGAGCCGGTCACCGGGTTCTGCATCTTGCCGCGGGCGGCGACGATCTCCAGGACCTCACGGCGTACGGCGGCGCCGTCGTGTCCGTGCTTCTCCTCCAGCTGTCGGAACGACGCGGCATCGAGGTTGAGCGTCTCGACGCGCACCCGCACCTCGTCGGGCCAGAGCTCGCGTCGGGTGTCCAGACGCCGGGCCGCCTGGGGCAGCACCACCGTCTGGTCGAGGACCCGGTGCAGCCCGGTCGGGTCGCTCGTGGTCCGGGTACCGGAATCGGTCGCTGGCACCGACATTTCTCGGGTTTCCTCCGCTGGATCGGCTGAAGTACGAAAGAATCTGCGGCGTGGCATTGGACTCGCCGCATGTTCTCCGCCTACTCTGACATGAGGACGACGCGCCTCACAACCGGCACGCCGCCCGTCCGCACGCCGCCCGCTCGCCGTCGACCAAGGAGCACCCCGCGATGAGCATCGAGACCTCGATCGGTCTTGAAACCGGCCAGCCCTACCCCTATCGGCGGATCGAGCTGGTCGAGCCCGACTGGACCCGGTTCCCCGGCTGGAAGGACGTCACGGCCGAGGAGTGGGAGTCGGTGCAGTGGCAGCGCGCCCACTGCGTGAAGAACCTCAAGCAGCTCCGCGAGCTGATGGGCGACCTGCTCGACGAGTCTTTCTACGCCGATCTCGAGAAGGACCAGGCGGAGCGGGCCACGATGTCGATGCTCGTGCCGCCGCAGATGATGAACACGATGGCGCCGCGCGTCGAGCCGAGCGGCCCCGGCTCGCTCACCGAGGCGTTCTACTCCGACCCGGTGCGGCGTTACATGCTGCCGGTGCTCAGCGACCGTCGTACCGACTGGCCGTCGCACCCGCACGCGACCCGCGACTCGCTGCACGAGCACGACATGTGGGTCGCCGAGGGCCTCACCCACCGCTACCCCACCAAGGTGCTCGCCGAGCTGCTGCCGACCTGCCCGCAGTACTGCGGCCACTGCACCCGGATGGACCTGGTCGGCAACTCGACCGCGGTCATCGACAAGCTCAAGTTCGTCGGCAAGCCCAACGACCGGCTCGGCGCGATGCTCGACTACCTGCGCCGTACGCCGCAAGTGCGCGACGTGGTCGTCTCCGGCGGCGACGTGGCCAACATGCCATGGCCACGGCTCGAGGCGTTCCTGACCGACCTGCTGGAGATCGAGAACATCCGCGACATCCGGCTGGCCACCAAGGCATTGATGGGGATGCCGCAGCACTGGCTGCAGGCCGAGGTCGTCGAGGGCATGGGCCGGATCGGCGCGATCTCCCGGTCACGCGGCGTCTCCGACGACATCCACACCCACGACAACCACGCAAACTCGGTGACTCCCCAGGTCTAGCTCGCGGCCCGGTCGATGCTCGACACCGGCATCCGCGACGTCCGCAACCAGGGCGTCATCC
>JAICSK010000251.1 GCA_025936915.1 Nocardioides sp.
GACGCCTTGCGGTTGCCGAACACGTGGTCGAGGCAGGCCTGGTTGCAGGCGATGCAGGTGTTGATCTCGTCCGCCCGCCCGGAGGCCGCCTTCACGACGAGGTCCGGGTCGGCGAGCAACGGCCGGGCCATCGAGATCAGGTCGGCCTCGCCCGACGCCAGGATCTCCTCGGCCAGGTCCGGGCCGTTGATCCGGTTGGAGGCGCAGACGGGCACGGTGACCGCCGCCTTGAGCCGGGCGGTCAGCGGGCGCCACGCGCCGCGCGGCACCTGGGTGATGATCGTCGGCACCCGCGCCTCGTGCCAGCCGATCCCGGTGTTGAACGCCGTGACGCCGGCCTGCTCGAGCCCGTGCGCGAGGTCGACGACCTCGTCCCAGGTCTGGCCGCCGTCGACCAGGTCGAGGAGAGAGATCCGGTACACGATCGGGAAGCCGTCGCCGACGGACTCGCGGGTGCGGCGTACGACCTCCAGCGCGAAGCGCATCCGACGGCTCGCCGTACCGCCCCAGGCATCGGTGCGGTCGTTGGTACGGGCGGCCAGCATCTGGTTGATCAGGTACCCCTCGGAACCCATGATCTCGACCGCGTCGTACCCCGCCTTCTGCGCGAGCCCGGCAGTCCGCGCGAAGTGGGACGCCGTGCGGTCCACACCTCTCGCGCTGAGCGCCGAGGGCGTGAAGGGCGTGATCGGCGACTTCGCGGACGACGCCGAGACGCTGAACGGGTGGTAGCCGTACCGCCCGGCGTGCAGCACCTGCAGCGCGATCGCGCCGCCCTCGGCGTGCACGGCCTCGGTCACCTCGAGGTGGCGCATCGCCTGGAGGCGGGTGGACATCTCCGCGGCGAACGGCTTGAGCCACCCGCGCTTGTCCGGCGCGTAGCCGCCGGTCACCACGAGGCCGACGCCGCCACGCGCACGCTCGGAGAGGTACGCCGCCAGCGCCGGGATGTCGCGCGCGCGGTCCTCGAGACCCGTGTGCATCGAGCCCATCACGACCCGGTTGCGGAGCGTCAGGTCGCCGAGCGTGATCGGGGCGAGCAGCCGGGGGTAGGTCACCACCCGCGCCATTGAACCGTCGAATCGCCCACCATGGGGTGTGACGTCGGTTGCACGGCAGCCCTCTGGTGATCTCGCCGACCGTCGCGTGTGGCTAGCATTCCGGCCATGCGCACGCCACGAACGGCTGCCGTCCTCGCTCCACTGATGCTCCTCGCGCTCGGGTGCGCGCCGCAGAACAGCTCCGCGCCGACGGCCACCGACACGAACGCCAACCAGACCCCGGCCGACTGTGCCCAGGGAAAGACCCTCACGGCCGGCACGTTGACGATCGCGACCGACTCGCCGGCGTACGACCCGTGGTTCAGCCACAACGACCCGACCAACGGCAAGGGCTACGAGTCGGCCGTCGCGTACGCCGTGGCGAAGCAGCTCGGCTTCGACCAGTCGACCGTGAAATGGGTCAAGCAGCCGTTCAACACGTCGTTCGCGCCGGGACCGAAGCACTTCGACTTCGACATCAACCAGATCTCGATCACGACGGCCCGGGAGAAGGCGGTGACGTTCTCGGACGGCTACTACACGGCAGCCCAGGCACTGATCGCGCTCGACGACTCGCCGATCTCGAGCGTGTCATCCCTGGCTGACCTCAAGAAGTACAAGCTGGGCGCCCAGACCGGGACGACGTCGCTGACCGCTCTCCGCGAGGACGTGCAGCCGGACAGCGACCCGGTCGTCTTCCAGAACACCAACGACGCCAAGCAGGCTCTGCTTAACCACCAGGTCGACGCGATCGCTACGGATCTGCCGACGGCGTTCTACATCACCGCCGTCCAGATCCCGCACTCCACGATCGTGGGGCAGTTCCAGCAGCAGACCGGCAGCCCCGAGCAGTTCGGCATGCTCTTCCAGAAGGGCAACCCGCTGGTCACCTGCGTGAACCAGGCCCTGGCCGATCTCAAGGGCGACGGCACGCTGGACTCGATCGAGCAGAAGTGGCTCAGCCAGACCGTGAGCGTGCCCGTCCTCAAGTGAGCGCACCGGACGTCACCGCCTGGGAGCCCAGCCGGCATGAGCTGGAACGTCGTGCGGTGCGCCGCGCCCGCGCGCGTCGCGACATCCTCGTCGCCACTGTGGCGCTGGTCGTCGTTGTCGTGGTTCTTGTCGTGGGTGTCACCTCGGCGCCCGGGTGGGACCGGGTGCGTGAGACGTTCTTCAACTGGGGCGAGGCGAAGGCATCCTTCCCCCAGGTGATCAAGGGGTTCGGCAAGAACGTCGTGATCTTCCTCGTCGCCGAACCCTGCATCCTCGTGGTCGGCGCGGGCGTGGCCGTCGTCCGATCGACCGTGTCGCCGGTGATGCTGCCGTTCCGCGTGCTGGCCGTCGTGTATGCCGACGTCTTCCGCGGGATCCCCACGATCCTGCTGGTCTACCTCGCGGGGATCGGTCTTCCCGCCCTGGAGCTGCAGGGGTTGACCACCAACACCATGTGGCTCGGAACGGGGGCCCTGGTCGCGTCGTACGGCGCCTACGTGTCAGAGGTGTTCCGCGCCGGGATCGAGTCGATCCATCCCTCACAGCTCGCCAGTGCCGACACCCTGGGGCTCTCCCGCTGGCAGGCGATGATCCACGTGATCCTTCCGCAGGCGACCCGGCGAGTGGCCCCGCCTCTGCTGAACGACTTCATCTCGCTGCAGAAGGACACCGCCCTGCTGTCGGTCATCTTCGTGTTCGAGGCGATGTTCTCGGCCCAGGACTACACCAACTACCACTTCAACTACACGCCGCTCGTGGTCGCCGCCGTGCTGTTCATCTGCCTGACGATCCCGCTGACCCGGTTCACCGACTGGGTGGCGCGCAGGATGATGCGCCGCGAGTTCGCGGGAGTCGTGAAGTGAGCGACGCCCTGCTCGAGGTCACCGACGTCCGTAAGTCCTATGGCGACAAGGTCGTGCTCGTCGACATCGACCTGACAGTCGAGCCGCATGACGTCGTCTGCCTGATCGGGTCGTCCGGGTCGGGCAAGTCGACCCTGCTGCGATGCCTCAACCTGCTCGAGGACATCGACGACGGCGTGATCGAGTTCGAGGGCCGTGAGATCTCCGATCCGCGGGTCGACCGCAGGGCTGTACGGTCGCGGATGGGGATGGTCTTCCAGGCCTACAACCTGTTCCCCCACCTGACCGTCCTCGACAACTGCACGTTGGC
>JAICSK010000043.1 GCA_025936915.1 Nocardioides sp.
CAGGATCGGGGCCTCGCCGGTCTGGTTGTAGAGCGAGACGTTGCCTCCGGTCACCGGGACGCCGAGCGCCGCGCACGCGTCCTTCAGCCCGCGACAGGCCTCGGCGAACTGCCACATCACGCCCGGGTCCTCCGGCGAGCCGAAGTTGAGACAGTCGGAGACGGCCAGCGGCATAGCCCCGCCACAGGCGACGTTGCGGTAGGCCTCGGCCAGGGCGAGCTGCGCCCCGGTGTAGGGGTCGAGCTTGGAGAAGCGGCCGTTGCCGTCGGTGGCCACGGCGACCCCGAGGTGGGTGCCCTCGTCGACCCGCACCATGCCGGCGTCGGACGGCTGGGCGAGGACGGTGTTGCCCTGGACGTAGCGGTCGTACTGGTCGGTGATCCACGACTTGTCGCAGAGGTTGGGCGACCCGGCCAGGCGCAGCACGGTCGACCGGAGCTCGTCGTCGTCCGCGGGTCGTGGCAGCGACTCCGCGGCGTCCTCGGCGAGGGCGTCCTGCCAGTCGGGGCGCAGCACCGGGCGCTGGTACGTCGGGCCGTCATGGGCGACCGACCGGGGTGGTACGTCGACGACACGCTGGCCGCGCCAGTCGATCTCGAGCCGACCGGTCTCGGTGACCTCGCCGATCACCACGGCCTCGACGTCCCACTTCGCGCAGATCGCCAGGAACCGTACGACGTCGCCGGGCTCGCAGACGGCCATCATCCGCTCCTGCGACTCGCTCATCAGGATCTCCTCGGGCGCCAGCGAGGAGTCGCGGAGCGGGACCAGGTCGAGCGAGACACGCATGCCGCCGTCGCCGGCACTGGCCAGCTCGGAGGTCGCGCAGGAGAGTCCGGCGCCGCCGAGGTCCTGGATGCCGGCGACCACGCCGGCCGCGAACAGCTCGAGGGTGCACTCGATCAGGAGCTTCTCCATGAAGGGGTCGCCCACCTGGACGCTGGGTCGCTTGGCGGGACCACTGCTCCCGTCGGACCGGGCGTCGAACGTCTCGCTCGCCAGCACGCTGACGCCGCCGATGCCGTCGCCGCCCGTGCGGGCGCCGTACAGGATCACCTGGTTGCCCGCGCCCGACGCCTTCGCCAGATGCAGGTCCTCGTGCCGGAGGACGCCGACGCACAGTGCGTTGACCAGCGGGTTGCCGGCGTACGACGGGTCGAAGACCGCCTCGCCGCCGATGGTGGGCAGGCCGAGACAGTTCCCGTAGCCACCGATGCCGGCCACGATGCCCGGCAGCACGCGGTGCGTGTCGTCGGCGTCGAGCGGCCCGAAGCGCAGCGGATCCATCACCGCGACCGGTCGGGCACCCATCGCCAGGATGTCGCGGACGATGCCGCCGACCCCGGTGGCCGCGCCCTGGTAGGGCTCGACGTACGACGGGTGGTTGTGCGACTCGATCTTGAAGGTGACGGCGTACCCCTGGCCGATGTCGATCACGCCGGCGTTCTCCCCGATGCCGGCCAGCATCTTGCCGACCGGTGTCTCCTGGACCAGCTCGCCGAACTGCTTGAGGTGCACCTTGGAGGACTTGTAGGAGCAGTGCTCGCTCCACATCACCGAGTACATCGCCAGCTCGCTGCTGGTCGGCCGGCGGCCGAGGAGCTCGCGGATCCGCTGGTACTCGTCCGCCGTGAGGCCGAGCTCGGCCCAGGGCTGCTCGCGATCGGGGTCGGACGCGGCGGCGTCGACGGTGTCGAGGGGCTGCGGCACGGCAGCAATCTATCGCCGGGAGTCTGCCTGACCTGCAACGACGTGGCCCGGTGCCTGCATGGATCGGGCGGGATCGGTGATACTGCCCACAGCGCGGCGCCGGCCGTGGGGTCGCGGCGGGGGTGGTGACATGACGCAGGGCACGACGCGCCCCGCGCGCTTCTGCACGCAGTGCGGCTCGCCGGCCGGGCCCGACCAAGGGTGGTGCACCCGGTGCGGCGCGCAGCTGACTCCCGCGCCGGCACCCGTGCCCGCGCCGGTCCCCGAACCGGCCACTCCGGCACCACGGACAGCCGGACGGGGACGCGGCTGGCTGATCGCCCTGGTCTGCGTGCTGGTGCTCGCGACGGTCTTCGGCGCGGGAGCGTTCCTGCTGTTCGCTCGGCCCGGATCGAACGGTCCGTCCGCCACGGATGCCACGCCGCCCCGTTCCCACGGCACCCACCGTCAGGCCAGCAGCGCCCCGACTGCGCCCACGCCCTCACCCAGCGCGAAGCCGCGCCCGTCGTACCGCTGCTGGAGCGGCCGGACGGCACGAACCCCGGCACGTTGCGGCCGCCCGAGCGGCGAGCGCGGCTTGGCGTGGGTCTTCACCGGAGTCGACCTCTCGGGCTGCACTCCGGGCTCGGCCGACCGCGAGCTCCTCGTCAGCTGCGACGAGAGCCTTCCCGACGGCACCCCGGTCACCCTGCACCTCTCCGCCTGGTCGAACCTCGGCTCGGCGATCGCGCACTACGACGACCGAGGCCGGGCACAACGGCAGGCACTGGCCGGCGACCGCTACCTGTGGACGTCGTACGACGACCGGGTGACGAGCGAGGCAGGTCCGTGGAAGGCGGCGCTGATGTATCGGGACGCGGCGTACAGCATGTCGCTGTACGCGCCGTCGGAGCAGGCCCGACAGGAGGCGATCCGAGAGTTCGGGGCGATGCGCCCACGTGATCAGCTGTCGGGGGCCAGGGCGGGCTGAGGAGCCTCTCGGATGCCGACACGTTCCGTCATTGGCACACCCGGTACGGCGAATGCGGTTAGTCTCCCGCCGGACCAAGCCCAGCCACCGGAAGGCCGGGCACACGGGGGGATCACCGATGAACCACTGCGGGAACTGCGGAGCTGCCTGGCAGCCGGGCGCGAGGTTCTGCGGGGCGTGCGGCAGCCCCGCGACCCCGGCGCCGACCAGCGAGGAGCAGCCCCCGCCGCCCGAGGAGTGGAACGAGACCCGACCGCTGACCCACGACCTCGGCTCTGAACCGCCCGCGATGCCCGGTCCGGCACCGTCCGTCGACGCCCCGACACCCGCGGCGTACGGCGCGCCGCTGCCCCCGCCGCCCGCCGTACCCGCGGCCGCGGCCGGCGTGCCGGCTGCCCCGGTGGTGACCGGGCCGAGCGATCCCGGAGTCACGTCCGTGGCCGCCCCCGCGCCCACCGCGGCACTCCCGCAGTGGCCCCGGTTCGACATCACCCAGATCCTCACCGGCGACTGGCTCGGGGCGGCGGTGACCGCGCTGGTCACCCTGCTCACCGCGTTCGCGGCCTCGGCGCTGCTGGTGGCGCTGATGCATCCCGACGGGGTGAGCGTGAAGGGCTTCCTCACCGTCGTCACGATCGTCACCGGGTCGGCGTTCGGTGGCGACGCCGCCGGCCACGTGAACGTCGGTGACGCCGAGGTCTGGTCGGTCGGCGCGTACCCGCTCACGGTGACGGCTCTGGCGCTCACCGCCGGCGGCGCGCTGCTCTGCCGCCAGCTGCGGCGCTACCCGGACTGGACCGGCGCCGCGATCCACGCGATCCGCACCGCGCTCGTCTTCGTCGCCGGCATGGTCGTCCTGACGCTCGTCTTCCGCGCCTCGATCCGCGTGCCAGGGACGTTCGGGAACGTCGGCCACGCGTCGGAGGACACCACCGGCTTCGCCCTGGCCTCGGGCCGGTGGGCCAGCCACTCCGCCGCCTCGGCGGCTCTCGGCGCGACCTGGCTTCTGGTGATCGCCATCGGCGCCATCGTGATGCGCGGCCCCACCCTCCCGTCGCCTGTCCTGCGCGTGCGGGCCTGGTTGGCCGGCCCGCTGCGCTCGCTGGCGATCGTCTTCCTCGGCGCGACCCTGCTCGGCGTGTTCTCGGTCGTGCTCCTCTTCGTCAAGGACGACACCACGCACAACACGTCGACCATCGCGATCTGGCTGGCCGTGCTGCCCAACATCGGGATCACCACGCTCTACACCGGAGCCGGCGCCGGCCTGCACAACGTCATCCGCTCCGGCACGTTCGACCAGACCACGACGCGCCATCTTCCCTACTTCGGCGACCACGTCTCCAACTGGCTGTGGGCGCTCCCGGTGGGCACGCTCCTGGTCATCGGCGGGTCGGCGTTGTACGTCGCCTACCGGAGCACACCTGACCGCATCCAGGCCGACATGCTCCGATGGTTGGTCGCCTTCGTGGTGGCGACGCCGATCCTGGTCCACCTCGCGGCGTACCACGCGGGCTTCGAGTCGGGCCCGCGGCTCAGGCAGCGGGCCACGGTGACCGTCGGCATCGACTCCTGGCAGGCCATCGGCCTGGCCCTCGCCTGGAGCTTCGCCGTGGCGCTGGTGATCACCGGAGTGGCCCGCGCCCGGACCCAGCGCCCCACCCAGGTGCCGCCTCCCGCCTGGGCCAACCAGCAGCAGTAGCCGGCGGTCGGGTCAGGCGAGCATGCCGTCGGCGATGACCTCGAGCAGAGGATGTACGGCGGCTTGGTCGAGGCCGCCATTGTCGGCCACGGCCGCGACCCCACCGACGAGACGGCACATCTGCACGGCCTCGATGTGCTCGCGGAGGGCGTGCTGTTCGTCGAGCCGGTCGACCACGCGCTGGGTGGCCGCCTTGAGGACCTGGCACTTGGTCACGATCGGGGAGCTCTCGTCGCCCATGGCGCTGGTGATCTTGGCCGGTCCGCCCTTGTGCATGCTGATCAGCCCGACATAGGTGTCGAACCACGACAGCAGCAGGTCGCGCGGCGAGCCCTCGTGGACGAGCACCTTGTCGACGGCGTCGTTCACCCGGTCGACCCAGCTCTGCATGATCGCGTCCATCAGGACGTCACGGCTGGGGAAGTGGCGGTAGAGGGTGCCGGCCCCGACGCCGGCGCGCTTGGCGACCTCGTCGAGCGAGGCGTCGTACCCCTGCTCGCGGAAGACCTCGCGCGCCGCCTCGATCAGGCGCTCCCGGTTGCGCAGCGCGTCGGCGCGCATCTCCCACCCCTCTTGCCAAACGGAGAGTGTCTCCGTATAGTCTTCTCCAAGCGGAGAACTTCTCCGTTACAGCGTACATCGGCTCTCTCCGAAGGGCCAGACAAGGACTTCATCCCGTGTCATCTGCACTGTCCACACGTAACTCCCACGCATCCGGGGACCTCCCGACGCAGCTTCCGGCGAACGCCGGTCGCGCGGCCACGGGGATCGCGATCGTGCTCATGGCCCAGCTGATGCTGGTGCTGGACGTCGCCGTGATGAACGTCGCGCTCCCGCGCATCGACACCGACCTCGGCTTCGGCCCGGCGTCGCTGTCCTGGGTGCTCAACTCCTACACGCTCGCCTTCGGCGGGCTCCTCCTGCTCGGCGGTCGTCTCGGCGACGTTCGCGGCCGCCTGCGCTTGTTCGAGATCGGGCTCGGCGTCTTCACGCTGTTCTCGCTGCTCGGCGGTCTCGCGCAGTCCCCGGAGCAGCTCATCATTGCCCGTGCACTCCAGGGTGCCGGTGCCGCCATGGCGGCACCGAGCGTCCTGGCCCTGCTCACCACCAGCGCGCCCGACGAGGCCGCGCGCAACCGGGCGCTCGCCCTGTTCGGTGCCGTCTCCTCGGCCGGTGCCACCATCGGCCTGCTGGTCGGCGGCGCCGTCACCGACATCGGCTCGTGGCGCTGGACGCTGTTCATCAACGTCCCGATCGGCATCGCCGTGCTCGCGTCAGCGCGCCGCTTCGTGTCCGAGACGCGGCGACGCCCCGGCCGCTTCGACCTGGTCGGGGCGGTGACCGCCACGCTGGGTGCGGTCGCTGTCGTCTGGTCGCTGATCGGCGCTCCCGAGCACGGGTGGCTGTCGGTTCGCACGATCGGCGGACTCGTCGTCGGGCTGGCGCTGATCGCCGTACTCGCCCGGACCGAGCTGCGTCACCCGCACCCGCTGATCCAGCCACACCTGGTGCGCAACCGCCGCCGAGTGGCGGCCCTGGCCACGATGGCGCTGGTCATCGGCGCGAACCTGTCGATGTTCTTCCTCGTCGTGCAGTACGACGAGCGGGTGCTCGCCCTGGGTCCGCTCGCGACCGGCGCCGCCTTCCTGCCGTTCAGCCTGGCGGTCTTCGGGATGTCGCGGATCACGCCGCAGCTGATCAGCTGGATGGGCGCCCGGACCATGATCATGGTCGGCTCCGGAGCACTGGTCGTCGCCTACCTCTGGCTCAGCCAGATCAGTGCCACCGACAGCTACTTCGGCGCCGTGTTCGGGCCCGTGCTGATCGCGGGCCTGGCGACCGGGTTCATCTTCATGCCGATCACCACGACCGTCCTCGGCGGGGTGGAGCCGGAGCACGCGGGCTCGGCGTCCGGTCTCCTGCAGACCACGCAGCAGCTCGGCAGCGCGGTCGGCGTCGCGGTGATCGTCTCGATCTACGCCACCGGCGCCGTACCGGGACAGTTCGTCCCTGGCGTGAAGGCGGCCTTCCTGACCTCGGCGGCGTTCTCGCTGGCGGCGTTCGTGGTCGCCGCGGCCGGACTGCGCGAGCGGCGTACGCCGTCGGAGCCGGCCGTGCTCGAGATCGACCCGGAGCTGGTCGACGCGGCATAGCCGGCCCCGCCGGCCCTCGAGCCGGACGACGAGACACCCACGGAGACGCCGAGTCGTCACCTGACGACTCGGCGTCCGGGCGTCTGGCAGAACTACAGCGTGGTAGTTCCCGTGAACTGCTGTGACCGGTGTGACGGATGTGTTTAAGGTGTGCCGTCCCCGTGGACCCCGGCCCCAGGCCGGCCCCCCGCCACGGGGATGCCACCGATCTCCCGGGAGCCCACCATGTTTCGCCGCTCGCTCGTCGCCGTCGCCGCTGTCGCGGTGCTCGGCTCGGTGGGAGTGACCCTCCCGGCCGGGACGGCCGCCGGAGCCAATGTCGTGACCCCCGGGAGCTTCCGCGGGTACGGCTTCGACCAGTGCCTGGCCCCGAGCCAGCAGGCGATGAACGCCTGGCTCAAGCACTCCCCGTTCCTCGCCGTCGGCATCTACATCTCGGGAGCATCCCGCGCGTGCCGCGACCAGCCCCACCTCACCCCGGCATGGGTCACGACCCAGCTCCGCAACGGCTGGAAGCTGCTGCCGATCACACTCGGCCCGCAGGCGCCCTGCAACCCACGGTTCCCCCGCTACGGCACCGACCCGGTGATCCGCAACGACCCAGGGGCGGACGGCACCTTCAGCAAGGCCCGGCGGCAGGGTGCGAACGTCGCCCAGAACGCGGTCACGGCCGCCCAGCAGCTCGGGATCTCGGCGGGCAGCACGCTGTGGTACGACCTCGAGGGCTTCGACCAGACCATCACCCGCTGCCGGAAGGCGTCGCTGGGGTTCCTCAGCGGCTGGACGCGCGGGATCCACTCCCTCCACTACGTCTCGGGCGTCTACTCCAGCGCGGGCTCGGGGATCTGGGCGCTCGACCAGGCACGGGTCAACCACCCCGACGAGTACCACCTCCCCGACCAGATCTGGATCGCCCGGTGGGACGGCCAGGCCAACACCTCGACGTCGTACATCCGCGACGACGGGTGGCGGCCGGGTGCCCGGATGAAGCAGTACGTCGGCGGTCACGACGAGACCTGGGGCGGGGTCCGGATCAACATCGACCGCGACTTCCTCAGCCTCGGCAAGCCGACCGCACCGGCCGAGCAGCACTGCGGCGGGGTGGACGTCGACCTCGTGGACTACCCCCGCACCAAGGCCGGCTCCGACCCGGTCGTGGTCAGGGCGCTGCAGTGCCTGCTCACCGAGCAGAAGGTGTACGCCGGCAAGGTCAACGGGATCTTCAACGCCAAGACCCTGGCGGCGGTCCAGTCGTGGCAGACCTCGCACGGCCAGCCCGCGCGCACGTCGTTCTCCCGGCGGGGCTGGATGTCGCTGCTGGCGGTCGGTCCGCAGCCGGTGCTGAAGTTCGGCTCGACCGGAGCCCCGGTCCGGCAGGTGCAGCGCACGCTGAACGCCGCCACCTCGGGCACCGACCTCGCGGTCACCGGACTGTTCACGCAGAAGACCGACGCCGCCCTGAGGGCGTGGCAGAAGGCGACCGGGCGCACCGTCTCGGGCGTCGTGAACCCGAGGACCTGGGCGGCGCTCGCCGCGGGGACCCGCCCGTAGTCGTCTATGTGGTGGCGAGCGCGGCGAGGCCGGTGAAGAAGCCGAGCCCGTCGGTGCCGGCGCCGGTGAGGTCTTCCACGGCGTGCTCCGGGTGGGGCATCAGCCCGACGACGTTGCCGCGCTCGTTGGCGATGCCCGCGATGTCGTGGAGCGAGCCGTTGGGGTTCACCTCGAGGTAGCGCGCCACGACGCGGCCCTCTCCCTCGAGCCGCTCAAGGGTGGGCTCGTCGGCGACGTACCCGCCCTCGCCGTTCTTGAGCACGATCGTCACCTCCGCGCGCTCGGCGTACGACGACGTCCACGGCGTGCGGTTGTTCTCGATGCGGAGGCGCTGGTCGCGGCAGACGAACGTGCGGTGGTCGTTGCGGATCAGCGCCCCGGGGAGGAGATGGGACTCGCAGAGGATCTGGAAGCCGTTGCAGATGCCGAGCACCGGCATTCCGCGGCCGGCCGCGGCGACGACCTCGGCCATCACCGGGGCGAAGCGCGAGATCGCACCGCAGCGCAGGTAGTCGCCGTAGGAGAACCCGCCCGGGAGGATCACCGCGTCGACGCCGTGCAGGTCGGCGTCGGCGTGCCAGAGCGCGACCGACTCCCCTCCGGCCAGCCGGACCGCGCGGGCAGCGTCCGCGTCGTCGAGGGAGCCGGGGAAGGTGACGACACCGACCCTCATGCGGGAGCCTCCGGGGTCACCGTGAAGTCCTCGATCACCGGGTTGGCGAGGAGGGTCTCGGCCATCCGGCGTACGTCGTCAAGACGCTGGTCGTCGGCCTCGCCGTCGACCTCGATCTCGAACCGCTTGCCCTGCCGCACGTCGTTCACCCCGGCGAACCCGAGCCGTGGCAGCGCGCCCAGCACGGCCTTGCCCTGCGGGTCGAGGATCTCGCGCTTGGGCATCACGTCGACGACGTACCGGGCCACGGCGGTGCCTTTCGGGGGGCGGGTCGGACGCGGCTCAGTCTAGGCAGCGGGGCGGCCGGTTCGGCGTACCGGCACCGGGAGCGGGCAGACTGGTGCCATGGCATCGAACAACCCGCTCGGCGGACTCGGCGGTGGCGCGGCCGCCGGACGGCAGGGCGCGAAGGCGCTGCAGCTGGAGTTCCCCCAGTCGTTGGCCGTCTACGACGACTACGCGGCGGCGCAGAAGGCCGTCGACTTCCTCTCCGACAAGGAGTTCCCGGTCCAGAACTGCATGATCGTCGGCACCGACCTCAAGCAGGTCGAGCGGATCACCGGACGGCTGACCACCGGCAAGGTCGCGCTAGCGGGCGCGGGCACGGGCTTCTGGTTCGGGCTCTTCGTCGGCTTCATCTTCTCCCTGTTCGACAGCGGAGGGTTGGGCACGATCATCGCCACCGCGCTCTTCGGCATCCTGTTCGGGATCATCTGGGCACTGCTCGGGTACGCCGCAACCCGCGGCCAGCGCGACTTCTCCTCGGTGCGCATCGTCGTCGCGACACGCTACGAGGTGCTGGTCGAGCACAAGCTGCTGGCGAAGGCCCAGGAGCTCCTCGCCCAGCTGCCGGGTGGACGCCCCAACCCCTTCGCCTGAGCCAGGGGGACGAGAAACCGCGGAACAATCGCGCGACGCGCCCGGGTTTCGGCGTGGATTCTTCCGCGTTTTCCTAGCCGCGCGGTCGCTCGGCGAGCACGTCCGAGGCCCGGAGCAGGTCCTTGCGGATCGTCTCGGGGGCCCAGCGTCCGCTGACGGCGGCGGCGAGGGCGAAGGGGCCGTGGCCGATCAGTCGGCCGTCGGCGGTCAGCCGCGTGCCGGCCTGCGTCTTGACGAAGCGGAGGCTGAGCAGGCCGTCGACGCCGCGCCAGGTGCCGGCCTCGCCCAGGACGCGGTACGGCGTGAGCTCGGTGATCTCCATCCACGGCTTGATCCCGACCTTGGTCACGTCGCGCCACTGCATGCCCGGACGCGGGTCGCCGGCGTCGATGTCGGTGACCGCCTTCAGGCTGGTCTGCCACAGCGGCCGGTTGCGCGGGTCGGCGAGAAAACGGAAGAGCGCCGACGGCGGGTGCGGCAGCTCCAGGGTGACCGAGAAGTCGCTCATCGATGGAACGAGATCACCAGGGTTGGCCGGTGAGCTTCTCGAAGGCCTCGAGGTAGCGAGCGCGCGTGCGCTCGACGATCTCGTCGGGCAACGGTGGTGGCGCGTCGCCCGACGCCCGGTCCCACCCGGCGGCGGGCGAGAGCAGCCAGTCGCGGACGATCTGCTTGTCGTACGACGGCTGCGAACGACCGGGCTGCCACTGGTCCGCGGGCCAGAACCGCGACGAGTCGGGGGTGAGCACCTCGTCGCCGAGGACGATCGTCCCGTCCGGACGCCGGCCGAGCTCGAGCTTGGTGTCGGCCAGGATGATGCCGCGCTCGCGGGCCACCGACTCCGCGCGGGCATAGACCAGGAGCGTCAGGTCGCGCAGTGACGCCGCGACGTCCGCACCGACGGCATCGACGACGGTGTCGTACGCCACGTTCTCGTCGTGCTCGCCGAACGCGCCCTTGGCGGCCGGGGTGAACATCGGCTCGGGCAGGCGGCTGCCGTCCTCGAGCCCGGCGGGCAGCGCGATCCCGCAGACCTCGCCGGTGGCGCGATAGTCGAGCAGGCCGGTACCGGTGAGGTAGCCGCGCGCGACGCACTCGACGGGATACATCTCGAGCCGCTCGCAGATCACCGCCCGTCCGCGCACGGCGTCGGGCACGTCGGTCGACAGCACGTGATGCGGCACCAGGTCGGCCAGCTGGTCGAACCACCACAGCGACATCCGCGTCAGGATCTCGCCCTTGTCGGGGATCGTCGTGTCGAGGATGAAGTCGAACGCCGAGATCCGGTCGCTGGCGACCATCAGCAGCCGGCCGTCGGGCAGCTCGTAGAGGTCACGGACCTTGCCGGAGCTCAGATGGGTGGCGCCGTCGATCGTGGGGGCTGCGGAGGTCGGCATGGGGCCGAGGGTACCCACCGCTCCGGGCGGAGGCGTCAGTACCGGATCTCGAAGACGTCGGTCCCGCTGGACCGGGCCTCGGTCACCGCGACGTCGCGGACCGAGGCGTACGACGGGCCGTGCCGGCACCACTCCACCATCGCGTCGACCGCGGCCTCGTCACCTTCCACGTGGGCGAGGACCGACCCGTCGGGCTCGTTGCGCACCCAGCCGTGGACGTCGAGCCGCCGGGCCTCGCGGAAGGCGTACCAGCGGAACGAGACGCCCTGGACCCGTCCGGTCACCTTCACCGACACGGCCTTGGTCACGGCTCCCACCCTAGGCGGCGGCGAGGATGGGCCCATGTGGCATGACCTCACCCATCTCGGCGTCTCCGTCCCCGACAAGATCCTGCGCACCGTGGTGGTCTACCTCGCGTTGGTCGTCCTGCTGCGGCTCGCCGGAAAGCGCGACCTGGCGCAGTTGAACTCGTTCGACCTGATCGTGGTGCTGTTGCTCTCGAACGTCGTGCAGAACGCCGTGATCGGACCCGACGACTCGTTGCTCGGTGGGCTGGTCGGAGCAGCCGTGCTCATCGGGGCCAACGCATTCCTCGTGCACATCGTGCGCCCGTGGCGAGGCGCCGCGGCTCTGCTCGAGGGCACGACCACCGTGCTCGCTCGATCGGGTCGGTGGATCCCCGAGGCACTGCGACGCGAGGGTGTCCGACAGCCCGACATGGAGGCGGCTCTCCGCCGGCAGAACGCCTACTCGATCCACGACGTCGAGCAGCTCAAGCTCGAACCCGGGGGCACCATCGTCGTTGACCTCGAGCCCAGCCGGCAGAACGCCACCAAGGCCGACGTCGACCGCCTCGAGGCGAAGCTGGACAGGCTGCTCAGCGGCTGACGGGTCCCCTCACAGGATCGCGCCGGGGGTGTACGACGCGGCGGCGGGGTGCCGGGCGACCACCGCCTCCACCCGGCGTACGACGGCACGCGTCTGCGAGCGGGCAGCGCCGGTGAACTCCATCGGCTCGCTCACCAGAGCCGTGATCCGGTCTCGGTCGAGGCCGAGCCGCGGGTCGGCGGCGAGCCGGTCGAGGAGGTCGTTGTCGGTGCGTCCCCGGCGCATCTCGAGCGCCACCGCGACCGCGTGCTCCTTGATCGCCTCGTGCGCCGACTCGCGGCCGACGCCGGCGCGTACCGCGGCCATCAGCACCTTGGTCGTGGTGAGGAACGGCAGATAGCGGTCGAGCTCGCGCTGGATGACGGCCGGGAACGCCCCGAACTCGTCGAGCACCGTCAGGAACGTCTGGAAGAGCCCGTCGGCGGCGAAGAACGCGTCGGGCAGCGCCACCCGGCGTACGACGGAGTCGGAGACATCGCCCTCGTTCCACTGGTCACCGGCGAGCTCGGACACCATGGAGAGGTGGCCGCGCAGCACCACGGCCAGGCCGTTGACCCGCTCGCAGGAACGCGTGTTCATCTTGTGCGGCATGGCGCTGGAGCCCACCTGACCCTCGGCGAAGCCCTCGGTCACCAGCTCGTGGCCGGCCATCAGCCGGATCGTGGTCGCGAGGTTGGACGGGGCCGCGACCAGCTGCACCAGTGCCGAGACGACGTCGAGGTCGAGGGAGCGCGGGTAGACCTGGCCGACGCTGTCGAGCACCCGGTCGAAGCCGAGGTGGACGGCGACGCGGCGCTCGAGCTCACCGAGCCGCTCCTCGTCGCCGCCGAGCAGGTCGAGCATGTCTTGGGACGTGCCCATCGGGCCCCTGACCCCGCGCAGCGGATAACGAGACAGCAGGTCCTCGAGTCGCTCGAGTGCGACCAGCAGCTCGTCGGCGACGGTCGCGAAGCGCTTGCCGAGCGTGGTCGCCTGAGCCGCGACGTTGTGCGAGCGCCCGGCCACGACGGTCGTCTCGTGCTCGGTGGCCAGCCGCGCGAGGCGGGCGAGGGCGGCGACGGCCCGGTCACGCAGCACGACCAGGGACTGGCGCACCTGGAGCTGCTCGACGTTCTCGGTCAGGTCGCGAGAGGTCATCCCCTTGTGGATGTGCTGGTGGCCGGCGAGTGCGGCGAACTCCTCGATCCGCGCCTTCACGTCGTGCCGCGTCACCCGTTCGCGGGCGGCGATCGAGTCGAGGTCGACGCCCTCCTCGCCCCTGGCCACGACCTTCTCGTACGCCTCGACGACCCCGTCGGGAACGTCGACCCCGAGGTCGCGCTGGGCCGTCAGCACCGCGATCCAGAGCCGACGCTCGAGCACCACCTTGTGCTCCGGTGACCAGATCGCCACGAGGTCGGGCGCGGCGTACCGCGTCGCGAGGACGTTGGGGACGGTCACGACCCCATCGTATTGACGGCGTCGCTCAGCTGGTCATCGCCGCTGGTCATCGCCGTGGTCATCGCCGGTGCTCATCGCCGGTGGTGCTCGGCCAGCACCGGCGCCAGCACGGAGGCCGGGGCGGTGTGGAAGTCGCCCTCGAGCACGACGAACCGTGCGTCGGGAGCGGCCTGCGCCGACACCTCGGCACCGGCGCGCAGCCAAGCCGGGCTGCCGGTGCTGCCCAGGCAGAGCATCGGGACGGTGATCGAGCCGAGCAGGTCCGTGGGCACCGGCGCCCGGCTGCTGCCCAGGCACAGCCCGTCGTACAGCACGGTGCGGCCGATCGGCACCAGCGCGTTCCAGAACGGCAGCTGCTTCATCTGGTCGACCTGCGCCTGCGGCTGGCCGACTCCGGCGACCATGAAGTACTCGAGCATGGCCTCGGGGTCGTCGGCGTCGTAGAGCTCCTGGAGGTGCTCGACGTAGTCGGCCGGCGGCGTCGGACCACCGGGCGTGCGGTAGGGCGTCTCGAACACCGAGAGGCTGGTGACCGGCAGCCCGGCCGCGGTCGCCCGGTTGGCCAGCGCGCCGCCCGACGACTGCCCGTGCAGACCCGCCGCCCCACCGTTGGCCTCGATCACCGCGGCGATGTCCTCGATCTCGCGCTCGACGGCGTACGGCGTGGTGTCGCCGCTTTCTCCGCGGCCTCGCCGGTCGTAGGTGACGGCGCGGAAGCCTTCGTCGGCCACTGACTCGGCGAGCTCCGCCCAGTCCTCCTTGCGCTGGGTGGCGCCGCTGACGAACACGATCGCCGCGCCGTCACCGAAGGCCCGGTAGGCGATGGTGGTGCCGTCGGCCGACGTGGTCTTCTGTGTCGCCCCGTTCATGGTGTCCTCCGTGTCGATGGATGTTCGTCCCTACGTCGAACCGGCCCTCGCGGTTTCGACAACGTGCCGCGGCAAGGTCAGGCGCTCGTCCCATTCCTCGGGTGGTCGCCAGTCCTCCCAGTCCTCGTCGAGCGGCCAGGCGCGCGCGTCGATCAGCTGGCGCCGGGCCTGCTCGGCGAGGCCGTGGATCGCGTCCGCCTGCTCGGTGGTGTAGGCGCCGGCGGCCAGGCCGGCCGCGACCTCGTCGGCATCCTTGAGCCAGGTGTGGCCGTCCTCGACCCACAGATCGAGGGTCAGGTCGCGCGTGTGCACCCGCTTGCTGCCGTCCGTGGGCCGCTGATGGACCAGCTCGAGGTTGACGTAGTGACCCTCGAAGGCCCCGTCGTGCTCGTCGTGGAAGTACCAGACCGACCACGATCTTCCACTCGGAGCGATCCGCAGGAGCCCGGGTCCGAGCCATGGCAGCACCACCATGTCGTAGTCGCGCGCCACGGCCATCGCAGCACGTTCCTCGAGCGAGCGGTCGCGGATCGCCCGGCCGTCACGCGGCATGGCCGCAAGACGCTCCGAGCCCGCGGGCAGCCAGGCAACCAGCCCGCGGACGTCGTCGCGGACGACGCGCAGAACGTCGGTGGAGTGTCCGTAGTGCCAGGTGACCACGTCGCCCGGCGCGAGGTACGGCGGTCCGCCCGCGCGCCGCACCGGCACGTCGTACGCCGAGCGTCGCAGCGACTCGAGGACGCCGAGGTCGGGCACGGCCTCGCTCGGCGGTCCGTCGAGCCGTCGCATGGTCCCGCCGCTGTCGGTGACGACCTCGTCCCGAGAGGCGTCGGTCATCGCCCGGCCGCGATGTCCCTGCGCCACTGCGCGCCGGGGAACGAGATCCTCGCGACGCCGTCATAGGCCTTGGCCCGCGCGTCGGCAACGTCGGTCCCGACGGCGGTGACGGCGAGCACCCGGCCGCCCGCGGTGACGAGGTGGCCGTCGGTGAGCGCGGTGCCGGCGTGGATCACGTGCACCGCCGTGTCGTGGGTGAGGGTATCGGTGCCGACGATCACGTCGCCATGGGACGACGTCTCGGGGTACCCCTTGCTGGCCATCACGACGGCGACCGCGGCACCGGGCTTCCAGGTGGGTGGCGGTACGTCGGTGAGGGTGCCGGTGGCCGCGCCGAGGAGCAGGGGCGAGAGCGGCGAGTCGAGCAGCGCCAGCAGCGGCTGGGTCTCGGGGTCGCCGAACCTCACGTTGAACTCCACGACGCGGACGCCGCGCGAGGTGAGCGCCAGGCCGGCGTACAACAGGCCGGCGAACGGCGTCCCGCGACGGGCCAGCTCGTCGACGGTCGGGCGCAGCACGGTCCGGGTGACCTCGTCGACGAGGTCGTCGGGCGCCCAGGTCAGCGGTGTGTACGCGCCCATCCCGCCGGTGTTGGGCCCCTGGTCGCCGTCGTGGATGCGCTTGAAGTCCTGGGCGGGCTGGAGGGGGTGGACCGTCGTACCGTCGGCCTCGCTCCAGCCGCAGATCGCGAACAGGCTCACCTCGGGACCGTCGAGGTACTCCTCGATCACGACCCGGTCGCAGGCCCTGGCGTGGTCGGACGCGACCTGCCGGTCGTCGGTGACGACGACGCCCTTGCCGCCGGCCAGGCCGTCGTCCTTGACGACGTACGGCGGCCCGAAGGCGTCGAGGGCGGCCTCGACCTCGTCGTGCGACGTGCAGACCCGGGCTTCGGCGGTGGGCACGGCTGCCGCCGTCATGACGTCCTTGGCGAACGCCTTCGAGCCCTCGAGCCGGGCGGCCTCCGCGCTCGGGCCGAAGCAGGGCACCCCGACGGCCCGGACGGCGTCGGCGACCCCGGCCACCAGCGGCGCCTCCGGCCCGATCACGACCAGACCCACATCCAGCTCGGACGCCAGCCGGGCGACGGCGACGCCGTCCATCGGGTCCACCTCGTGCAGCGTCGCGAGCTCCGCGGTCCCGGGGTTGCCGGGGGCCGCGTGCACCGCATCGATCCCGGGGTCCGCGGCGAGCGCCCGGACCAGCGCGTGCTCCCGGCCACCGGTCCCGATCACGAGCACGTCCACGCCGGTCACCTTACTGGCGAGGCCCGGGCGGTCGGCGGTGAGCGGGGACCGGTTCGGGCGGGCCGAAGCGGTCCTACCTCACCGCCCGCAGCCGGACAGCCCGGATCGCCACCCCGACAGCGAAGACGACCAGACCGGCGACCACCGACTGCCAGGGCAGGGCAGCGACGAGCACCAGGCAGCCGGCGCAGCCGAGCACCTGGAGCCACCGCGGGAAGCGCCGGGCCGCGGCCGTCTGGCGGTACGCCGAGGCGTTGGCGACGAAGTAGTAGAGGAGGACCCCGAACGACGAGAAGCCGATCGCCCCGCGTAGGTCGGTGGTCAGCACCAGGACGACGACGATCGTCGCGACGGCCAGCTCGGCCCGGTGAGGCACGCGGAAGCGCGGGTGTACGGCATCCAGCCACCCGGGCAGGTCACGTGCTCGAGCCATCGCCAGCCCGGTCCGGCCGAGCCCGGCGACGAGCGCCAGCAACGCGCCCGCCGAGGCCAGCGCCCCGCCCACCCGCACCACGCCCTCCACCCACGACGGGGCGGTCGCCCGCACGGCGTCGGCGACCGGTGCCGAGGACGCGCCGGTGCCGGCTCCACCGAGCACCGAGAGGACCGCCACCGCGACGACGGCGTACAGCACGACGGCGCCGGCCAGCGCGAGCACGATCGCCCGCGGGATGACGCGCGCGGGCTCGCGCACCTCCTCCCCCAACGTCGCGATCCGGGCATAGCCGGCGAACGCGAAGAACAGCAGACCGGCCGACTGCAGCACGCCGTACACCCCGTGGTGGGGCGAGGCCCACCCCGAGAGGCCCGAGCTCGACCCACCGCGGAGGCACGAGAAGACGGCGATCACCAGTGCGACGAGGACGAGCGAGACGAGGACCCGGGTGAGCAGGGCCGTCCGGGTGATGCCGGCACAGTTCACCAGCGCCAGGACGACGACCACGGATGCCGCGACCGGACGCTGCCAGCCGTCCGGGGCGACGTATGCGGCGAACGTCAGCGCCATCGCGGCACAGGAGGCGGTCTTGCCGACCATGAAGCCCCAGCCCGCGAGGTACCCCCACCACTCCCCGAGCACCTCACGGCCGTAGAGGTAGGTGCCGCCCGCGCGGGGGTAGGCCGCGGCGAGCTGCGCCGACGAGGTCGCGTTGCAGTAGGCGACGAGCGCGGCCACCGCCAGCCCGAGCAACAAGCCGCCGCCCGCGGCCCGGGCAGCAGGACCGTACGCCGCGAAGACGCCCGCGCCGATCATGGACCCGAGCCCGATGAACACCGCATCGCCCAGCCCGAGCCGGCGGTCGAGCGTGGCGGCGGATGCGGTCACGGCACTGATCGAACTACATCGCGGCCGCGATGCGGCGACCGGCCTCGGCGATCTGGCTGTCGGTGGCCGGCGGCATCGTGTCCTCCCAGGCCATCAGCAGGTGCCCGCTCATGTCCAGCCGCCCCAGCGGCCGCGGCACGAACCACACGTGGAAGTGTGCGCCGCCGTCGCCCCAGCGGTAGAGGTGCACGCGGCCGACGTCGCCCAGGGCGAGCACGGCCCGCTCCACCCGGCCGCACACCGCGGCGAAGGTCGCACCCACCTCGGGCGGCATGTCCGCGAACGAGTCGAAGTGCTCGCGCGAGGCCAGCCACACCGAGCCGGGCAACCCCGTCTGGCCAGGGTTGTGGAGGGTCCAGTGCTGGTCCGACCAGATCAGGTTCGAGTCGGAGTCGGCGCTGCACGGGAAGCACGGCGCGCCACCCTCCTCGCCGCGGCGCGGCGGCTCCGGTACGACGAGGGCGGCGGGGTCGACCAGGGTCAGTGGTTCTGCGTACGGAAGTGTCATGCCGCCAGCGTCCGCGTCCAGGGGCCGGCCCGCTTGACCCCTCTTGCCGCCTCTCGCCCGAGCGCGATCAAGTGGCGGTACGGCGCGCCACGGACTCGCTGTAAGCCGTCGGGCGGTATCGCAGGATCGGGTCGTCGGAGAGCTCGATCCCGTCGGTCACCCGCGTCGGGTCGAACACCACGACTCCGCCGTCACGTTCCGGGTCGTCCGCCGGCGCAGTGATCTCCAGACGACCGGCCGTGATCGCGTTGACGTCTCCCCAGACGCTCATCGGGTCGTGCGGGTCGTCGCCCGGGCGCGCCTTCTTGACCAGCACGTCGTACCCGACGGGGCCGGCGGCCAGCCGGGCAGCCATCTCGTCGGACAGCCGGTGCGGCCCGCCGAAGACACCCTCGGGCCGATCGGACCGGGCCGCGAGAGGGACGAGCTGGTAGCGCACCCAGGTGCGGTCGCCTGCGGAGTCGAGCCACCCGTAGGCGTGGATCGGGAAGTAGGAGAGCTCGGCGTAGGAGAACGGCGAGCCCGCGGCCCTGCTCCGGACGGCCTCACGCAGCGCCGGCAGGGCCGAGGGGTGGCGCAGGAGCCACAGCGGGAACGTCAGCCGGTGCTGCGACGCCTGCACCAGACTGATGAAGTCGTCCGGCGTGCGCACCGGGAAGCGTGGCTGCGTCTGTGCCACCAGGTCGAGGTCGCCGTCCGGACCCTGGATCTTCACCGCCATCCCACGGATGTCGGGCGCCTTGTCGGGCCGTCGCGGGTCGCCGCCGGCGTTCGACCAGCGCACCAGCACCGGCACCGGGTCACCGGAGAAGGCAGCAGCCCGGCACAGCCGGCGCGCATCGGGGGACCCGGTGAACGTGCCGGTGTAGTACGAGCCGTGGGCGTGCAACGCACGATGCCCGGCGTGACGGCCGTAGGCCCGGTTGATCCGGTCGATGGCCTCACGTGGGTCGAGCACGTGGGGACAGTAGCGCGATGGTGCCGAACCTGGGCTCAGCGCGGGACGGACAGGATCTGCTCGCGACCGGGCCCGACGCCCACGCCCCAGATCGGCGTGCCCGACATCTCCTCCAGCGCGCGCACGTAGGCCTGCGCGTTGGCGGGCAGGGCCCCGAAGGTGCGGCAGGCCGAGATGTCCTCCCACCAGCCGTCGAGGTGCTCGTACACCGGCCGGGCGTGGTGGAACTCCGTCTGCGTCATCGGCATCTCCTCGTGGTGGACGCCGTCGACGTCGTAGGCCACGCAGACCGGCACCTTCTCCCAGCTCGACAGGACGTCGAGCTTGGTCAGGAACAGGTCGGTCAGTCCGTTGACCCGCGACGCGTAGCGGGCGATCACCGCGTCGTACCACCCACAGCGTCGGTCGCGGCCGGTCGAGACGCCGACCTCGCCGCCGATCTTCCAGAGCCTCTCGCCGTCTTCGTCGAAGAGCTCGGTCGGGAACGGGCCGGACCCGACGCGGGTCGTGTACGCCTTGATCACGCCGATCACGCGGTCGATCCGGGTGGGACCGATGCCGGCGCCGGTGCAGACGCCTCCGGCCACGGCGTTGGACGAGGTCACGAACGGGTACGTGCCGTGGTCGACGTCGAGCATCGTCGCCTGAGCGCCCTCGAAGAGCACGGTGTCGCCCCGGTCGAGCGCCTGGTTGAGCAACAGGGACGTGTCGGCGACCAGCGGCCGCAACCGGTCGACGTACGCCAGGAGCTCGTCGACCACGGCGTCGACAGACACCGCGCGGCGGTTGTAGACCTTGGCGAGCACTTGGTTCTTGACGTCGAGGCTGCCCTCGATCTTGTCGTGGAGGATCTCCTCGTCGAAGAGGTCGGCCACCCGGATCCCGACGCGCGCGACCTTGTCGGCGTACGCCGGGCCGATGCCGCGACCGGTGGTGCCGACCTTGTTCTTGCCGAGGAAGCGCTCGGTGACCTTGTCGATGGTCTGGTGGTACGACGCGATCACGTGCGCGTCTGCGCTCACCACCAGCCGGCTCACGTCGACCCCGCGGCCGGCCAGGGCGTCGAGCTCGCGGAACAGCGCCTCGGGCGAGACGACGACGCCGTTGCCGATCACCGCGGTGCAGCCAGGAGTCAGGATGCCGCTCGGCAGCAGGTGGGTGGCGAACTTCTCGCCGTTCACCACGATGGTGTGCCCGGCGTTGTGGCCGCCGCTGGTACGGACCACGAAGTCGATCTTCTCGGTGGTCGCGAGGAGGTCGGTGGCCTTTCCCTTGCCCTCGTCCCCCCACTGCGCCCCGAGGACCACGATCGCGGGCATCGGACCTCCTGCGGGGATCTGCTGGGGGCCGCTCGGCGGCTGCTGGGGGGCTTCTGGGGGCTGCTGGGGGCTGCTGGGGGGCTGCTCGGGCGGACGCGACCATACCCCACGGGGGGAGTCGGCTCCGTGGAGGTCTCGGCTATGGTCCGCCCCGTGGACCCCCTGCTGGTGATCACCAACGACGACGCGGGGACGGCGGGCGACGAGGCGCTGCAGACGGCCCTCGCGATCCTGCGGGAACGATGCTCGGTCGACGTCCAGGCCACGTCGCAACCGGGCGAGCTCGACGGCGTCCTCCAGCGCGCGGGGTCGCGCCGGATCGTGGTCGCCGGCGGTGACGGCAGTCTCCATGCGGTGGTGTCCGCCCTGTATCGCCGGCACGAGCTCGAGCACGCGGTGGTCGGCCTGCTTCCGATGGGCACCGGCAACGACTTCGCGCGCTCGCTGGAGATCCCGCTCGACATCGAGAAGGCGGCTCACGTGGTGCTCTCCGGAGAGGTACGCCCGATGGACCTGATCGTGGACGAGCTCGGAGAGGTCGTGGTCAACAACGTCCACGTGGGTGCCGGAGCCGAGGCGAGCCGGCGGGGCGCCGGGATCAAGGAGCGGCTCGGCTCGATCGGCGTCGGCCGGGTCAACCTCGGCAAGCTCGGCTATCCGATCGGCGCGGTGCTGTCGGCGTTCGACGAGCCGAGCGTCCACCTGCATGTCGAGCTGGACGGCAGGGTCGTCACCGACGTCGACAACCCGGTGCTGATGGTGTCGATCGGCAACGGCGCGAACGTCGGCGGCGGCACGCTGCTCACCCCGGAGGCCGACCCCGCCGACGGCCAGGTCGACGTGATGATCTCCCACGCGGTGGGCACCCGGGCGAAGCTCGGCTACGTCCTCCACCTGAGGCGCGGGGAGCATCACCGGCGCGACGACGTGCAGTACCTC
>JAICSK010000136.1 GCA_025936915.1 Nocardioides sp.
CGACGTCGACATGGACCGCGAGCGGGTCTCGCTGTCGCTCAAGGCGACGCAGGAGGACCCCTGGCAGCACTTCGCCCGCACCCACCAGATCGGCCAGATCGTGCCCGGCAAGGTCACCAAGCTGGTGCCGTTCGGCTCGTTCGTCCGGGTCGAGGAGGGCATCGAGGGCCTGGTCCACATCTCCGAGCTGGCCGAGCGCCACGTCGAGATCCCCGAGCAGGTCGTCCAGGTCAACGACGACGTGATGGTCAAGATCATCGACATCGACCTCGAGCGTCGTCGGATCTCGCTGTCACTCAAGCAGGCCAACGAGACCACCACCGCCACCGACGTCGAGGAGTTCGACCCGACGCTCTACGGCATGGCTGCGACCTACGACGAGCAGGGCAACTACATCTACCCGGAGGGCTTCGACCCCGAGACGGGCGAGTGGCTCGAGGGCTTCGACGAGCAGCGCAAGGTCTGGGAGGACCAGTACGCCCAGGCTCACGCCCGCTGGGAGGCTCACGTCAAACAGCAGGAGGAGGCCAAGCAGGCCGAGGTGGACGCCGGCGAGGCGACCTCCTACTCCTCGGGCAGCGAGGAGGTGGCCGAGACCGACTCCGGCTCGCTGGCCTCCGACGAGGCGCTCCAGGCGCTCCGCGAGAAGCTCACCGGCGGGTCGACGAACTGACCGCCGCCGTCTGAACACACCGAACGGTCCGTCCCTCCGGGGCGGGCCGTTCGGCGTTCTGCCAGCATGTCGGCGTGCCCCTCACCCCGTTCGACCCTGCGGCGGCGACGCTCGTGGCCGGCTGGGCGGCCGGCGACGCGACCGTCGTCCGGGCCTGGACCGCGATCGACGCCGACGCGATACCCCCCGAGGTGGTCGCGGGCTGGTCCGCGGAGGACGACGTCGAGGCGTTCGTGTTCAGCGAGAGCACCGATGGACCGCCGGTGGCCTACGGCGAGCTCTGGCTCGACCACGACGACGGTGATGTCGAGCTCGCGCACCTGTTGGTGGCGCCGGAGCGCCGGGACCGCGGCGTCGGACGGGTGTTCGTACGCGCGCTGGCCGAGCACGCTCGCCGTTCCCATCCCGAGCTGCCGCTGGTGCTGCTCCGGGTGCAGCCGGAGAACGCGCGAGCGATCCGGGCGTACGCCGCGGCCGGCTTCGTCGACGTCCCGGCCGACGAGCAGGCCACCTGGAACCACGGTCAGCGGTTCGCCTACCACTGGATGGTGCTGCCGAACCGATGACGTGGAACGGCCCGGACCGTGAGGTCCGGGCCGCTCCGTCGTGTGACGAGGTGTCACCCCACCGTCACGGGGAGGCCGTTCCGATCACGGCCAGCTCCGTCAGGTCGGTGAAGGCGCAACCGGAGAACGCACCGTTCGGGCAGTTCGTCGCGAAGTTCGGCGTCTGGTTGCTGTGGATGGTGAGCTTCACGAACTGGATCCCGTTCGCCGCCGAGGTGGGGTTCACCGTGTTGAGGTGGCCGTCGTCGGCGTTGGTGAACGACGCGCTGGCCACGTCCGTGAACGAGCTCCCGTTGGTCGAGACCGAGATCGTCACGTCCCCCGTCGAGGCGCTCAGCCCGTCACCACACGTGGCGGACGGGTCGATCTCGAACGACGAGATGTCCACCGGCTGCGGCAGTTGCACGACCACGAACTTGTCGACGAACGAGTTCGTCGGGTCGCCGTTGTCGTCACCTGTGGTGCTGCCCCATCCGGTCGTCAGGCTCGTGTCGAAGGCGCCCTCGGGACCGCAGCCGAACTGGGAGAAGTCCGGACCGTTGAAGTCCGCGACCGCGGCCCCACCGGAGATCGCGGCCCAGTCCTTGGTGATCGCGAAGTTCGTGAAGTCACCCGGGACCTGGAACTGGCCGAACGAGACTGCGGTGCCCGGCTTGGACTGACCGAAGTAGCCAGGCGCAGACGCCACAACCTTCTTGTACGTGCCGGTGACCAGGCCGTCGATCTCGTAGAACCCGTTGGCGTTGGTGGTGTCGGTGTACTGGTCGCCCTGTCCGGTCACGGTGACGACGGCTCCCGCCACCGGGTCGCCCGAGGACGGGTCGGTGACGACTCCCGCCACCGTGCCGTCGTGCGGGTGGGTGGCCGCCGGAGGCATGTGGAAGTCGCTCGCCGGGTTGGCGTCCGCCGAGTCGAGCGAACCGGCGAAGAAGCCCATGCCGCGGTGGGCGAACACGCGCCAGATGGCGTTGCGGAACTTGCCGTCGTCCCGCACCAGGTCGGCACGGAGGATGGCGTTGCGCATGTCGAGGTAGTCGGGGTCCTCGGCGGACAACGTCATCGCCCGCGTGATCAGGGAGTCCGCGACCCGGTGACCCAGCTTGGTCCGCAGGTCCCACAGGGTCTGGCCCCAGATCTCACCGCTGCCGTGCACCTCGGGGATCCCGATGACGTTCGGGAAGTCGCCGTACACGTAGCCACCGTGGACGCCGGGCTCCGCACCCGACGTGCAGCCCTTGGTGTTGGCGCCGACCGGGCAGTCCATCGCCATCGTGCGGATGAGGTGCTGGTTGGCCGCGACGTACTTGCCCTCGAGCAGCTCGCCGGCCTTCTTGGTGTCCTTGAAGAAGCCGTGGCTGACCAGGTAGTCCATCGCGTAGTAGTCGCTCCAGGCCTCGCCCATGGCACCCGCTTGGATGTCGTTGAGCGTCGAGTTGCCGTCGGCATCGATCACCAGGCGGTTGGACAGACCGTGGGTGTACTCGTGGTACTCCACGGAGGCGTCCAGGGAGCCGGTCGTCGGCACGAACGGATCCTGCGCGTCGGTGGCTCCGGTGGCGTGGAACAGGTACATCTGCATCGTCGGTGAGATGCCGTTGGGCGGCGTGCTCATGTTGGCGTTGTCGATGTGGTTGCCGTCGGGCATGCCGTTGAACGTGTTGGCACCGTCGAGCGTGTTGAGCATCACCGGGTCGTGTCCCTTGCGGGTGAAGTTGCCCGCCGCCGGGGTGAACGAGATCGGCGGCTTCTGCAGGTAGTCGTGGAAGTTGCTGGCGAAGTAGAACCCGTTGGTCGTCTCCTCCTTGAGGTTGTCTCGCCAGGAGCCCCGGACGTGCGGGTTCCAGGTGCAGACCCACTTCTGGCAGAACGCCGACGCACCGGTGCCGAACCGGCGCAGGTCGAACTGCGCGTGGTGCTTGGTCCCCGGCACCGGAGTCTTCTCACCCGAGTTGATCTTGTTGTCGTCGTTCAGGTCGGCGAACGCCGTGACCGAGTTGCCCTTCAGGAACGTGGCCTTCTTGCTGAGCCAGCCGCGCTTGATGAGGTTGACGACCTTGGCCTTGCCGCCGCGGTTGGCGCCCGGGTAGTTGTCGTAGACCTTGGCGTCGCCGTTGGCGTCGTCGGTGTTCGAGTGGCGGAACAGCACGTGGCCCGTCGCAGAGTCGATCACGTGCTGGTAGGCGCCCTTGCCGGTCTGGACGTACGTCGACCACCCCGGGCGGAGGCCCTGAGGGGTCAGGAACCACACGCGCTTGGCGAAGTCGTTGTTGCTCCAGACCGTCGAGCCCGACGAGCCGCCGCGCGAGGCTGCCACCGAGGCGCTGGCCGGCGCGGCACCGACGTTGCGGGCAGCGTCCGAGCGAGCCGCGGAGGCCGTGACGCCTCCCGTGGTCGGCGCCTGAGAGGCGAGCCGGGCCAAGTGGGTCACGGGGCTGCCCTGGACCGCGAGGACGCGGCCGTCACGGGAGACCCGGACGATGAGGCCGTTCCCGAAGACGGTGCGGCCGGCCACCTGCTGGGTCCACGAGATGTTGTGGACGCCGAGGGGGTCGGTGTAGTCCTGCCGCAACCGCAACGTCTTGAGATCACCCTTGTGCAGGCCGAGCGCCGAGAGGTGGGACCGCACGTACTGGAGCGCCACCGCGGTGGCAGGCGCGGACGAGCGCCCCGTGAGATAGCCGTTGAGCTTTCCGAAGTCGCGCACGGTATGGGTGAGCGGGTCGATCGACACCACGGCTTGGGTGCCGAGGCTCTTGTAGTAGGCCTGGTCGGCCTTGGTGCGAGAACCGAGCTCCTGGCGCATCGAACGCGACAGGGCTTGTCCGGACAGTTCGCGAGAGTCGTAGTTGCCGGCAGCCCGGCTCTGCGACGCCCCGAGACGGGCTGAGCTTCGAGCCACCGAGTGTTGGCCGCTGGAGGCGGCCTGGCTCGGCAGGCCCAACATGCTGACCGCGATGACGGTGCTGCCGATGGCAGCGACCGCCAGCGATCTGTTCCTGGTCAGAGACACAGTTGTTCCCTTCACGAGAGCCGGAGTAGTGGGATGCGGACACCCCAGCACCCTTTGCGAACAAATGGCAAGACCCTTAAGTAGGGTTCTCCGCGTGCAGGTGGGTCTGACCGGAGGGGTGGCCTCCGGCAAGAGCACCGTGTCGGCGATCCTGCGTGATCTGGGGGCCGTCGTGGTCGACGCGGACGCCCTCGCGCGCGAGGTCGTCGAGCCGGGGACGCCGGGTCTGGCCGCGGTCGTGGCCGAGTTCGGGCCGGGGATCCTGGCCGACGACGGCATTCTCGACCGGGCGGCCCTGGGGGCGCTGGTGTTCGCCGACCCGGAGCGGCGGGCGGCTCTCGAGGCGATCATCCACCCGCTGGTGCGGGCCCGCGCCGCCGAGATCGAGCAGTCCGTGCCGGAGGGCGTCCTGGTCGTCCACGACATCCCGTTGCTGGTCGAGACGGGCCAGTCCGGGGACTTCGACGCCGTGATCGTGGTCGACGTTCCCGAGGACGTCCAGGTACGTCGTGCGGCGCGCGACCGCGGGTGGACCGAGGCCGAGGCCCGGTCACGGGTGGAGGCGCAGGCCCCCCGGACGGAACGCCTCGCGGCGGCGACGTACGTCGTCGACAACACCGGGACGTTCGAAGACCTCCGTCACCGGGTGACGGAGGTCTTCGAGAAGCTGACGGGCTAGGCTCTCACGCCGCCAGGTCGGGGTCGCCGAGCCGGCGCAGCTTCTGCAGCGCCTCGCGCTCGAGCTGGCGCACCCGCTCGGCGGAGATGCCGTGCCGGGCGCCGATGTCGGCCAGCTTGTGCTGGCGACCGTCGAGCAGCCCGTAGCGGGCGCGGATGATGTCGGCGGCGCGGTCGTCGAGCTTGCCCACGAGGGCGTCGAGCCGCTCGCGCGACTCCACGTCGAGGACCGTGTCGTCGGGGCCGGGTGAGGTCTCCTGGGCCATCAGGTCGCCGAGCGAGGTGTCGCCGTCCTCGTCGACCGGAGTGTCGAGGCTGACGTGGTCGCGACCCCACGCGATCAGGTCGAGGACCCGGTCGAGCTCCATGCCGAGCTCGGCGGCGATCTCCTCCGGCTCGGGCTCACGGCCGAGCTGGCGCTCCAGGGTACGGCGGGCTCCGCCGACTTGGTTGAGCTCCTCGACGACGTGAACGGGGAGACGTACGACGCGGGCCTGCTGGGCGATGCCCCGGGTGATGGCCTGGCGCACCCACCAGGTGGCGTACGTCGAGAACTTGTAGCCCTTGGTGTAGTCGAACTTCTCGACCGCGCGGATCAGGCCGGTGTTGCCCTCCTGGATCAGGTCGAGCATCGGCATCGCGGCGCGACCGTACTTGCGGGCGATCGAGACGACCAGGCGCAGGTTGGCGTTGATGAACGCCGTCGTGGCCTTGCGGCCCTCCTCGGCGAGCCACTCGAGCTCGGCCTCGGTGGCGTTCAGCGGGGCGCCACCCTTCTTCCGCCCGACCCGGCCCTGCGCCAGGAGGTGCTCGGCGTACAGCCCGGCCTCGATCGTCTTGGACAGCTCCACCTCGGCGGCCGCGTCCAGCAGGGGTGTCCGGGCGATCTCGTCGAGGTACAGGCCGACGCTGTCGCGACCCTCGATCTCCCGGGTCGCGCTGATGGTTCGTGCTGCCATGACGCCCTCCTGTACCCACGCGGGGCTACCCACCGGTAGGTACCCACATCGACTCCAACGCACCAGGGGTCGGGAGGATTCCCGGTCCGGGCGTTCGGACCCTTCATCCGTCAAGACGAGTGAGCGGGCCGGTGAGTTGCGTCCCGGAGGAACTCTCAGGGAGTTCTCAGTCGTCGGCGAGACCCATCCGATCGAGCATCCAGGCGAGCGTGAACGCCCGGTCGCGCCAGGCGCGATAGCGTCCCGAGACACCGCCGTGGCCGGCGGACATCTCGGTCTTGAGCAGAACCTCGGGCCGGCCGTCCGGCGCGGTGGCCCGCAGCCGGGCCACCCACTTCGCGGGCTCCACGTAGAGCACCCGGGTGTCGTTGACCGACGTCGTCGCCAGGATCGGCGGGTAGGCCTGCGGCCCGACGTTCTCGTACGGCGCGTAGCCGGCGATGTAGTCGTAGGCGTCGGCGTCGCCCTGGGGGTTGCCCCACTCGTCGTACTCGGTGACCGTGAGCGGCAGGCTGGCGTCGAGCATCGAGGTCAGCGCGTCGACGAAAGGGACCTCCGCCACCAGGCCGCCGAAGAGGGCGGGAGCCTCGTTGGCCGCGACGCCGATGAGGAGGCCGCCGGCCGACCCGCCTTCGCCGACCAGTCTGTCGTGGGTGGTCCAGCCGGTCTCGACGAGGTAGCGGGCGCAGGCCGCGAAGTCGGAGAAGGTGTGGCGCTTGTTCATCAGCCGGCCGTCGTCGTACCACCTTCGGCCGAGCTCGCCGCCGCCACGCACGTGGGCGATCGCCACTCCCGCGCCGCGGTCGAGCAGGGAGAGCCGGCTGACCGAGAAGCCGGGGTCGCTGGAGATCTCGTAGGCGCCGTACCCGTAGAGCAGGAACGGAACCGGTCGCTCCGCACCCTCGGGCCCGCGCGCACCGCGGCGACAGACCAGTGAGATCGGCACCCGGACCCCGTCGTCCGCGGTCGCCCACAAGCGGTGCTCCTCGTACGCCGCCGGGTCGTGCTCGCGGACCGGCTGCATCTTGAGCAGCGTGAGCTCGCGGCTCCGCACGTCGTAGTCGTACACCGACGCGGGCACGGTGAGCGAGGTGTAGCCGACCCGGACCGTGGGCTGGTCGAACTCGGCGCCGCCACCGCCGTTGACCGTGTAGACCTCCTGCGGGAACTCCACCAGGTAGTCGTCGACCGGGCCGTCGTCACCGAGCTCGATGATCCGCAGCTGGGTGAGGGCGCCGCTGCGCTGGTGCACGACGAGATGTCCGGCGTACGCCGCGACGTCCTCGAGCCGCACTCCTTCGGCATGCGGGATCAGCGGCGTCCACTCCGACGGCGGAGTGGGCGCGATCGGGCACGAGCCGATCTCGAAGTCGGGCCCGGCGTGGTTGTGCTGGACCAGGAAGAGGTCCTCGCCGGCGATGACGGCGTGCTCGAGCCCGTAGAGCAGACCCTCCTCGCGGGGATGGAACACGACCCACTCGGCTTCGGGATCGGCGCAGTCGAGGTAGCGGTGCTCGCTGGTGTTCTTCGACGCCGAGGCGATCGCCAGCAGCCGCTGTGTGCGGCTGCGGCCGATCCCCACCCAGAACCTCTCGTCGGTCTCGTGGAAGACCAGCTCGTCGGGATCGGAGGAGCCCACCCGGTGGCGCCAGACCTTGTCGCGTCGCCACGACTCGTCCACGGTGCAGTAGTAGAGATCCTGCCCGTCGGGACTCCAGACACCACCGCCGAGGACGTCCTCGATCCGGTCCGGAAGCAACTCCCCGGTGGTGAGGTCCTTGACCTGGAGCACGAACCGCTCGCGCCCGACCGTGTCGATCGCAAAGGCCAGCCGGGTGCCGTCCGGGCTCACGGTCACACCGCCGACGCTGTAGAAGTCGTGGCCCTCGGCCAGGGCGTCGTGGTCGAGCAGCACCTCCTCCCCAGGGAGTGCGGGGCGGTCGGGCCCCGCGTCCTCGTCGGGCACGGGGGCGGTCCAGTCGGCCTCGTCGGTGACGCGCACCCGGCACGAGGCGCCGTACTCGCGACCCTCGAACGACCGGCCGTAGTACCACCACCCACGGTTGCGGGTCGGCACCGACAGGTCGGTCTCCTTGGTACGCGCCTTGATCTCGGCGAAGATCGCGTCCCGGAGGCCGGCGAGGTGGTCGGTCCGCGCCGCCGTCCACGCGTTCTCGGCCTCCAGGTACGCCGTGACGTCCGGGGTCCCCTTCGCCCGCAGCCAGTCGTACTCGTCGGTGCGCGTGCGACCGTGGTGCTCGGTCGTGACCGGGAAGCGGTCGGCTACGGGAGGTCGGGCCGGCGTCGACTCGTCGGCCATGGGGCTCGTCATGCTGCGGACCCTAGTGGCTGTCCGGGTGGCGAGAGGGGAGCCTACGATCCGGTGGTGCTCCAGCTGCGATCCGCACCCGCCGACGACGTTCCTGCGCGCCTGCGGCGGGCAGTCGAGCGAGGCGCCGAGCGCCGCGTCAGGGTGGGGCTGGAGAAACCCGAGGAGGCGCGCGCGACGACGGAGGAGATCATCGAGCGGCACGCGCCGGACCTGCGGCACTTCGACGTCGTCGACGGCGAGGCCGTGGTCGGCTGGATGCTCTGGTGGACGAAGAACGACCAGGCCGATGTCAACGACCTCGTCCTCGACGAGCCGGCCCGTGCTCCCGAGCTGCTGCCCGAGCTGCTCGAGCTCGCCCGGGCGGACGGCGTGCGGTTCCTCGGCGCTGCCGGGGTGCCCGGGGAGCCCGCACGGGAGGCCCTGGTGGCGGCCGACGCCTTCGTGCCCCGAGCCACCAACATGATCCTGGGCCTCGACGGGGACATCGGCGACCCGGGCGAGCTGGAGCTGCGACCGATGACGCAGGAGGAGTTCGACGTCTTCATCGCGGGCAGCGTCGAGGACTACATCCATGAGCTGGCGACGGCCGGCATGTCCGAGGAGTCGGCCCGCGAGCAGGGTGAGAGGCAGATGGCCGAGCTCCTCCCGGACGGCCTCGCGTCACCGGGGCAGACCTTCTTCACCGCCTGGGTCGGGGACGTCGCGGTCGGCATCCTGTGGCTCTCGACGGAACGCACGGCGGCCTTCGTCTACGACATCGCGGTCCACGAGTCCCAGCGCCGTCGCGGCTACGGCGAGGCGATCATGAATGCCGGGGCGCGCTGGTGTCGCGACCAGGGCCATCCGGCCCTGGGGCTCAACGTCTTCGCCCACAACCCCGGCGCGCGGGCGCTCTACGACAAGCTCGGGTACGACGTCACCGCCGACTACCGCAGCATCGACCTGGACGATGCCGGCTGACCGGTCGGTCGACCTGAACGCCGACCTCGGTGAGGAGGTCACCGACGACGCGGCCCTGATCGCCGTCGTGACGTCCGCGAACGTCGCCTGCGGCTTCCACGCCGGCACTCCGGCGATCATGCGCGCCTGCTGCGCCGAGGCGGCACGCCGCGGGGTGGTCGTGGGCGCCCAGGTGTCCTACCGCGACCGGGAGAACTTCGGTCGCGTGGCCCGCGACGTCGAGCCCGACGTGCTCCGCGACCAGGTGGCCGAGCAGGTGGGGCTCCTCGCGGAGATCGCCGCGGGGGAGGGGACGCGGGTCTCCTACCTGAAGCCGCACGGGGCGCTCTACCACCGGGTCACCGACGACGACGGGCAGGCCAGGGCGGTGCTCGCCGGGTCGGGTGCCCTGCCGGTGCTCGGGTTCCCCGGGTCGCGGCTGCTGGCGCTCGCGTCGGCGGCCGGGCGCACGACGTACGACGAGGGGTTCCCCGACCGCGGCTACGCCGACGGGCGGCTGATCGAGCGCCGGAGGCCCGGGGCGTTGCTCGAGGACGCCGACGAGATCGCCGCCCAGGCCGTCCGGCTCGCCCCGACCGTCGCGTCGCTGTGCGTGCACGGCGACTCGCCCGGCGCGGTGGCCCGTGCCCGAGCGGTACGACGGGCCCTCGAGGAGGCGTCGTACCGAGTCGTGGCGTTCGTCGGATGAGGGGTCTTTTGTCCACAGCGCCGCGTGTTTCCTGTGGAGGATCGGAGCGGTTCTGTGGAGGAGCGGACCACCTCTGTGGACGACACGCCGGTGGCGCGAAAATCCCGGAACTTCTCGACCGGAACCCCTTGCGCAGGTGCAGTCGAGGGGCATAGAACTCTCTCTACCAACCCGCCGCTTGCGGCGGGAAGGAGCG
>JAICSK010000089.1 GCA_025936915.1 Nocardioides sp.
ACCCGGCGGTGGCCGCCGCGGCGACGGCCGCGAGAGCGTTGGCGACGTTGAAGCCGCCAGGGATCGGGCACCCCGCCTCGACGTCCGTCCCGGGCCCGACGACGCGGAACGTCGCGCCGGTCGGCGCCAGCTCGAGATCGGCGACCCGCCAGTCGGCCTCCCGGCCCGTTGCCGACACCGTGGTGACCGGTACGCCGGCCTGCCGGACCATCCGCTCGCCCCAGGCGTCGTCGACCGCGACCAGTCCGCACCGCGAGTGCTCCGGAGAGAACAGCAATGCCTTCGCCTCGAAGTAGTCGTCCATGTCGCGGTGGAAGTCGAGATGGTCGCGCCCGAGGTTCAAGAACACCCCGACGTCGAAGACGACTCCCCCGACGCGCCCCAGCACCAGCGCGTGGCTCGACACCTCCATCGCGCAGGCGTCGACGCCCACGTCGACCATGCGGCGCAGCAGCCGGTGGAGGTCGGGCGCCTCGGGCGTGGTGAGCGCACTGCTCACGTCCTGGCCCAGGATCCGGGTGCCGACGGTCCCGATCACGGCGGCCGGGATCCCCGACCCGGAGAGCCCGCTCTCGAGGAGGCGTGTGGTCGTCGTCTTGCCCTGCGTGCCGGTGACACCGATCGTCCGCAGCCGCGTCGCGGGCTCGCCGTACACCAGGGCCGAGACCCGGCCGAGCACCGGACGCACCTCGCGAACCACCAGTGTCGGGACACCGCCGACGACCCGCTGCCCCTCGTCGTCGGTGAGCACCGCGACCGCACCTGCCTCGCGCGCCTGGCTCCAGTACGTCGCACCGTGCGCCTGCGCGCCCGGCACCGCGGCGTAGAGATCGCCCTCCGAGACGCGCCGCGAGTCGAGGGTCACGCCGGCGATGGTGGTGGCGAGGTCGCCGGACCCGCGCACCTCGAATCCTTCGCCGCTCAGTCGTAGGACGAGCTCGGTGAGGTCGAGGCCCGGCTTCGGGAGAGCGGGGTCGCTGGCCACGGGCCGAGGCTATCGACCGGTTGCCTGCCGCAGGCTCACCACGTCGTGGGGATGTGCGACGGCTGCGCACCGGTCGGTGGTACGCCGTACCGACGCAGGGCGAACGACATGATCTTGCTGAACGCCGGCCCCGCGGTGATGCCACCACCGATGTTGCGCCGCGGGTGCTTGACCACGACGTAGACGGTGAATCGTGGGTCGTCGGCCGGGGCGAACCCCGCGAACGACACATCCATCCCGCCGGTCCGGTAGCAGTGGCAGGGGCCGCCCACCTCCTGAGCCGTGCCGGTCTTGCCGGCCACGACGTAGCCCGGCACCTGGGCCATCGGGGCGGTACCGGCGTTAGGGTCCACCACCCGCTCCATCATGTCGGTCATCTGCGCGGCGGCGTTGCTGCTCACGACGCGGTGGCGGGTCGCACGGTCGGTCCCGACCTGCTGACCGGTGTTGGTGGTGGCGCTCCCTTCGATCAGGCTCGGGGAAACTCGAACGCCGCCGTTGGCGATGGTGTTGATGGCGGCCGCCATCTGTAGCCCGTTGACGGCGACGCTCTGGCCGAAGGCGATCCGGTCCTGGAGCGGCCCGGTCCACTGCGAGCCGGTCGGCACGATGCCAGCCGTCTCCCCGTTGATCCCCACCGCCGTGGGTCGGCCCAGGCCGAACTCGTCGAGGTAGTGGCGCAGCTGACCATGTGCGAACAGCCGCGAAGCCTTGGCGGTGCCGATGTTCGACGACTGCGCGATGACGCCGGCGAGGGTCAGGTGAAGGGTCGGGTGGCTGAACCAGTCATGGATGATGTGGCCGCCGCTGGGGAGTTCGGGCGGCACCACGACCTTGGTCCGGTCGGTGACCTTCCCCGCGTCGATCAGCGAGCTGAGCGTCAGCACCTTCTCGACCGATCCCGGCTCGTAGGGGCTGGTCATCGCCAGCGAGTTGCGGTCCTTGGCGGGCGAGGCGGTCGGGTTCGAGGCGTCGTACGACGGGTAGTCGGCAAGGGCGAGCACCTCCCCGGTCCGGCGGTCCATCACGATCGCGAACCCGGAGTCGGCGGCGGCGTTCAGCACGGTCTGACGGAGCACCCGCTGGGTGTACCACTGCAGGTCCTCGTCGATCGTGGTGTGCAGGTCGGTGCCGTTGACGGCGGGTGTCACGGTGCTGTGTCCGAGCGGGATCCGGTTGCCCGCCCCGACCTCGTAGGTCTCGGAGCCGTCGGTGCCGGCCAGCTGCCTGTCGAAGGTGAGCTCGAGGCCCGCCAGCGGGCCGTCGGTCCCCATGAAGCCGACCAGGTTGGCCGCGACGTCGTGGTCGGGATAGGACCGCAGCGGGTCGTTGCGCGTGGCCAGGCCCTGGTAGCCCGCGGCGGTCGCGTCGTTGACCACGCGGACGGCGAGCGAGGCCGGCACGCGGCGGGCGACGTAGGCGAACCGTGAGTGTCTCTGGCTCAGTGCGTGCAGGGTCGTGAAGTAGTCGATGTGCAGCCGGCGTGCCAGGAAGCGCGCGAGCTGGGGGGCCGACTTCCGGGTCATCTGCGGGTCGGCCACCACCATCCGGCCGTCGACGGAGTCGGCGAGCGGGCGGCCGTTGCGGTCGAGGATCTCGCCGCGCACGGCCGGCAGGTCGACGGTCACGGTGCCACCGGTCTCGGCGGCGAGGGTCGCGTACTTCGCCGGCTCGACGCCCTGGAGCTGCACCAGCCTGGCCCCGAAGAACGACATCACCAGGGCGATGAACACGAAGCCGGTGCGCAGTCGCAGCGCGGCCTGACCCCGCCGCGACCTGCGTCCCCGGCGACGACCGGCCGAGGCCGGACGCCGGGTGCGCGCGGCCGGCCTACGACCGGACCGGCCGGAGCGGCCGCGTGGGCTGGAACTGGGCACCGTCTGCTCTCTGGTCCTGGTCAGTGGGTCGGGGTGTTTCCGGTGTGACCGGTGTGACTGGTGTGGTCATGTGTACCCGTGCGACCGCCCCCGTCGTGCGATCCACGCGCCGTGTTGCGCGCCGAGTTCTTCGGGGAGTGCTTCGCCGAGTGGTTGGCCGGTGTCCGGACGACCGTGACGTGGGCCGGCGGGTCGAGCTCGGCCGGCTTCGCCGGCGGCGGGGCGAGGAGCCGGAGCGGGTCCAGGCGGGTCGCCGGAGTGGGGTCGCCGAGCACCTTGCCGGTGCGCAGGTCCAGCACGGCCGGGCTGGTGGGCAGCACCATGCCCATCCGCTGCGCCTTCAGCGCGATCGCCTGCGGGTCGCGGAGGTGGTCGAGCTGCATCTGCAGGGTCTGCTCCTGGGCCTGGAGGGCGTCCGCCTGGCGCTGCAGGTCGGTGGCGGCGAAGGACGCCTGCTGCATCGAGGTGTTGAAGAGCAGCAGCCCGATGATGCCGCCGACGGCGAGCATCGACACCACGACCAGGAACGGCACCGGGCTGGTACGCCGGCGCTTCCGCTTGGGGACCACGGTGAGGCGGGCACGCTCGAGGGCCGCCTCGGCCAGTCGCGGGACGCGGGCGCGGAGTGCTGGTGCGGTGCTGCTCATGTCAGGCTGCTCCCTTGCCTGTGGTGGGTCGGATGCGTTCGACGGCACGGAGCCGGACGGACGCGGCGCGCGGGTTGTCGGCGATCTCGGCCTCGTCGGCACGCTCGGCGCCGCGGGTGACCAGCCGGAGCGCCGGTTGGCGGTCCTCCGGCACGAACGGCAGGTCGGGCGGCACGTCGACCCGGGTGGCGGCGGCGAACGCCTGCTTGACCAACCGGTCCTCGAGCGAGTGGTAGGACTCGACGACGACGCGACCACCGACGGCGAGTACGTCGATGGCCGCCGGGACGGCCCGACGCAGCACGCCGAGCTCGTCGTTGACCTCCATCCGCAGTGCCTGGAACGTTCGCTTGGCGGGGTGCCCGCCGGTACGCCGGGCCGGCGCGGGAATCTGGTCGTAGAGCAGCTCCACCAGCCGCCGCGACGTCGAGAACGGCTCGCGCTCACGCTCGCGCACGACCGCCGCGGCGATCCGCGCGGCGAACCGTTCCTCGCCGTACTCCCGGAGCACGCGGGTCAGCTCGCCCTGCGGATAGGTGTTGAGCACGTCGGCGGCCGTCGTTCCGGACGTGCGGTCCATCCGCATGTCGAGGGGGGCGTCCTCGCGGTAGGCGAAGCCACGGTCGACGAGGTCGAGCTGCATCGACGAGACGCCGAGGTCGAACAGGACGCCGTCGGCGTGGTCGAACCCGAGGTCCCGCAGGGCGTCCGGGATCCGGTCGAACGTCGCGTGCACCGGCACGAACCGGTCACCGAACGGGGCGAGGCGTTCGCCGGCCAGCCGTAACGCCTCCGGGTCACGGTCGAAGCCGACGACGCGGGCGAGCCCGATCCGGGTGAGGACGGCCTCGGAGTGACCGCCGAGCCCGAGCGTGGCGTCGACCAGCACCGCTCCCTCGTGCCCGAGCGCAGGCTGCAGGAGAGCGACGACCCGGTCGAGGAGCACCGGGACGTGGGAGGGCGTGGTCATCGCTCGGCCTAGCGCCCCGAGCCGGAGAGCCGGGCCAGCACCAGCAGCCCGACGGCAACGACGGTCGAGGAGGCCGCGGAGAACGCCATCAGCACCACGACGTCGCGCGCCTGGTGGCGCACCCGGCGTCGCTCCGGATGAAGAGGAGCGAGCCCCGCGACAGACGGTGCGGTGGGTGTGAGGCTCATCGGTTCGACCCCGCTCGGTGGCTGCGCTGCTGACTGGGAACTGGTCTGACGGTGCTGCGGGATTCGCCCAGTCAGGTCCCTGCCCGCTCCCTCGAGCCCGGCCGCATGGGGTGGCACGGACTCGTCGTGGGGAAGGTCGTCTGGAACCGGGGAAGGTGCCCCAGATGACGGGAGCGGGCGCGAGACCTCGCTGTGCGAATCCCTGTGTTGTCTTGTGGTCGGAGCAGGACACCCCCGGCTAGGCCGGGAAGACGTCCTCGCTCATGTCCGCGAACGTCTGGCTGTGCTCGTCCTCCCAGGCGGCGATCCGGACCGGGTCCCAGATCTCCACCCGGTTGAGCGCGCCGATCACGACCACCTCGCGGTCGAGGCCGGCGTACTCCTTCAGCAGCGGCGGGATCGTGATCCGCCCCTGTTTGTCGGGCTTGTCCTCGGTGGCCCGCATCGCCAGGAACCGGCCGTACTCACGCGCCTGGCGGACGGTGAGCGGCGCCTCCTGGATGCGGTTGGTCATCGCGGCGAAGTCGGCGAGGGGGAAGACGTTGAGACAGAAGTCCTGACCCTTCGTCACCACGAGTCCCTCCGCGAGCTGTTCCCTGAACTTGGCGGGCAGGAAGAGCCGGTTCTTCTCGTCCAGCTTGGGGGTGTAGGAGCCCACGAACATCGGGCACCTCCACCTGGCTCGACCCTGTCCTCCACTTTGCGCCACTGTACTCCACTTCGCTCCACCGTCAACCACATTCACCCAAGTCATGTGGGTTTCGCGGCGCAGCGGGTCGGCGTACGCCGGGTCCGATCACCGGCACCGGCGTCGGCCCACCCGAGTGCCGCCGACGTCGTACGACGTATCGGCGCAGGTCAGCGACTCGTGGTCCGCCGAGGACGAGCTCGACCGCACGGCGCCCGCGGGCGTGGTGGAGCGGGGTGGAGCGACCGCGACTCTGGCGGGGAGCGTGGTGGAGGAGGAGGGTGGACGCGAGCCGGACGGGCGGGGCATCCTCCGCGGGGACACCGCAACCGAACCGTTATCCCGGGAGTCAGAACCAACGTGTTGTTCACCACGTAGGTTGTCCTGCACGACCTGTCGCGGCCGGCTGATGGAGTGCGCCCGAGGCGCGGGTCGCACGGGTGGGTCCGCCACGGCAGCGGACGCGACGGACGGGAAGGAAGGGACGGCTCGTGCCAGGTCCGGTTTCTCAGGGGGCCGATCTCGACACCCTCAGCAGAGTGGTCGAGAAGGTCAGGGGCAACATCAAGCGCGTCATCGAGGGCAAGCCCGACGTCATCTCCTCGGCGATCACGGTGCTGCTGGCCGAGGGCCACCTCCTCATCGAGGACGTGCCGGGAGTCGGCAAGACGATGCTGGCGAAGTCGCTGGCACGCAGCATCGACTGCTCGGTGCGGCGCATCCAGTTCACCCCCGACCTGCTGCCCTCCGACGTCACGGGCGTCTCCGTCTACAACCAGGAGTCGCGCGAGTTCGAGTTCCGCCCGGGAGGCGTGTTCGCCAACATCGTGGTCGGTGACGAGATCAACCGCGCCTCGCCCAAGACCCAGTCCGCGCTGCTGGAGTGCATGGAGGAGCGACAGGTCACCGTCGACAACACGACCTACTCCCTCGAGGCGCCGTTCATGGTGATCGCCACCCAGAACCCGATCGAGATGGAGGGCACCTACGCCCTGCCCGAGGCCCAGCGTGACCGGTTCATGGTGCGGCTGTCGGTGGGCTATCCGGTCGAGGCCGCCGAGATCGCCATGCTCGACTCGCACACCATGAGCAGCCCGTTGGAGGACCTCGAGCCCGTCACCGACGCGGTCGAGATCCGCAAGCTGATCGAGATCGTGACCCAGGTGCACGTCTCGCAGGCGGTCCAGCGCTACACCGTCGCGCTGACCGGGGCCTCCCGTCGTTCCTCCGAGCTGGCCCTGGGTGCGTCGCCACGCGCGTCGCTGCACCTGGTGCGCGCGGCCAAGGCGTCCGCCGCGATCCAGGGCCGCGACTACGTGCTGCCCGACGACGTGCTCGGGCTGGCGTCGTCGGTGCTCACCCACCGGCTGCTCCCCAGCGTGGAGGCGGCGATGGGCGGGCGCACGACCCAGAGCATCCTCGAGAGCATCGTCAGCTCGGTGCCGGTCCCCGAGGGGACCCGTGCGTGAAGCCCTCTCCGGTCTGACCGTCCGCGGGCGGGCGTTCCTGGCTGCGGGCATCACCGCCGTCGTCTGTGCGATCCTCCTCGGCCAGTCGAGCCTGACCCGGGTCGGCGTGCTCATCGCCGCGATGCCGCTGATCACCGCGGTCACGCTCGGGCGGAGCCGCTACCGGCTGGCCCTGGTGCGCAGCGTCGGTCCGCAGACCGTGACGGCCGGGCAGCCGTCGACGGTCCAGCTGACCATGACCAACGAGGGCCGTACGCCGTCCGGCGTGCTGATGCTGGAGGACCACGTCCCCTACGTGCTGGGCACCCGGCCGCGGTTCGTGCTCGACGGGATCGGGCACGGCTGGCGCCGGCACGCGACCTACCAGGTGCGCTCCGACGTGCGCGGCCGCTACGAGATCGGCCCGATGAGCGTGCGGGTGAGCGACCCGTTCGGCCTGGTCGAGCTCGGCCGCTCCTTCCGTAGCACCTCCACCCTGACGGTCACCCCGCGCACCGTTCCGCTGCCGCCGATCCCGCTCGGCGGCGCCTGGACCGGCTCGGGCGACAACCGGCCGCGGGCGTTCGCGATCGGCAGCGCCGAGGACGTCACCGTCCGCGAGTACCGCCGCGGTGACGACCTGCGCCGGGTGCACTGGCGCAGCTCGGCTCGGGTGGGCGAGCTGATGGTGCGCCGCGAGGAGCAGCCCTGGCAGTCGCGGGCCACGCTCTTCGTCGACAACCGGATGTCGGCCCATCAGGGTCAAGGCATCGCCTCGTCGCTCGAGGCCGCCGTGTCCGCCGCCGCATCGATCGCGGTGCACCTGGGTCAGCGCGGCTTCACGGTCCGGCTGGTCACGTCGTCCGGCGACGACCTGAGCACCACCTGGCACACCCGCGACCCCGAGCTGAACACCCGGGCGATGCTCGAGGCGCTGGCCGTCGTACAACCGGTCACCAACACCCGGATCGACACCGGGTGGCTGGCCGAGTCGACGCACGGCGGACTGCTGCTCGCCGTGATCGGAGCCATCACCGAGGCCGACGGACCGATGCTGCGTCGGATGCACCACCACGCCGGCACCGCCCTCGCACTCGCGCTCGACGTGTCGGCCTGGGCGCCGGGCAGCGGTGCCGGCCTCGGGTCCGTCCCCAACTCGGCCCGCCCGCTGCTCGTCCGTCAGGGCTGGCGCGCCGTCACGCTGCGACCACGCGACCGACTCGACCTGGTGTGGCAGGACCTCGGCCGGACCAGCGCGCACGCCGCCCGGTCCGGCGCGGCCGCCGACCAGATCAGACCGATGGCCCAGGGGTCGCGATGACCGGCATCGCGTGGAGGCGGGACCGATGAGTGGAATGTCGGCGGACGCGCGTCGCGACCTGCCGCTGGCGTTGGTGGCCGCCGCCACGACCTGGTTCACGATGCTGTCCTGGCAGGGCTTCAGCGACCTGTGGGGTCGGTTCCTCGGCCCGCTGATGTTCGTCGCGATCGTCGTACCGGTGGCCGGGGCGCTCCTGCGGGCGGCACCGGTCCCCCGCCGGCTGGGAGTCCTGATCCACGTGCTCGTCGTGGCCGCGCTGGTCTGGTTGATGCTCGGCGGCTCGCCGTTCCACCCGTTCTCGAGCACCCAGGCCCTGGCCACGCGGGTCGGCGACGGTTGGTTGAGCGCCCAGACGTACACCGCGCCCATCCCGCAGACGGTGCCCAGCATCGCGCCGCTCCTGATCCCCTGCGGCGCCCTGGCCCTGGTCGCGGTCGACGTGCTCGCGTGCTGGCTGCGCCGGGTGCCGCTGGCCGGGCTTGCGTTGCTCGCGGTCTACTGCGTGCCGATCAGCGTGATCGGCAACGGCGTCTCCAAGATCGTGTTCCTGCTCGCGGCAGCCGGCTTCCTGGTGATGATGTTCCTGCACGAGTCGGCGCACATCACCCGGTGGGGCCGTCCGCTCGGCGGATCGGGTAAGGCCTCCGACCCCAACGGGTTCGGTGTCCGCACCGGGGCCAGCAAGACCAGCGCATCGACGGTCGGCGCGGCCTCGGTGGTCCTGGCGGTCTTCCTGCCGATCGTGATCCCGACCCTGCATCTGGACGGGCTCGGTCTCTTCGGCCCCGGAGGGAACGGCAACGGGATCAAGGTGGTCAACCCGATCGTCGACATGCGCCGCAACCTGCACCAAGGGCGCGACATCCCGCTGCTGACCGTGAAGACAGACGACCCCGACCCGTCGTACCTGCGGCTCGGGGTGCTCACCGTGTTCAACGGCGTGGAGTGGACAAGCGGCGACCGCGCCATCATCCCGGGCCAGACCGCCAACGGCCTGCTGCCCTACTCCGAGCAGGGACTCTCCGGCAGCGTCCCGACCGATCCGCACAACTACACGATCACGGCGACGACGGGCTTCGACTCGCGGTGGCTGCCCACCATGTTCCCGGCCTCGAGCGTCACGGCGCCCGGCGACTGGCACTGGGACGGCACGACGATGGACTTCCTCGCGTCGAACGACTCGACCAACACCGCCGGCCTGACGTGGAACCTGGTGGCGGACAAGCCGCAGTACTCCAACTTCGAGATGATCAACTCGTTGACCGCGCCCCTGCAGCTGCAGCAGCAGTACACCGCGTTGCCGACGACCCTGCCGAAGTACGTCGGCCAGCTCGCGGAGCAGGTGACGAAGGGCTCGCACTCCCGGTTCGAGCAGCTCGTCCGGCTGCAGGACTGGTTCCGCACGAACTTCCGCTACAGCCTGAAGACGCCGGCGGGCGACGGCAGCGACGCGCTGATGCGGTTCCTGGCCCCCGCCAAGGGCGGCCGCGTGGGCTACTGCGAGCAGTTCGCGTCGGCGTTCGCGGTGATGGCGCGGACGCTGCACATCCCGGCACGGGTGGCGGTCGGCTTCCTCAGCCCGCAGAAGACCGGCAAGGGCACCTACGTCTTCAGCTCCCACGACATGCACGCCTGGCCCGAGGTCTACTTCCGTGGCTCGGGGTGGGTGAAGTTCGAGCCGACGCCGGCAGTGCGCACCGGTGCGGCACCGACGTACACCACAGCCGCGGTGGTCAAGCCGCACAACCCCAAGAACACCGGCCCGTCCGGTGGTGGTCGATTGACCACCGACCCGGCCAGCGCCTCCGCCTCGAAGGTGCACGACAAGAACGTCGACTCGACCGGGACGTCCAGCTCCCACTTCCCCTGGACCACAGTCGTGCTCGTGGTGCTCGTGCTCGCCGTGCTCGTGGCCGTCTGCTTCATCCCCGGCGTCGTCCGTCGCCGTCGGCGCCGCCGGCGTCTCGAGGGCGGGGCGGAGGACGCCTGGCTCGAGCTGCGTGACACGGCCGTCGACCTGGGCGTCGCCTGGCCGGTGAGCAGGTCACCGCACGAGACCGGCTACCTGTTGTCGGCATGGTTCGGACCCGAGCCCGACGGCGCGCCCCTGGTGCGACCGCCGCGCGGGCGTGGGCTTGACCCACGTGCCGAAGGCGCCCTCGACCGGATCGTGCTGCTCGTCGAACGCGTGCGCTACGCGAGGTACGCCGACGACCCACCGGGCCTGCTCGCCGAGGACGTCGAGGCCTGCATCGCAGCACTCCAGCACGGGTCGACCCGCAGCAGTCTGCGAAGGGTGCAGTGGTTCCCGCGGTCGCTGTTCGGCGGACACCGGGCCGCGGCGCGTGCCGAGCTCGATCGGGAGCCCGAGTCCGTCAGTGCCGGCGGCGTCGTCGACCACGTCGGCTGACCGCGTTCGTCCGCAGAACGCAGAAGAGCCCCGGCGGGTCCGGGGCTCGGGGAACGGTGAGGGTCAGGCGCCTTCGTCGTGACGACGTCGCCACGGAGCGCCGAAGCGGTCGATCATCGACCCGGACTGCGGGCCACCGCGGACGGCGGACTTGTGCGGCGTGGAGCCGCCACGGATGGCGGCGAGGCCGATCGTGGCCGACGCGAGCATGATCACGAAGCCGAGGACGCCGACCAGAGTGATCCGGCCGATCGCACCGGCCATCAGCACGCCGATGCCGGCCAGGAAGCAGATGCCGGAGAGGATCGCCCGGCGCTGGGCGGCGCGCCGGAGGTTGGTGCCGCGAAGGGTCGAGGCGAGCTTGGGATCCTCCTGGACGAGGGCGCGTTCCATCTGCTGCAGCGCTCGAAGCTCTTCCTCGGAGAGCGGCACGGGAACCTCCCCTCGCATGGTGACGGCCTCATGGCCAGTGTAAGCAGCCGCCTGGGCATCCGGTAGCCAGCCGGATGAAATTGTGACTATCTCTCAGTGCCCTGGGGCGGCTGTCTCATGCGTGGATCCCTGCGTGGGCTCGTGGGCAACCCGTAGGGCGGCCGTCAGGTGAGCAGGCTGGCCGGCCGGACGGCGTCGGCGCCGAACCTGCGGACCACCCGGTCGGCCGCGCGGTCGGCGTCGGACCAGCCGCGGTCGCGTTGACCGAGCACCAGCTGTCGATGGACCCGCTCGCGCGGCACGAGGCCCTCGAGCCGGACCCCCACCAGCCGGATGCGGGCCCGCTGCAGTCCCAGAGCGTCGTACGACCGGACCGCCTCGCGGAAGACCTCCTGGGTGACGTCGGTCGCCTCGGCCAGGGTGCGCGACCGGGTGATCGTGGTGAAGTCGGCGAACCGGACGGTGATCGTGACGGTGCGGCCGGCCACCCCGGCGACCCGCATCCGCGTGGTGACCCGGTCGGTGAGGCGGAGCAGCTCGCGGACGATCACCGCGCGGTCGTCGGTGTCGTGGCCGAAGGTCTCGCTGGCGCCCATCGACTTGTCGGGCTCGCCGAGGTAGGTGAAGGAGCTGGCGTTGCGGGCGACGACCTGCCGGTCGTCGATGCCCCAGGCGAGGTCGTGGAGGTGACGGCCGAGATGGTCGCCGACCGCCCGCTGGAGGGTGCGGACCGGGGTGTGCGCCACGTCGCCGATCGTGATCAGTCCGAGCCGGTGGAGCAGCTCGGTGGTCTTCTCCCCCACGCCGTACAGCTCGCCGACGTCGAGCGGGTGGAGCAGCCTGGTCACCGACGACGGCGTACAGACGAACACCCCGTCGGGCTTGGCCCAGCGGCTGGCCATCTTCGCCATCGTCACCGACGCGGCCACGCCCACCGAGCAGGTGATGCCCTGCTCGTCGTGGATCGTGGCGCGCAGGTGCTCGGCGATCTCGACCGGCGTACCGAGCCGTCGGGTCGACCCGCGGATGTCGAGGAACGCCTCGTCGAGGGAGAGCACCTCGACCAGCGGGGTGATCCGGCGGAAGGTCTCCATCACCGAGGCCGAGACCGTGGTGAACGTGTCGAAGTCGGGCGCGACCACCTCGGCGGCCGGACACATCCGCCGAGCGCGGGTCATCGGCATCCCGGAGCGGACGCCGGTCCGGCGGGCGAGGTAGTCGGCCGACAGCACGACGCCGCGGTACCCCCCACCGACGATCACCGGCAGGCCCTGCAGCTCGGGTCGGTCGCGGACGGCGACGCTGGCGTAGAACGCATCCATGTCGACGTGGAGGATCGGCGTCTCGGTCATCGCCGGGCTCCGCGGGGCCGGGGCTCGGGCCGGAGCTCGGGCTCGGGCGGTTCATCACGCTGAGTGGTCGAATCGGAACATGGCCAGCGGAGTTCACCTGGCCAAGGGCGGGTTCGCCTGCTCAGCGTGATGAACCGTCCACACCCGCGACCCGGGTCAGGGACGGTGGGCGAGCAGGTGGAGCTGGGTGGCCAGCGGGAGGTACTCCGGACGGTCGGCCACGGCGTGCTCCAGCTCGACCAGGGCTGCCGAGGCACCCGGCTCGAGATCGAGCAGCGACCCGGGGACCAGGTCGGTGAACACCCGGATCGCGTGCACGGTGTCGACGGTGAGACCGGCGTCGCCGACCAGGGCGGTGAGCTCGTCGTGGGTGTAGCGGCGGCCGGTGCGCCCGGCCGCCGCGACCGGCTGCTCCGGGGCGAGCATCGCCAGCGCCTGCTGGAAGTGGCCGGCCATCGCGCGGGCGACGACGGCGGCATGACGCTGGGCGACCAGCAGGCTGAGCACTCCTCCGGGACGTAGCACCCGGGCCAGGGTCGCCAGCGCGGCCGCCGGATCGTCGACGACCTCGAGGACCCCGTGGCACAGCACGACGTCGGCGCTGTCGGGACCGACGACGTCGAGCAGGCTGGACAGGTCGCCCTGCCGGCCGGCGACCCGGACGTCGTGCTCACGCGCCCGGCGGTCGAGCGCGGCCAAGGCGTCGGGGCTGGGGTCGACCACGGTGACCCGGTGGCCGAGCAGGCCGACCCGGACCGCGAGGCCGCCGGTCCCGCCGCCGATGTCGAGGACGTCGCGCGACTCGGCCGACCCTCGACCGAGCACGGGCTCGAGGCCGGACCAGACCACGGCGGTGCGGGTGCTGCCCCGGCCGGCGGGCTCGTTCGCCATGTGCCGACCCTAGCCGGGCACGACGCAGGAGTGCCTGGCGCGGGAAGGCAGGTCGAGCAAGCCTGTGACCGAGCTCGCGAGGTCGCAACGGCGCGTCGAGACCAAGCCCCGAGTGACCGTGGGGTGGAGCGCGTCTGGTGGGTCATCCCGGGCTCCCGGGACTGCGGTGCCACAGCTTGCGGGCAACGTCCTTGACCGCCTCGCCAGGCGGCTTGACGTCGGCGTACGGCGACATCTGGAAGCCGCTGGAGTGCACCAGCACCCGATGCTGGACGACCTCCTCGAACTCCGGCACCACGGCCAGGTGGACCCGCACCGCGTCGATACCCTCGCGCTCCCAGAGCCCGAAGAGATCGGCCAGCGGCCAGGCACCGGTGGCGCGCAGGGAGATCCCGCGGTGACCGGTGCGGCGTACCTCACCGCGGACCACCAGCAGCCAGGAGCCGAACACGGTGGCGGCGTAGGGACCCTGGGCGTCCTCGAAGAACGTCGCGTCGACCGGGCCGGTGCCGTCGTCGAGGGTCAGGAACACCACGCGCCGGCCGGACCGGACCGGAGGGGTCTGGGTGGCGACCTTGACCCCGGCGACCAGGATCTCGGACCGGCTGCGCTGGCGGAGCAGGTCCTGGCTCCGCACCGCGCCGAGGGCGTCGAGGAACTCGGCATAGGTGTCGACGACATGGCGGCTGGCGTCGAGACCGAGGATCTCCAGCTCGGCGCGCATCCGCTCCTCGGCCGTCATCTCGGGCAGGCCGCTGACCCGCTCCTGCGGCTCGTCGCCGAGGTCGAGGGTCAGCTGGACCGAGGTGACCGGGCGCGGGTCGGCGGCGGCGCGGGACTGGGCGGCCGCCTTGGCCCACACGCCCTGGGTGGCCAGCGGATGACGCTCGAGCGGGACCGAGCTCTCGCGGGCCCCCGGGTCGGTGCTGGTGCGGGCGGCGGCCTCCTCGACCCGGACGTCGGCGGGCCGTGGCTGCGGCGTACCCCCTCGCCTTCCCGCCGCCAGGCCACGGGCCCGGCCGGCGCGCTGGATCGCCCGCGCGTGCCGGTCGAGCTCGGCGACCTGGAGCAGGAGGTCGCGCCGGGTGATCCTGGTGCGACGACGGACGCCTCCCCCGGGTGCTCCCACGGTGGACCCGAGGCCGTAGACGGAGTCGAACGCCCCGGCCAGCACCAGCCGCTCGGCGATCGGGCGCGAGACCTGGGCGCGGTGCCAGAAGTCGGTCAGGGAGTGGTAGGGCCGGGCCGCGACGATGCGCTCGACCTCGCCGGCGTTGATGCCCTTGACCTCGGCCAGCGCCAGCCGGATGCCCCAGGCCCGACCGTCGGGCCACCCGCGCTCGGTCGGGTCGGGGCGCGAGGTCTGGCCGAGCACGATCGGGGGCGGCTCGTCGAGCGACGACATCCGCTCCACGACGTACTCCTTCTCCGACGCGTTCACGTCGAGGCCGAGGATCGCGATGCCGCACTGGCGGGCGTCCTCGAGGATCAGCCGCTTGGGGTACATCCCGGGGTCGTGGGTGAGCACGCCGGCCAGGAAGTGCGCCGGGTAGTGGGCCTTGAGCCAGGCCGACTGGTAGGTCGGCAGGGCGAACGCCGCGGCGTGGGCCTTGCAGAAGCCGAACGACGCGAACGCCTCGATCACCTTCCAGATCGCCTCGACCACGGGCAGGGAGTACCCGCGGCCGAGGGCGGCGGGGAAGAACCAGAGCTTGGTCTCGGCCATCCCCGCGACGTCGCCGAGCGCCCGGCGCTTCTCGTCGGCCTCGGCGTTGGAGACCCCGCCGAAGCACGCGATCATCTCGATCACCTGCTCGTGGAAGAGCACCACGCCGTTG